>CAZAVY010000077.1:0-14766 GCA_964488685.1 uncultured Gammaproteobacteria bacterium
CTTTATTGTATGCTTAATTCTCATCGTTGCGTTCTTAATAGCAGTACTTGGATTCATCATACTAGGCATTTGCTTCATCATTCCTCTCATTCCCGGCATCATCCCGGTCATTGGTGCCATCATCCCGGTCATTGGTGCCATCATCCCGGTCATCGGCGCCATCATCATCCCCGTCATCGGATTCATCATCATGCCCATCGGGTTTGTCATGCCACCCATTCCCGGCATCATTCCCATCATCGGCGCCATCATCCCACTGGCCGCACCGCCGTGGGCCCGGGGATTGCCCATTTGCATCATTGGATTCATCGCGCTCATCATTCCACCAAATTCCTTCTGGTAGCGCGCGATATCTTCATTGGTGTGGCACTCAACACAGGATGCGATCGCCGGTTGTCCCTGTAATTCACCGCTCATCATACCTTTCATCAGCTTCATCCAGACATTCGGATCCATCGATTTTTGCACTGCATAAGACAAATCTTCATGGCCGGGAGATGGCGCCTCGGGGGTTGATTCCGCTGAAATTGCCAACAAAGATATGGTGCTGAGCAACAGAGCTAGCATAGTTTTGGTAATGCGGGTATTCATAGTGAACTCCAATGTGCTGGTTTAATTGCTGATGCCGTTATGTGTTAAAAATCGCCGCTGGCGGCGCCTTCCATAATATAGCGGATACCCTCGCGGATTTTAACCGCTGCCTCCTGCAATTCCTGGTCCAAAACGCTATTCGGATTTTGCGCCAGAGCGAGCCAGTTGACATCCCAGTCGAGCGTCATCACCCAGAGCTTACCTTCCGCGTCTTCGAGTAGTGCGATACGACAGGGAATAAAGACCACAAATTCCGGCGCATAGTCCAGAACTTTGCGCGCTACCATGGCATCACAAAAACTAAAAATCTCGACACGTGGCGTTTCCTCGCCGGTTATCGCAGCGATATCCTTCCACAGCGGGCTGTGCCCGACAAGCTTGAAATTGATTTCGTTGGCCCGTAGCTTCATCGAGTCGATCGCATCGTCGAAGGAAACATCCTCGGCCACCGGCATCTTGTCCGCCATGATCGAGATCATATCCCGCAACGACAATGGACTCATCGCCATAAGGCTTTGATACAGGTTGCGCTTGGCTTCATCCGATATTGACTCGGATACCGTGTTGGGCGTAACTTGCCGCTTGCTCTGAGAAGGAAACCACATCTGCGCACGGTTGTTACCGCCTATCATCCCTTCGAGCATCTGGGTATTTGCCGCCCGTAACATCGCATCGAGAATACCGAAGCGCGTGGCTTCATCGATCGGCGAGTTCATGAAATGGTTGGCCATCATCATCATCCATTGCATGTTCATCCATTCGGATGACATCCCCTGCCCCGCGATATTAGACGATATCGAAGGCGTAGCGTTTGCCATCCAGGGAAACAGGCTAAAGGGGTTCTGTACGGGGTTCAAAGACTGGTTGGTACAGCCGGCTGTCCCGGGAACACAGTGTTCCTGGCTTGCCGCCGGAAGCAGATAAACAGAAAACAGTAGCGCAACAATTGCGGCTAAACGAACAGACATGACCTTCCCCCTATCTCTATTCTGTATATCGGTGAGTTATTACCAGGATGCACCTTAACAATCCCGGGGATTAGTTCAAATACCCACTTAGGGCATACAGAATTATTAAAACTTGTTTACACCTGATCGTCTTTTCCGATACATTATCCAAATTGGGGTATAGTATTGGCTAGCTCGATTAGGTTACTTTTCGCCAATCGATTGGCATCTGAAGTAAATTAAAATAGCCAACTGCTCCACGCAGGCAGCATACTGGCAAATTATCGAGGAGAACCGGCATTATGACCAAGCAAGTTACCAGTGGAATTTTATCAATCGCGCTGTTCTGCGGTATATCAGTTTTCGGTGGTTTCTCAGTCGCGGGCGCCGATATGGTGGCAGACGGTAAAAAGGTGGCTTTTGACCGCAAGAAAGGTAACTGTATGACCTGCCACATTATGGCAGGCGCAACGCTCGCGGGTAATATCGGCCCACCGCTGATCGCGATGAAAGCCCGCTTCCCGGACAAGGCGAAACTCCGCGCCCGGATCTGGGATGCAACGGCCACGAACCCGAATACCATGATGCCTCCTTTCGGATTACACCGTATCCTGAGCGAGAAAGAGATCGACCTGGTTACGGAATATATCCTTAGCCTTTAAGTCCGGAATATATATCGCATGAGGAACTCAAAAATGAATCTTATACGTCGAAATTTTTTAAAAACAGCCACTTATATTGGCGCCACGGCAACCGCAATCGGTACTGGTGTGCTGATACCGCAACGAGTGCTGGGAGCTTACGCCAGCGAAGGATTTATGGCCAAGGATGTCAGCGGCGCGTTAAACGGCTCGCTGGGTAGCGATCAGCACAGTGCATCTGATCAAATCAAACTGAAAGCGCCGGACATCGCTGAAAATGGCGCGGTGGTACCGGTTACCGTATCGTCGACCCTGGCAAATGTCGAAGCGATTTCGATTGTGGTCTCGGACAATGCAGCGCCGCTGACCTCTACTTATAATTTGACGTCAGCCAGCGAAGCCTTCGTATCGACCCGCATCAAGATGGGCCAGACCGCGGACGTCATTGTGGTAGTTAAAGCCGACGGCAAGCTTTACTCCGCCACCAAGGAAGTAAAGGTGACCATCGGCGGTTGCGGCGGTTAATTCCGGAATTTAACGAATTGGAGAAATAAACATGGCTTCTATCAAGATTCGCGCAAAGGCAAAGGGCGGCATTACCACGGTCAAGACCCTGATGAGCCACCCGATGGAAACGGGCTTGCGCAAAGACAAGAAAACCGGTAAGAAAATTCCGGCCCACCACATCACCGAAGTTACCGGCGAGCACAATGGCAATATCGTGATGACCGCTAACTGGGGCGCCGCAATTTCAAAAAATCCATACCTGTCATTCAAATTCAAGGGCGGAGCTTCGGGTGACAAGATAAAGATCAGCTGGGTTGACAACAACGGTGAAAGCGACAGCATGGAAGCCGCCATCAAATAAGGCGAGCGTCGCGCACGCTATTAAAGTTTACATTGATTGGAGGAATGATATGAAACGATTGTTAATTGGCGCATTGGCCACCCTCATCTCGGGCGGGGCTACGGTCGCTATTGCCGGCCAGTCGGAAGATCTGCAGGCGCTGCAAAAATATATGCAAGACCGCTTCCCGGACGTGGCGTTAATGGATTATGCCAACGGCTCCTATGCGCTGGATGCAGCCAAGGCAATCCAGTGGGAATCCCAGCGTGATTTTCCCCCGTTCCTGGATCACCTGGACGTGGGTGAGGAAGTCTGGAATACCCCCTTTGCCAACGGCAAGGGATTCGGGGACTGCTTCGGCAACGATCCTTCGCAGATCCGGGTTAAGTATCCGCGCTGGAATGCGGACACCAAGCAAGTGGAAACCCTCGAAGGCCAGCTCATCGCGTGCCAGAAGGCCAACGGCGAGACGCCCTTAAAATTACAAAAAGGAAAGATCGCCTATCTCTCCGCATGGCTTGCCAGCCAGGCCAACGGTCAGAAAATCAACGTTATCGTTCCGCAAGATGACCCGGATGCCATGGCGGCCTACGAGTCCGGACGCAAGTTTTTCTACACCAAGCGTGGGCAGTTGAACATGTCCTGCGCCGATTGCCACGTGTATAACGCGGGCCGGCAGGCGCGTGGTAACCTGCTGTCTCCTTTACTGGGTCAGGTAACGCACTTCCCGGTCTGGCGCGGCAAATGGGCCAGAGCGACGGGTGGCAAGGATGGTTTCGGCACCCTGCATCGCCGCTACGGCGGTTGTAACAAGCAGGTCCGCGCCAAACCGTTCAAGATTCAGGGCGCTGAATACCGTAACCTGGAGTACTTTCACCAGTCCATGTCGAATGGACTGACCATCGACGCACCGGATTATCGGGAGTAATCAGATGAGCAAGCTAATTAAAAGTTTAAATCCGGGTTTTATCGCCCTGGTGTTCTCGATTGGCAGCTTTGCCGGTTTCGGCACGGCAGGCGCCGGCGGCGATGAGGCCGCGTATAAGATGGCCCACGAGGACGCTGTCGCGGCCCTCGACATGGCCAAGAAAGTTGACGGCGAGTGGCGGGATGCCCGTTGGAAGAAATCCAAAGCCGTCAAGGTGAAGGTCGGGGAAGAAACCAAGAAGATGAGTAACCTCGCCGCGGCCGAGACCTATGCCAAAATGGGTGACTATACGATGGCGATCAAGTATGCCAATATCGCCAGGTTCCAGGGTGTGGCCGGCTATCAGCAGGCCATGGATCAAAAGAATGCGGGACCGCAATTCTGATTTTTTTGATTGGGGATGGAAATATCAAAGATAGAAAAACCCCGTTTCGCGGGGTTTTTTTATCTGCAAATGGGCGGGCAACTTATCAAATAGGGCTGTATTTATCATCCCGAATTTATATTAAGGTTTTGCTCTCGAATAATTAAAATCTTGATTGTTACCAGGTAAAGCACTAATGACTGAATACACCGAAAAATTTGATGCTACCGGCCTCAACTGCCCGTTGCCTATTCTCAGGTCCAAGAAAGTCTTGACCAAGATGAATAGCGGCGACGTGCTTTACGTCATTTCCACGGATTCCGGTTCGGTAAAAGATTTCGATGCTTTTTGCAAACAAACAGGTAACGAACTGCTGGAAAGCTCGGAAGCCGAAGGTAAGTTTCATTACTACATCAAGAAAGCCTGAGACCGAACCTGCCAATCCACAGCCTTATTCTGGAGATGAAGTATGTCTGAGAAAAAACTGGCATTGATTGCCACCAAGGGAACCCTGGACTGGGCTTATCCTCCCTTCATCCTGGCGTCGACTGCAGCCGCAATCGGTTACGAAGTCCAGATTTTCTTCACTTTTTACGGGCTCCAGTTACTCAAAAAGAACTTGAACCTCAAGGTTTCGCCGCTGGGCAATCCGGGTATGCCAATGCCGATGGGCATGGATAAATGGTTCCCGAATATCTGTACCGCCCTTCCCGGAATGGAAGCCATGATGAGCAGCATGATGAAATCCAAGATGAAATCCAAGGGCGTCGCCAGCGTATCCGAGCTGCGTGATTTGTGCCTGGAAGCCGAGGTCAAGCTGATCGCCTGTCAAATGACCGTAGATCTATTCGACATGCAAGCCAGCGAATTTATTGACGACATTGACTATGCCGGAGCCGCCACCTTTTTTGAATTTGCCGGAGAGTCCGACGTCAATATGTTTATCTAGCCCTTAAAATTCATAAATCACGCACAATATCCTGCACGATCCTTGCGCAGATTTATGAAATTTCGGGGCTGGCAACCACTGCAATAATAATAATTTAAATATTTGCATCAATAAAATTGCATAAAACTTGAGGAGGCAGTAATGATGAAATTTCGACTAATAAGCATTGCGCTTGTAGCGCTTACAATCCCGGCATCGGTCTGGGCCACCAACGGATACTTCAGCCACGGCACCAGCCTCGCTGATAAAGGCCTGGCCGGCGCCGGCGTCGCTTTTTCACAGGACACGCTCGCCGCGGCCAACAATCCCGCCGGCATGGTCTGGCAGGGTGCGCGATATGATATCGGTGCCGCGGCGTTTGCGCCGATTCGCAGCTATTCGTCAAAGGGAGGACCTTCTGTTCCAGCAGGTGTGGTCTGTGGACCTGCCTGCCCTTTCAGTGTCGGTGACGGCGATCAGAGCATCGACAGTGACAGTGAGCTGTTTTTGGTCCCCGAATTTGGCTACAACTGGGAAATCAACAGTGGCAGCACAATCGGCATTTCAGTTTTCGGCAACGGCGGCATGAATTCCGATTACGAGGGCGGAGTTGCTTTACTGGGCCCGGCAGGAACCCAACTGGAATTGCCCGGCACCTTCGGTGACGGCACCACCGGCGTAGATCTCGCGCAGTTGTTTATTGCGACTACCTATGCCGCCAAAATTTCGGAAACTACCTCCTGGGGTGTTAGCGGGCTCATCGTCTACCAGCGATTCGAGGCCAAAGGGCTCGGTAACTTTGCCGGTTTCTCCAGCGACCCCGGCAACCTTTCCAACAACGATCATGACACCGCGACCGGGGTTGGAGTACGGCTCGGTTTTCAGACCGAAATCGCGCCGGGCTGGCGACTGGGCGCCGCCTACCAGCCCGAAATCGATATGAGTGAGTTCGACGATTATTCCGGGTTGTTTGCCGACGATGGCGACTTCAATATTCCATCGAACTTTACCGTTGGTCTCGCGGTCGAAGTCGGGCAGGACGGAGTGTTCGTGCTCGATATACAGCAGATCAATTACGGAGATGTCGAAGCCATAGCAAATTCGATTTCGTCGCTAACCGATGGCAGCTGTATACCTGGACCCACCGGCGGCACCGGCGACGGTTGTCTCGGTGGTAGTGACGGTGCGGGTTTCGGCTGGGAAGATATGACGGTCGTCAAGCTGGGTTACCAGTGGCAGAGCGGTAAAATGACCTGGCGCGTAGGTTACAGCACCGGTGATCAACCGATTCCCGACGACGAAGTATTGTTTAATATTCTTGCTCCCGGTGTGGTCGAAGACCATTTCACCTTCGGTTTTACCCGGCAGCTGGACAAGAACAGTGCAATCAATTTTGCGGCGATGTATGCACCCAGCGTTTCGGTCGACGGCACCAACGATTTTGACCCGGCGCAGGAAATTGAAATCGAAATGGACCAGTACGAGCTGGCGTTTACCTACTCCCGCAGTCTCTGACCTGGCGGCAACGCGCTCTATTTCCAGACATCCGCCGATATTTACCCCGATAATCCAAAATGATATTTCACAGAGCTTTAAGGCTGACTTTAACCTCTCTCTGCCTGTTACCGGCCTTCCTCGGTTCACCGGCAAGCGCTGCAGGGGGGATCAAGCCTTTCGTGTTGGCGACCGTGCTCGATGAGGGTCAAGTTTCCGAGGCCGTGGCAACGGTCAACAGCAAACTTAAAAATAGTGGATTTGAAGTTATCGGGCAATACTCTCCCTATGAAGACTCGACCATCCTGGTAATCTCGAATGAAGAACTGCGCAATCGTTCAACCCGGAGCGAGCGTGGCGGCTATGGCGCCGCACTTCGGGTTTCATTTACCCGCAACCATGGCAAGATCGAAATTGCCTATACCAACCCGCATTACTGGGCGAACACTTATCGCATGCAGGCCGATACCGACAATATTGCGATGCAGCTGAAACAGACCCTGGGATTTATCGAGTATTTCGGTAGCGGCGACCTGGTGCTCGAAACGAAAGATCTACGTAAATTTCATTACACCTTCCTGATGGAATATTTTGATGACCCCAGCGTGTTGAACTTCTTCGATTCACATGAACAGGCCGTCGCCACCATACGCGACAACCTGGCCAGGCGAGTAGCCGCCTCATCCCAGGTTTTCGAACTGAAACTGGGTTCCGACGTCAACGGAAAGCAAATGACGCTGTTCGGGGTCGGGCTATCCGGCGCCGATGAGGACGATTGTAGCAGCGATCCTTATATCATGGGGAGAATCGACAAAGGAACACCCCGTCATACCGCCCACCTGCCCTACGAGATACTGGTTTACGGAGACAAGGCGGAAGCGCTTTATGGCAGGTTCAGAATTGCGATCAGTTGGCCGCATTTGCCGATGATGGCCAGCGAAACAGGTGCTACCTTTTTTAGTATCATGTGCGCGCCCGGCGCAATTGAAGACGCCTTGACTAAAATTTCGGGCGGTGTTACTGCCTCCGGTACCCAGAAATAGACTGTCCAATTCGAAGTAGATTGAAGTAATAGTAAATGCAACTGGATCTTTATTCCCAGTCCCTGCTGTGGGCATTCGGACTTTCGATCGTGTTTGGCGCAATCGCCAACAAGGCAAATTTTTGCACCATGGGAGCGGTTTCCGACTGGATTAATATCGGCGATTTAAGCCGTATGCGCTCCTGGATGCTGGCAATAGTCACCGCCATCATCGGGGTCGGAATGCTTGAATATACCGGCAGTATCGATCTTTCATTAATCACCAGTAACGACACTTCGGCCCCCCCCTACCGCAGCGCCAGTTTCATCTGGTTGCGCCACCTGGTCGGTGGCCTGATGTTCGGCATCGGCATGACACTTTCCAGCGGTTGCGGAAACAAGAACCTGGTGCGCCTGGGTGAGGGCAACATGAAGTCGCTGGTGGTGTTGACGATCATGGCAATCTGTGCCTGGTGGATGCTATTCACCAGCTTCGACTACCTCGTATTTTTACAGTGGATGTTACCGCTAGGCATCGATTTTTCTACCTGGGATATTCCGAGCCAGGATGTCGCTGCGGTCGCCTTCGGCCTCTCCGGAGTCGAGTTGACGGAATCTCACGGATTGATGATTGCGCTGTTGATAGCGGTTCCGTTACTGGCATGGATTCTGCAATCACGAGATTTTCGCAAAGACCCTGAACTGGTAAGCGCGGGACTGGTGATTGGCTCACTGATCATTATTGCCTGGTTTGTAACCTCCGGCCCGAACGGACAGGCCTTACTCGAAGAACTGGATTTCATGGACGAACGACCTTTTTTTGCCGGCGCGCAGTCGTTATCGTTCATCGGCCCAAGCGGACATGCGGCACAATATATCAAACAGGGCTTCGCTTCAGTTTATTTAACCTTTGGAGTGGCAACGGTAACCGGGGTCGTGGTCGGTTCATTTCTGTATACACTGATATTTCGAAAAATTCGGATCGAGTGGTTCGCTTCACGAAACGATTTTCTGATGCACGCTATCGGCGGGGTATTGATGGGAATCGGCGGTGTACTGGCAATGGGTTGCACCATCGGTCAAGGGATTTCCGGGGTATCGACCCTGGCGCTGGGTTCAATCCTGACGATTGTTTCGATCATTGCCGGCAGTGCCGCAACCATGAAATATCAGTATTACCTAATGTTGCGCGAAGATGACTAGTAGAGATATACCCGTAAAAATGCTTTTTTGCTAATCTGAGCCTCAATCTTGTTAAATTAAATCAGGAGATTACGATGAATCAAGCCTATCGTGACGCCGTCACCCAAATGGAAGCGATGAAAGTACAATCGGAATATATTATTGGCTGGCAAGGTGGGTTTCTGGGGCACCCGCAACGTGAAGAGCAGCGCCTAACCGAGGCCTACGAAGCGGGTTACGAAGACGGGAGCGCCAAATCCAGCGGAAATTTTTCAAACTGGGTCGAGTCCTAGCGCGGGAATTTTACCAGCCCTGACATCGATCGTTTCAGGGCGGTTTCAATCTCCGGCGCCTCGCGACCGACTATATAGTCGGGAATCCAGCGATTGTCGCGCTCGCCCATAGAATCTTTGACCCGATCTCCCAGGCGGCAGCGCATCGCGAAACCAGGGCCTTCCGCTTCGATGAATCTGTAGCTCGCGTAATCCGCTGAGCGTTGATTAATCTTGTTGACGAAGGCAGCCTGGTACCCACCCTCGCCCTGCACATCGATCCGGCTGTCTTCGAGCATACGCGCCATATCCTGAACCAGACAGGATACGAATTCCGCTCGCTGTTCGTGGCTGGCTTTTGGATATATCCAGCGATCGCAGAAATGCACCAGGTAGCACACCATTTCTTCCATGATATCGATACGTTGGCCTTGCGTCAGGGTTTCGAAATTTTCGTTTTCCAGGTTCAGCACCACGTTAGCCGCCAGTTTCCAGATTGTCGCAGCGATGGCGTTTGCCATCTGTGCCAGGGATCGCGGTGCCGCTTCCTGGTTCCATCGTTTCTTGATTCGTACCATGCCGGCTCGGTTAGTTCTCCTGGTTAATCGGATTGTGTATCAAGCCACTCGACGATGGTTCGCAATAAGATATCTTCGTATTCCTGGAAAAAATGACCGGCACCCACTACGCGTAATTGCCGGTATTTTTGACCCATGCCCTTAACACCCGCAACTGCACGGCGTTCGGCTGAATCTACCACAGGCTCCAGATCCTCACTGCCGTACAAATCCAGCACTGCAATATTCACTTTTTCCAACGCGGAAATATTCTCCGAGCCCAAAATTCCGGGGCCCATACCGATGACGACGAGCGAAGTCACTTTATCGGCCTCACTTTGCGACAGATAATAGGTAGCCATCGCGGCACCGAGGCTATGCGCCACCAGCGTGGTATTCCGATAGCTCTTGTCGATCAGAAAATTCAGTGCCGCTTCGACACGTCCCGGAACTTCGGAAAATAGCAGAGCATAGTCCCGGGGATCGGCATCATTGGCCAGAATCGGCATCTGTATCGACAAGGTGGTAATGCCCTGTTCGAGCAAACCCTGACGCAGCGGATAAATAACATCCGGCCAGTTAGGATGCACCCCGAGACCGTGTATCAAAACCACCGCATGACCCGAATTTGATCCACCCTCGGTTAAAATACCAAGAAATTCGTGTCCAGTATCATCAACCAACCAGAGTTCGTCTCCATCCAGTAAACCATCGATTACCTGTTCCGCCCAACGCTGTTCCTTGGCGGCATCGGAGTTAGTCGCGCCGACGGAAATCGGCCCGGTTAATGCGAGCATCACAGACAATAGAATGCTAAATTTAGTGGCTGCTTTTTGTATCATCTCGCCCCCTGTCCAGGATGCTGATAACTATGCGTTTATCAATGAAATTTCACGCATAATACGCCTCTTCGATGTTAAACGCCCTATCCTGTTTTGGGGGCTAATCGAAACTATACTTTCAGTTAGAATTGTTTCCATTAAAAAGCGCGAATCAGACCATGGAAAAAACAATTTACGAAGTTAAACCAGGCAGCTTTGTTTTTGAGAAGCAAAACTCCCTTGCACTCGATGTCTGTACCGAAATGATCGATCGTTTTGAAAAATACAGCGATGAGCAGTATCCGGGACGCATCGGGCAAACCCTGGACCATGACGAGTCGATTAAACGCTCGACTGATCTGGTGTTAAGCGGAAAACCTCACTGGAAGGATTTGGATCGCGAACTTTTTCGGGCATTGAACCAGGCACTTGCCGAGTTCAAGCAACGCTACCCTTTTTTTTGCGGGCCTTTCAAGGACATGGGTTATGCGATTCAGCGCACCGATCCCGGCGAATTTTATCACTGGCATATCGATGGCGGCAGTCATGAATTTGCGATGCGACAACTGGTTGCAATCTGGTACCTCAACGCGCTGCACGATCAGGGCGGCGAAACCGAGTTTCAGCACCAGCATATACAGATCAAAGCCGAGGTCGGAAAGCTGGTGTTATTTCCGCCCTTCTGGACGCACCTGCATCGCGGTAAGACCTTGCTATCGGGCAGTAAGTACATCGCCACCACCTGGGTCGTATTTGCCTGATTAAGCGGTTATTCTTCGAGGAATTCGTTGCCCTGGATTTCCCCGTCGGTATTGATTCGAATTCTTCTGGTAGCAGGTTTGCTTTGTAAGATATAGGCACACATCAACAGCGCGGATTCGCGATTATTGTTGTGCATTGCAGTCAATAGTTTATCGGCAACTATCTGGCAGCGCTGGTCTGGATCGGGATCGGGCACCCACCAGCGACTCATTTGCCAGCCGCAATTCATGTCCTTATCCAGTTTCTCAAAAAACTCGGCTGCCTCGAGCGCGAGCGCCGCTGGAACATCGAGGGCATAACTCTTATCATCGAACTCAACGGTGATTTTCATAAGGTTTATTCACACAATGTTAGTAGAAATTCCAGGACTGCTCAATCCTGAACAGCTCGAAGCAGTATGTTCGGTATTACGCCAAAGCAAATTCATCGACGGCAAGCTTAGCGCTGGTAAACACGCCCGAACCAGGAAAAACAACCAGGAACTTGCACCCGGCCAGGAAAGTTTTGATGCACTGAACAATGTCGTCATGACCGAGCTAGTGCAGAACCCTGTCTATCTGCAGGCGGCAATGCCGGCTAAAATTTGCGCTCCAATTTACGCACGTTATAAGCCCGGCATGGAATACGGTGGTCACATCGACGATCCGATCATGGGTCCGCCGGGTTCACGATATCGCTCGGATATTTCGATCAGCATTTTCCTGAATGGACCCGGGGAGTACCAGGGCGGTGAACTCTGCATTGAATCGCCCCAGGGCAATACTGAATTCAAGCTTGCAGCCGGCGATGCCATTCTCTATCCATCGACCCGTTACCACTCGGTTAAAAAAGTGACGGCAGGTGAACGCCTGGTAGCAATAACCTGGGTGCAAAGTTACATTCGCCGCGCCGATCAACGTGAAATCCTGTTACAGCTGGACCGTGCCAGGGAATCGCTGAACAGCGATGTGAAGGCTGAGGTTTATCAGCAGATTACACTTTGCCACGCAAACCTGTTTCGCATGTGGGCCGATAGTTAAAGCCCGCGAAAATAAGTTAATTAGCGATGCGAGCCCTTTTCCTCGTGAGCCATATCTACCAGTTTCGTTGCGAGCTCATCAAAGCTGCGTTTATACTTCGCCAGCTCGGAATCGCCTTCGGAGTCGTAATACTGCTCGGCTGAAAACTCACCTTTTTGTTCAAGATCGATGAATTTGTGTTGCATTTTTATCATCTTCTGAATCAATTCCTGTTTTTTACTCATTAGGTTTTCCTCTATTAACTTTATTGCACGGTTCGCAATACTATCAGTAACCGCCCTTTCTGCGGCTTTCCGGTAGACCCGCAATTCTACCACCTTGTTTGCTCGGGTCACCCGGGAACAAATCATATAGCGATTTCGCGTTGACAGACTTATCGCCCCAGGCCTTGCTCATTGCCTTCACCATGCTCCTGGTGTTCGGCTGGTTTCCACCATTGTTGACAAACTCATCGCGTAAAAAATCGATCACGTCCCAATGCCGCTCACTGAGTTCCAGCTTTTCTTCATCCGCTATTACCCTGGCAACCTCTCGCGACCAGTCCTCTACATTCTCCAGGAACCCCGTTGCCGTGGCTGGAATTTCTACCCCGTCTTCACCGACCTTCATATACCTGACCTCAAAATCTTATCTATGATTGTTGAAACTATTCCTGAATATTGCATACCGCATCTATTCCCCGGTGTGGCACAAACAAACCGCAACCGAGCAAACGACCTTCACCAATTCCCTGGCGTTGTAAGGTGACAGATTCTTCCGGTTCCAGGTTTGCTACCAACAGGGCTCGGGTGAAAATTGGAACACTGCCGGTGTTTATTTCACCGGCCTTGCCGCAAAGCATTTTGGAAACCTTAATATTCATCTGCTTCAATACGGTGGCAGTCTGTGCCATAAAATCGACTTCTGATTGTTCCCGCTCACAACAAACCGCGCGCGCATGGAGTGTGCCGATGATCGACAACTTGCGAATCCTGCTTTCACCGACCTTTACCTGTTGGCAGCCAATCTGTAACGCTCGATTCGTTAAGCGCACGACCTCATCGGCTTCATCCCGATGCACCCGTATTGCAAGGCGAGCCCGGCGCGACAAGGGCAGCGCGGCGCCGCTTTGTTCCGGGCGATTCCAGCCATTGCCCGATCCGGCCATGTGCACCCCATGAACCCCTATCTTGTCACAGGTTTCGTTATTCAATAACGCCTGCAGCGCTTGCGACAACGCAAAAGCATGGTCAATTTCAAGGCTGTGACCGCAGAGTTTGAAAACGAGATCAAACACGTCATCGGGTGCCTGGTACTCGACCTCGGATTCATCGTCTTGTTGCCAGAACATCGCGCTTTGATTTCAGCTCAACGATTTCAGGCCAGAGCCCTTGTCGAAATCAATCGTATCGTAGTAGCGCGCCCGGTAAATCAATCGAGCCGGCCGTTCCGCAGAATCATGAAACGCCTGACGACCGTGTAAAATATTATTACACACAATTCCCTGGTGCTTTTGCAAGCGTATTTCGAACAGGGCACGATCATCCATCAAAATTTCGCGTACCAGGTTGAGCGCACGCGTACTGAGTTTGTCAGATTTCCATACAATATTATGCGGGCGCGAGGTATAACGCATATTGAGCCCAACAGCATTGGCCTGTCGCGAGAATACCGGTCCCGATTGTTGCGCACGTATCACCTTATTTCCCTGAATATTGGCGGGAATCAACATCAAGTCATCGTGCATCAACACCGCCAGTAGTTCGGGTGCCTGGTCACGAATCAGCAGGTACATCATTTCATGATCAAACAGGTAGTTTCCGCCACCGCGACCAGCCGGATTGACGCAGTAGAGCGCAAATGCGCCGATGCGCCGAGCCGCGGAGTTATAATACCCGTCGGTATGCCAATTCATCGCACGGTTGGTATAGGGAATATACTGCGCGCGCCTGTCCGAATCGTCGACTACTTGAAGCGAGGTCACCTTGTCCTGGCCTGCACCAGGATTGTAATCCAGTTCCTGTAGACCAAATTGCCGGTTAAGTTCAAGGAACTCTGATTTTCCGATTTCACCGGCAGATTGGAAAATGATGAAATTGAAGGCATTTACCTGTTGGCGAAGCAATTTTATTTCTGATTGCGGCAATCGTGCATCACGATCCAACTCAAATACCCTGTCGACACTCAATTCCTGTCGGCATTTCAGTTTTCGCGCGCGCCAATTCCGGTAGGCATCCCCATTTTCAAACAAGAACGGAGAAAGCTGGTCGCAGCGCTTGAGCTCGGCGCTAAGGTGGTCTAGTGTGGCGTTCAATTCTGATCCTTGTAATGCCCGATTCAGGGCCTGATTACGGCTAATTTTATTACATGGGTCACCAAATTGGAGCCTCCCATCGGTAGGAGACTGGAATCT
>CAZAVY010000078.1:0-14199 GCA_964488685.1 uncultured Gammaproteobacteria bacterium
TGATCGGCGCCGCGTAGCAGCAGATCAATACGCATGGCTTTAACTATGTCTCTTTACACTGTCCCCGGTTTTAGTAAATTTGGGTAAGCTGTTAAAACTATCGGAGGTAAGCTCGCAAACCGTTTTGATTTTGCCCACCTCTGCCGCTGATTTGATACTGCAAAGTTCGAGCAGGAGTAACGCACAGTCGATAATTTCGGTGCTGCCAAGCTCGTCCACCAATTGCTGAAAATCTTTTGCAGGCATGCGCAGGTGGCTTTCAATGCCGATTGGCACGCCAACACGACCAAACCGTTTGGGCAATTCATCGATAGTCGCGGCTAAAAGTGATATACCATCGTCACCCGGTTGCGGCGAGGACCAGGCACGTACGTCGTCGATCCAGGTGTCCTGCATGCCAATCACTCCGATCGTAGGGATCACCGCAATTGGCTTACCCTGCAGTGGTACCAGCAAAAACCAGGGGCGAGTCGGACTCAACCAGAACTGGGTAAAAAAACCGCTGAAGTAGCGTACATTGGGTTCGGTAGTCAACAACATGGCGTCGATCTCAAGCTCGCGCATCAATTGTTGGGCACGTTCGGTACGTCGCTCAAACTCCACTTCGGAGAAACCACGGATCGAAGTGTTAACTGCCATTGATACCTCTGATAAAATTGATTACCCGTCTACCCGGCCACTAATGTTTCGAGCTCGATATCGACAACAACCAGTTTGCAGACGCGGGAAAGCTATCGAAACTAAACCAGTCGTAACTCTCGTAAAAAAGGGGCAGTAAAACTACCCCTTTTCAATACTACCGTGACAATCCCTGTGCCCAGGAGTCTGTCGGACTTAGGATAAATCTACTGCGGAAAAGGCATTTTGGCCAGATTTTCCTATCCAATTCGTTGAATATGAGTGACTATACCCACAGCATTCGCTTCGCTCATGGGGCAGGCTCTTCGCCTCATTCGATAGAAAAATCTGACTCAAAATGCCTTTCCCTCGCTACGACACCCTAAGTCCGACAGACTCCTAGGCAAACCGCCAGCGCTCGGAATTTTTAGCACCGTCGAGTTCCCAGTTGGCACCCACGACTTCAGGCACAGCGAGTCGTTCGTGCAAGGCCATTACATCGCTCTGGAACAACGGCAGGCAAACCCCGCCTTCATGATGGGCGATCTGTTGCATCTCAACATATTAACCCGACGACAGTGTATATCGTATTCAGCCATCAGCGGACCCGCGCATCGACTGCACCGCCAAAACCGGTATCGGCTGCGTGAAACTGGATCTCGAGCGAACTCAATCCTGCTTTCTTCAAATGGAACCTGGTCTTTTCCGGATCATAATGTCGCTGCGGCAACTCGTCCACAGTGGCACGGTAAATATTGGCCGGGCCGATCGGGTTTAACCGAGACCACGCCACTCAATATTCCTTTCGCGGCCGACTTGGAATCCTCACCGAGATGGTGATTCAGAGACGCGACTATATCCTCCGAGGTCAGGGATTTGCCATTGTGGAATTCTACGCCTTTGCGTATTTTGAAATTCCAGATCCTGGCGTCCGGGCTTGCTTCCCAGCTCTCGGCCAGTTCCGCAGTCAATTCACCACTCGACGCTACTTCGGTCGATCCGTTGCGCAGTTGTCCGAACTGCAGACGAATCATGTAAAGGTCGAGAATCTGGCCCGGGTCGAGGACATCGGTGGTTGCGCCGCCGGTCAGACCGACGCGCAGGCGACCGCCCATTTTAAGTGTTGCAGCTTCGACCTTGTTGAGAATGGCCGATGCAGCGGTCAGCGATACACCCGGCGTTCAGGGCTACCAGCAAATAAACGCTAGAATACCTGCGAGAAAAACAAGTGCCGGATTAAATGGCGGGATTGGATTTTACTTTTCGGTAAAGCATTTATACAATTACTTACAGTAAAGTAATGGCGGAGAGAGAGATTCAAAACGCGATTACTACTCGCGTTTTGACCCTTTCGGGGCGCCTGCGGCGGTCCAAATTGCTGACGAATGTGTACCTGGCCATACCTGTCATTACACTTGGCTTACAGTTTGAGTAATTGATGAAGTGCAGTGGAAACTGCCGATCGATCCTGCTTAGCCAAGGCCCCAGCCTTTCGAATAACCAGTTTATCACCCAGAGTAAAAAGCTTCATCCTCACCACCGAGGCAGAAGGTAATCCAGCGTCATCCAGACCCTGAATATTGACATCCAACGGCCAATCCGAGTTGCCGGCGCTGGTAATCATTGCCAACACAGACTGACCCACTTGTTTATTAAAGCTACCCGCGTCAGATAAAACCAGCGCCGGACGTCGCTTGCTGGTTGTTCTATCAGTAAATGGAAATGGCACCACAACGACATCAAAAGCCTCAAAGGTCACGATAAGCCTCTTCATCAGCTTCCGATGTCCACTCGCTCAAGGTGCCTTCAATACTCTGTGCAAATGCAAGATCGATAGGTCTCGCTTTACGGAGATGAACATCATCATCTTCAATGTCAAAAGCGATTTCATCACCCGCATTCAGATGAAGTAATTCCCGCACAGGCTCAGGAATAGTCGCCTGATACTTTTTGGTTAACTTGCTTGTTGAAGTTTGCATATTTGCCTCCTACCAAGGTAATACCAGTATTACCCATTACCTAACAGCAATTATAGCAATTCCTCTCGATTTAGCAAAATAACAGGTTGATAACTGCGCAACAGGAAGCGTTCAGGGCAAAAACAACGCATCGCTGCCCGGACGCTTTCCCTTCGGGGGCCTTTTTATGGGTGGCGGAGAGAGAGGGATTCGAACCCTCGATACGTTGCCGTATACACACTTTCCAGGCGTGCTCCTTCAGCCACTCGGACATCTCTCCTGATTCGATTGGTTGCTGTTTCGGATATCAATCCAGAACTGGGCGCGAAGACTACAGGATCATGGTAGTGCTCGCAATATTTTGGTGTACTCACGCTCATGCAACGGCTGTCATTCCGAAGCGTTGGCGCGCCGCATACAGCCAGTTCCCGCATCGTGTCGAACGCAAACGACCTGTGGGAAATATCTTCCTGCACTAGCGATTGCAGCACCTTGCGGGCATTCGGTCCCATCCGCGAAAGCATCGCCCAGCAGAGGTAAAATCTTCGACACGGACATCGGAATTCCCTGAAATTTTACCCCTTATCCAGTCCGGGTCATGCGTCGCAAAACCAGAGCCGGTGACGAGGTAATATTCCAGTTTGCCGATACGGGTTGCCGTCAGGTCGCATTCGATCCCGCCGCGCCGGTTGAGCATCTGGGTGTATACCACCGCACCGACAGGCTGGCTTATATTATTGGCACAGATCCGGGACAACACGATTTCGGCATCCGACCCGGTAACGCGGTACTTGGCCGCGGGTGCAACCCACCTGCAGTGACGCCTCGATCAGGCTGGCAGATATCTGCCAGATGCCATGATCGGTATAACGGATAACCGGTGTCACCGCGTAGGCGATAACCGCCTGCCGGTATCATGGCTGGGTTTAACGAGGCCGGGGTTGTGGTTATCAATGGCCAGGAGCGAGGGGCACACAGGATCGAAACGCGGGTTAACCCTTTGTGAGTTTCTTTTTATTGCCGCCTTGTATAGACAGACCGATTTCCAGGGCTGTCTCCAGCCGGATGATACGACCGCTTAAATCTTCGATACGTTTTTGCTGATCAACAACGGTCGCTGCCAATCCTTCAACTTTTGCATCCATTTTAATAACTCTGGTGATCCCGTCCCACATTTTATCGACGGCGCCCACTCTATTTTTTCGCCGCCCTTTCCATTTTCTCGATACGTTTATTTGATCTGGTTACGAAACTCAATGCCTGGTCAATTGACCTGCTTGCGTTGGTCGTGGCCGTGTTCATTTGATCGATCATCGACTCCAATGCCTTCTCATCTTCACCGGGTTGATAATCCCGTGCAGCCAAACGCATAAACTCACTGGTTTTCATGCCGGCTTTTTTAGCCTTGGCGACCACGGTCTTTTTTTCCACAGGAGTCATTAAAACTGGAATTCTTTCTGTCGCCGGCATTTCTAACTCCTCAAATATGCACATGTGCTGTATATGTGCATATTCTACAATATCAGTCGCATATTGACCAGCAGAATCCTGGATAATACGCTACGGTATATTCCTGCACGGACAGTTTAGATTTTGGGCGATGCCGATAGATCGGCCTATCCATCTGCAATGACACGGCAGCAGTCTGCCCGGATTATAATCCAACGCCCGCCTGATCGGAACTGCAGCTTCGACAACATCGTGCTAACCCCCCGGCAGCTCGATATCCCTGGTCGCGAGCACCGCCAGATACTCCTCGATCATCGCGAACAGCTCAAACCGGAAATTGAATTCATGGCCCGAATTGTGCAACTTGCGAAAGGTTGCACCGGCGCGAGCCGGACTGCCTTTTCTGGTCTTGCACAGCACCGTGACGCTTCAGGATCTGATGCAGCGGACTACGGCGCAGCTCGCGTACCACCTGGCATTCGCTGCCCGGGTAACGCATCTTGTAGTGATGGGCATAATGCTCGATCGCAAGGGGATACATAAAGGCCCGGGTCGCGTGGTGCGGGGAAAACCGACGAATGTCGAGCGGCCACAGGTCCAGACTGGGTTCCCCCCTCAACGATCCATTCTGCAATCATCTCACCCGCACCGCCGCCGGCGGCAATGCCATAGAGGAATCCGGTCGCACCCATCAGATTATCGAAAAATCGGTAGTTCGAATCAGAAACAATAAATAACCCAATGTCGTGCCAGGGAATAATCGCCAAATCCAGGTACAAAATCAACAACCCTCGAACAACCTCCCCCGCATAACTGCAGGATTACCGGTAAACACCGCCAGAAAAACAAGCCTGCAACGAAATTCACTAAGTGCCCCGATATTTTTGGTAACATGCCTTATTTTTCCGAACCTGACAACATGCTAACCGTTATCTCGCCCGCCAAAACACTCGATTTTGATAGCCCCACGGTAACCGATGCGTTTACCCAGCCAGCGCATTTAACCCAGTCTCGCAAGCTGGTGAAACGCCTGCGCCAACTCTCGGCGCCCGATCTGTCCAGGCTGATGGATGTCAGCAGCAACATCGCCGAATTGAACCAGCAACGTTTCAAAAAGTGGAAAACGCCATTCAAGCCGGAGAACGCCCGCCAGGCAGTGTTCGCCTTCAAGGGGGATGCTTATATCGGGCTCGATGCCTATAGCATGACTTCAGACAACATCGATTTTGCTCAGCGGCATTTACGCATTCTGTCGGGTCTGTACGGCCTGTTGCGCCCACTCGACCTGATGCAGGCCTACCGCCTGGAAATGGGCACCCGGCTGGAAACCGGGCTTGGTAAAAACCTTTACCAGTTCTGGAATGGTCGTATTACCCGGGCACTGAACCTGGAACTGCGTCAATCGGAATCGAAAATTCTGATCAACCTGGCTTCGAACGAATACTTCAAATCGATAAAACCAAAACTGCTCAAGGCAAAGGTAATAACGCCGGTTTTCAAGGATTACCACGAAGACAGCTACCAGGTAATCGGTTTTTTCGCGAAAAAGGCGCGCGGTACGATGGCGCGTTTTATAATCGACAATCAGATTGACAACCCCGAAATCCTTAAAGATTTCGATCGGGGTGGCTATGCCTATAGCGAATTGCTGTCATGCCCTTCGCAATGGGTGTATACCCGCAGGCAATAGCCTGCGCACCGGGTAACCGATGGTTGAGCTTTCCCCGACCGCCCATCGGATCCAGTTAATTTCGGGCCTGATAGTCGCAATCGCGGTACTGGCTATTCTGATTGTTTTCCCGGGAATCGATAAACGGGTGCTGACCACACTCGAGAAGATTCAAAATCGCGGTTATGTCAAGGTGCTCACGCTGAATAGTGCCACCACGTATTACCAGGACATCGACGGTCCAAACGGCTTCGAATTTCATCTGGCCAACTGGTTTGCGCAGTCGATCGGTGTCGAGGCCCACTTCATCACCATCGGCAGCTTTGCCGATCTTTACCCCGAACTGCTGTTTGGTACGGGTGATATCGTCGCCGCAGGGTTATCCGAAAATGAATCCAGTTTCAGTCGCTCGGTCGCTTATGGGCCACGTTACTACGAAGTTGCCAACCAGGTTCTGTATCGGAAATTTCGGGTCGACAGACCCAAAAAGATAGATAACCTGGCTGGCGGTTCGTTGAAAGTCGTCAGTGGTACCGCGCACGTGAAGCTGTTGAACGCGCTATTAACGGATTATCCCAATCTTAGCTGGATCGAAGTCGACGATATCGCGGCCGAGGAATTGATCGAACAGGTGGATGCGGGGGAAACCGATTACATCGTCGCGGACTCCCACGAAATCGCATTGCAACGCCGCTACTTCCCCGAGTTGCGCATCGCGTTCGAGATCGGCGAACCGCGGCAGCTACGCTGGGCATACAATTACACCGAAGATAACAGTCTAGACATCGCCATCGATTCCTTTTTCAAAACCATAGTTGAAGATGGCCGCCTGGAGCAGTTAGTGCATCGGCACTATAGTCATGTCGAACGCTTCAACTATTCGGATATCCAGACTTTTACCCAGCGCATCGAAAGTCATTTGCCAAAATACGAAGCCCTGTTCAAAAAGGAGGCCGTTGCGGTAAATCTGGATTGGCGCCTGCTGGCTGCCATCGGTTATCAGGAATCGCTTTGGGTAGCGCGCGCTAAATCGCCAACCGGGGTACGGGGTTTAATGATGTTGACGCGCGCCACCGCGAAACAGATGAAGGTTAAAAATCGCCTCGATCCGGCACAGAGCATTCGGGGTGGTGCCAAGTACATCGCCAGCGTATTGAAGCGAGTACCGAAACGCATTACCGAGCCCGACCGAACCTGGTTTGCATTGGCGGCGTACAACGTCGGTTTCGGCCATGTCGAGGATGCCCGAATTATCACCGAAACTCGGGGTGGCGATCCGAACCGATGGATCGACCTGCGCGAAAACCTGCCGCTACTGGCGCGCAAAAAGTGGTATAAAAATACCAGGTACGGTTACGCGCGGGGTTGGGAACCGGTTAAATACGTCGAAAACATCCGTCAATATTACGCGCACCTGGTTGATATCGAAACCAGGGCGCTTCGCGATAAGCCTGAAGTAAAACCGGTAAAGGAAGTCTCGCCGCTAGCGCCGAGTTTGTAGGTTTCAGTTTTCCCGGTTGCTATTATTGTTCCACGAGCCGCGTTTGTTTTCGAAGAATCGGTTCAAAATCGCCGAACATTCATGCGCCAGCACACCAACCTCTATTTGTGGCCTATGGTTGAATTTTCCGGTTTCGAACAATTGTTGGGCACTTTCGATGGCGCCGGTTTTTGCTTCGACGGCCCCGTAGACCAGTCGCCCAACCCGGGCATGAACCAGTGCGCCGACGCACATGGTGCAAGGTTCCAGGGTGACATAAAGCGTGGTATCCGTAAGCCGGTAATTGGCCAGTTTATGCGCCGCGGCGCGCAGCGTTACAATCTCCGCGTGGGCGCTGGGGTCATGTGAACTGATCGGTCGATTGTGGCCTGCCGCAACCAGCTCACCGGCGGAGTCAACCAACACGGCGCCCACGGGCACCTCATCCATATCGGCTGCGAGTTGTGCCTGCACCAGCGCCTGCCGCATCCAGAGCGCATCGCTTACTCCCACTCGATGGTACCCGGTGGCTTGCCGGAAATATCGTATACCACGCGTGAAATGCCTTCGATTTCATTCATGATTCGACGCGATACGTGATCCAGAAACTGATACGGCAGGTCGGCCCAGCGAGCGGTCATGAAATCGACGGTCTCCACCGCACGCAGGCTGACGACATGGTCATAGCGACGCCCGTCACCGGTTACGCCAACCGATTTGACCGGCAAAAAGACCACAAAGGCCTGTGAAACCCGGTCGTACAAATCGTGATTACGCAGCTCTTCGATAAAAATCTGATCGGCAAGTCGCAGGGTATCGGCAAAATCCTTGTTCACTTCCCCCAGGATCCGAACCCCAAGTCCCGGCCCCGGAAACGGATGGCGATAAACCATCTCACGCGGTATGCCGAGTTCGATCCCGATCCGGCGTACTTCATCCTTGAATAGTTCGCGCAGCGGTTCGACTAATTCAAGCTTCATGTCCTCAGGCAGTCCACCGACATTGTGATGCGATTTAATTAAATGCGCCTTGCCGGTCGCGGCCCCGGCAGACTCGATCACATCGGGGTAGATGGTCCCCTGGGCGAGCCATTTTGCATTGTTCAGCTTTTCGGCTTCCTCTTCAAAAATTTCGATAAACAGGTTACCGATCGCCTTGCGCTTGTGTTCCGGGTCACTCAGGCCTTCGAGCTTGGCCAGGAAGCGATCCTCGGCATCGACGCGAATCACACGGACCCCCATATGATCGGCAAACTGCGCCATCACCTGGTCGCCTTCGCGATAACGCAGCAAACCGTTGTCGACAAAAATACAGCTGAGCTGGTCGCCGATCGCCCGGTGCAGCAGTACCGCCGCCACCGACGAATCGACACCGCCGGAAAGTCCGAGTATCACCTCGTCCTGGCCCACTCGTGCCCGCACATCGGTAATGGTCGCATCGATAATATTGGCCGGTATCCATTCGCTGCCACAGCCACAAATCCGGTGTAAAAAACGCGCATAGATCGCGCTGCCCTGGCGGGTATGGGTAACTTCGGGATGAAATTGAAGCCCGTAGATTTGCCGTTCTTCATCCGCCATGCCGGCAATCGGTGCACTTTCAGTACTCGCCATAAGCTTGAAACCCGGTGGCATTTCTGCGACACGGTCACCATGGGACATCCACACATCCAGCATGCCGTAACCCTCGTCGGTGACATGATCCTCGATATCGCGCAACAGACCGGTGTGGCCGCGGGCACGCACACTGGCGTAACCAAACTCGGCCTTGCCGACATTCTCCACCTTGCCGCCAAGCTGCTGGGCCATGGCCTGCATGCCGTAACATATCCCCAGCACGGGGACTCCGAGTTCAAACAATTGCGGTGATACTTCGGGCCTGGCGCTGTCGAGTGTCGACTCCGGACCGCCGGACAGGATAAATCCGCGCGCGCCGAATCCACGGATATGCTCAAAATCTGCATCCCAGGGGAAGATTTCACAATAGACGCCGGCCTCGCGCACGCGACGCGCAATTAACTGGGTGTATTGCGATCCGTAGTCCAGGATCAGGATCCTGTCGTGGTGAAGATCGGTCATTACCTGTTTCGGCCTAAACCTGGTAATTGGGTGCTTCTTTGGTGATCGTCACGTCGTGAACATGAGATTCGCGCATCCCGGCGTTGGTTACCTTGACGAATTCGGGAAGAGTGCGTAGCTGTTCGATCGTGCCGCATCCGACATATCCCATACTGGAGCGCACTCCGCCGAGCAACTGGTGTATTGTGTTGGTGAGCGGACCCTTGAAAGGTACGCGACCTTCAACCCCTTCCGGAACGAGTTTTTCGTCGACATTGTCGGCCTGAAAATAACGGTCACTGGAACCTTTCTGCATCGCTGCAATTGAACCCATACCGCGATAGGATTTATAGGAACGGCCCTGAAACAGTTCGACTTCACCCGGTGCTTCCTCGGTGCCTGCGAACATACTGCCGATCATTACCGTATAGGCACCGGCGACCATGGCCTTGGATACGTCACCGGAAAACCGGATACCGCCATCGGCAATGACCGGAACACCGCTTCCCTCGAGCGCTTCGGCAACATTGCTGATCGCCGAAATCTGCGGCACCCCGACCCCGGCCACAATGCGGGTGGTGCAAATCGATCCCGGACCGATGCCGACCTTGACCGCATCCGCACCCGCTTCGACCAGGTCCCGCGCCGCCGCCGCGGTTGCGATATTGCCGCCAATCACCTCGATATCAGGGAAATTCTTTTTGACCCAACTGACCCGCTCGAGTACACCGCGTGAATGTCCATGCGCGGTATCGACGACCAACACATCGACCTCAGCTTCGACCAGGGTGCGTACCCGGTCATCGGTTTCAGCACCCGTGCCGACCGCCGCACCAACCCGCAAACGACCCTGTTCATCCTTGCAGGCAAACGGGTAAACACTGGACTTGGTGATATCCTTGACCGTGATCATACCCTTCAGCTCACCCTTGTCGTCGACCACCAGCACGCGTTCGATGCGGTGCCGATGCAATAGTTCGATCACTTCTGATTTTTCCGCGCCTTCGCCGACCGTGACCAGGTTTTCGCGCGTGGTCATAATCGATGAAACCGGTTGATCCAGGTTGGACTCGAAGCGCAGATCACGCTTGGTAACGATACCGACGAGCCCGCTTTTCCCGATCACCGGCAGTCCGGAAATCTTACATTCCCGGGTCAGGTCGATGACCTGCCGAACCAGGGTTTCAGGGGTGATGGAAATGGGGTCCTTGATTACCCCACTCTCGTATTTCTTAACCCTGATGACTTCCTGTGCCTGTTCTTCAATCGACAGGTTCTTATGCACGATACCGAGACCGCCCTCCTGGGCGATCGCTATCGCCAGCCTGGATTCGGTTACCGTATCCATCGCTGCGGAAATCAACGGAATATTAAGGTCGATATTACGGGTTAAACGGGTATGCAGCTGGGCGTCGCCGGGCAAAACTTCGGACCTGGCCGGTACCAGTAGTACATCGTCAAAAGTGAGGGCTTCCTGGCTGATACGCATGATGACTCCGGCTGGGCTGTTGCAAAGCGAGATTATAAATTAATGCAGGCGCAAGCGTAAGTGAGATTATCGGATTCCGACAGACCTAGGTTAGAATAACGGCTTATTATCAATCGATTCAATTAAATGCAACCAGCACAACCCGGCGCCGAAGCTATCTGGACCGTTTCGGCACTCAATTTTGAAGTCAAAACCATGCTCAGTCAGGGCATCGGTACCCTCTGGATCGAAGGCGAGATTTCAAATTTTGCCTGCCCGGCTTCAGGCCACTGGTACTTCACCCTCAAGGATGAGAAAGCACAGTGCCGTGCAGCGATGTTTCGCGGGCGTAACAGCCGTATCGGCTTTCAGCCACAAAACGGGCAGAAGGTACTGGTCAGGGCGCAGGCAACCCTGTACGAGGCGCGCGGAGAGTTTCAGCTGGTAGTCGACCATCTCGAAGATTCCGGAGTGGGTGAGTTAATGCGACGTTACGAACAACTCAAGGCTCAGCTGGACCGGGAAGGACTGTTTGACAGTGCATTAAAAAAACCGCTCCCGCGCCACCCGCAAAAAATAGCGCTGATCACATCAACGAGCGGGGCTGCGATCCGCGATGTATTGTCAGTCATCGAACGGCGCGCGCCGCATATTCCGGTCGTCGTGTTTCCGACACCGGTTCAGGGAGAAACCGCGGCCACACAGATTCGACAGGCCTTGCAGCGAGTTGCCGGGTTCGGAGAATGCGACGTGGTATTACTGGTGCGCGGCGGCGGATCGCTGGAAGACCTGTGGTGCTTCAATGACGAGGGACTGGCACGCGACCTCGCCGCCTTCCCGATTCCGCTAGTTACCGGAGTCGGGCATGAAGTCGATTTTACCATCGCCGACTTCGTCGCCGATTTGCGCGCGCCGACACCGTCAGTTGCTGCCGAATCGATTACCCCGGATATCAATGAATTGATGCAAGCTATCGATGACCGCGTTGGACGCATACAGGGGCAGATCGAAATGCGTCTTGGACAGTGCGGAGATCGTCTCGGGTACCTCCTCAGGGCGCTCGATCAGCAACATCCGACACGGCAATTCGAGCAACTCAAACTACGTCTGAATCACGCCGGCGAATCACTGCTGGCGATGCTGCGCTCGCGCCTGGTTGGGTACCGGCACCGCGTCAGCTTGTGCCAGTCGACCTTGATGCAAACCAGCCCGAAAGTAACGATAGCTCAAGCTAGCGAAAAGCTGGTTCGACTACTGGAAAATCATCAGGCGGCGATGCGGCAGAAACTATTGCTCGCACGCCACCAGCTATCGCTGCAAAGCAGATCGCTGGACACCTTGAGCCCACTAAAAACCCTGGCACGTGGATTTGCCACCATCAGCAAGGATGGCAAACTGGTGACATCGGTAAAACAATTATCCAGTGGGGACGATGTCGACATCACCCTGTCCGATGGCAACAAACAGGCACTGGTACGATAGCTAGCTGTAACTACCCCGGGTTCGCTACCAGGCGCACCTGTAATTTGCCATGCCGGGCTTTGACGAGCGCTTTCCCCTTGAAAAAATCGAACGCCCAGGCATCGGTGGCGTAATTCAGATTCGCCGATGCGCTCCAGACGATAGACGTTTCGCTCCCCGGGAAAACCGGTGCCAGGCAGGCCGGGCCTATCGCAAACAGTTTTTCAAACTCTTCAATTTTTGGTAATCTCCAATAGGTTTCTCCACCCAACTCGGCGCCTCTGGCCTTGTTTAACGCATCGACCCAGCTCATCGTTGCGCCCTTGTCCAGGCAGCCACCGCCAACCTGCCCCAGTAAGCAACGTGACCAGGTTAGCCCGGTAGCGTTATCCCGCACCGTACCCAGTGAGGTATCCACGGAAAGTTGTTCACAACCTGCCGATGCTTCACCCATCATCAACAGACTCACGAATAGCATTGCAAGACGGAAATAAACTCATGTCATTAAAAACCTTCCAGTAAGCCCCCGTAGCCCTCGAAACGGTCTTCGATAGCGGCCAGGCGCTGGCAATCCCGGATTATCGCCTGGTTACTGTAAATTGCCGGTTTCCTCGCGCGCTTCGATTTCGGCGATCACAACGAGTGCGCGTAAAAAAGGCAATGCAAACCGTGCGAGTGTAAATGTTGTTGGCCATTTTTAGAAATCGTTGATTTAGAGGCACATATCCACGTGGCCAAAATAGATCATACAACCACTTTTCAATTCACGCGCCCGCGAAGGGCGCGACTATTCTAAGGGCAGCTAAAAACATATGGGGACATCGGACAGGCATACCGGGATTATTTTAACCAATCTATTCGGGTTATTGAGCGTAGATTTTTAGAATTTACAGCATAATTAATAATTGACTTGTACGCACAAATCATTATTATTAAGTACATGAGTTGAGAGCAACTTACCGTTCCGACGGCACAGGGAAGTCTGATAAGGATAGAAACATGGAAACAGCAGAATTAAATCAAGAAAAGCTTCACATCGAGATTCAAAAGTTAATGGCCGAAACCGTTAAAATTCAGGCCGAGACTAAATATTACCCACTGATTGTATTGGCTACCATTGTTGCGGCTACTGTTGCCCTTATCGGAACCTTGGTTAAGGTGCTCGGATAGTGTCTCACAATATAGGCAATCAACACGCCAGAAAGCCCAACGAGGATCGGGCCTCTGGCCGTGTAAATATCCGGGTAAACATGACTGACAAGGTAGCATGGGTGAAGCAAGCTCAGCGCGAAGAGATGAAATTATCACAGTGGATTGTGAACCATCTGAATAACGCTTCAAAAATAAGTGGTTGACTTGTCCGTAAATCGTGTATTTTCTCCAAAACTAATTCAAATGCCCTAAAGCCTCGCAAAATGCGGGGTTATTTGTACCTGCGTTTTAGTTGATGTTCCCCTATCCTTGATTTTGCCCTGCTTGTCGGGGCTCTTTAGGGTTTGATTGGTTCCTATCTCGACTCATAACCCGGTATTGACTGGTTCGAATCCGGTGCCCGCTCACAACTTATTCCACGGCACCGCAGCTAAAGCGAGGTTTCAATCCACGCGCCCGCGAAGGGCGCGACTTTTCTGTTGCCAGGAGAATCATGTCAGCAGAGTGTTTCAATCCACGCGCCCGCGAAGGGCGCGACTAATATATCGATTGCGTAGTTCGTCGGCTTGCTCGTTTCAATCCACGCGCCCGCGAAGGGCGCGACCAAAGTATTTTTATGGTCGCCGACGAGTGAGGAGTTTCAATCCACGCGCCCGCGAAGGGCGCGACGGTGGTGTTGATTAGCGATCCATCCTCTGCGCTGTTTCAATCCACGCGCCCGCGAAGGGCGCGACCGGTAATAACTTCTGCCCTGATTTGGCTTCCATTGTTTCAATCCACGCGCCCGCGAAGGGCGCGACTGTAATATTCGTTTGTTGCCCGCCAGACCAGTGCGTTTCAATCCACGCGCCCGCGAAGGGCGCGACTCGACGCCTGCACCATTCTGT
>CAZAVY010000079.1:0-14072 GCA_964488685.1 uncultured Gammaproteobacteria bacterium
GAAACAACATTAACGCTGCGTAATGCTGAAAACGCGATTATGATAGGTGGCATTACCATTACCATTAAAATTAAAAGTCAGGGGAGAATGGCACTTACTTAGGCATGTCATCCCCGCGAAATCGGGGATCTTGCAAAGGCCGGCAGATTCCCGCTTTCGCGAGAATGACTCAGTAGTTAGTATTTCGTGCTCACGTAAGTGCCATTCAGGTCAGGGGGAAGAGGTCAATTGGTTGGCGTATCAATATTATATTTGTGACGTTTTTACGAATGTGCGATTCGGTGGCAATCAGCTTGCCGTGTTGCCAAACGCGAGTGGCCTTACCGATAAACAAATGCAACAGATTGCCCGGGAATTCAATTTTTCCGAAAGCACTTTTATTTTTCCGGCGGAAAAAGGGAATACCCGAAAAGTACGGATATTTACCCCGACCGCAGAAGTTCCGTTTGCAGGCCACCCGAATATAGGCACTGCATTTATCTTGGCGTCTGTCGGTGAAATAGAGGAATTTGACGAGACAATTGAAATCGTATTTGAGGAGCAGGCGGGATTAGTTCCGATCACTGTGAGCAAACTTGAAAACGGGGTTGTTTACTGTGAGCTCAAAGCCCCTGAAGAAATTTCGTTTGGGATGACCATATCGGTCGAAACGCTCGCCTTTGCAATTTCGCTTCCCGAAAATGAAATTGCCATAGACACACACCGACCTCTGGTCGCTTCGGTCGGGTTGCCTTTTTTGTTTGCGGAACTTCGGGATCAGTCCGCCTTGAATCGTGCGAAAACCAATATTTTCGGCATTGAGAAGATCGCGGCGCAAGGCATTTCCGGGGATGTTCACCTCTATGTTCGATGCAATGACGAGTTTGATATACGTACCCGTATGTTTGCACCGCTTGACGGTATACCGGAAGATCCTGCAACCGGAAGTGCCAATTGTGCCCTCGCCGGATTACTCGCTCACCACAAAGAATCAAAACATGGGAGTTTTAAATGGCGAATCGCACAGGGGGTTGAAATGGGCCGGCCAAGCGTGTTGAATGCCCGCGCTAAGAAAAAAGACGGCGCGGTGATTTCCACCTGGATCGGTGGAAATTGTGTATTGGTCGGTGACGGTACCATTAATGTCGATTGAATCCTGTGGTTCACAATATAAACGGGAATGTCGCAAATCACCCACCAGAAAATCGTCACACGGCACTCGGAAAAAGTTGTTTTTATCATCTGAAACGTCCTGGCTCATTGCATGAATGACAGCAAGCAAGGGTTCAATATTTGTAATGACGATCACAAAGAAAATTATTCCGCAAATCGATTCCACCAATGGCAACAAACAGGAAATATATACCTTGCCTGTCGAAACGGATTACCTCGAGGAATTGCTGCGCTATATATTTGAAAACTACTGGCAGTCGATTGTTTTCGGCCCGATTATTGAAGGTGGTGCCTACGAGTTTCGTTGTCCCAGTGAACCCCGGTCGATCACTCTGTTCGACGGATACCTGACCGTTCATTTTGTGGGTGCGCACTTCCACATTTGCATTGGCGAGAATATGGGTAGCCCATCCAGTCCGACATCTCTCGGGTTAAAAAAGAGCCGCCGCACTTCGCGCGCGGAAGTTGTCCGCGGTTTCGAGGAAACGGTTCGCCGATCATCTGGCAGTTGAGGCTATTTAACGGTGACGATACACCACAACTGAATATCTTTTCCCCAACCCGTTTCTCACCGACGAGGATGGTATCGCAGATACTCCGGACTGGTCGCGACTGACCCTGTGGGATGACATCGCAGTGCGTTATCTTGGCCGCAAACAGACCCAGTACCCTCTCGATCGCAGTGGTCTCGGGTTTCGTGCGCCGGGCTAAAAAGCAAACGAAAAACTAGCGCGAAGCAATTTAGGTTAACTGCCGTCTACGGCGTGGAAGTCAGAACCTCGACACTGTCAATGACACCATTGCTATCGACCTCGGCCGGGTCGGCGACGCCATTGTCGTTGGTGTCATCTACCCGCACATTAATCACGGCGAATTGACCATCGTTGACACTACCGTCGATCAATATGGCCTTCGAGACGCTGAGATCGACAGAACCCGGGGGCCCCGTGCCTTCCAGCAGAAGTACGTTACTGACCGTGTCCACAGACCAGTTGGCAGTCTCAATACCGCTACCGTCGTCAAATTCGACTGTGCCAACCGCGAAGCTGGCCGTGGTTGTGCCGCTATCACTCGATAGATTCAGTACTTGCCCATTAAAATCAACCGTGCTTATTGGTAGTGCTGTGAAAAACGTCTGTCGCTCGATCTCAATCGTGGGGCCGGCATTGGGGTCACAGGTTAAGCACTCGGTTGCCACGGTGGTATGAATCCGGTTGCCGGTAGTGCCGTTTTTGGTGACCGTAACCCGGGTATCGACATCGATAACCGCGACAAGCAAGACACCGTCGATGGACCAGGTGAAATTTTCCGCCGAGGTGGCCGGGTCAGCGATGATATCGTCGCGGCAAATGCTTTTCCCGCTCAGATCGGCGTTGAAAAATACGATGCAGGGTTCATTGGGTCCCGGCGTGGATACCGGGTAGGCCACCAGGTTTTCGAAATCCGCCTGCACGATGATCCGGTTGCTTCCGGCAAGAAAGTTAGCCTGTGCGGTGGTGCGATCGATCAGGATACCCGTGGCGCCCGCTAACTGAGACGCCGCCAGTGCTGCATTAACGTCGGGGTCAATTTCAAAAAAACTATCTTGTTGGTTGAAATTGATCGGCGTATTGGGCAGGTCGAGGCCGTTCAGATCGATTCCGGGGGTGCCCGGCGTCGTATCCATGGATTGTATAAAGCGAAAAACCTGGGGTCCCGTAGTGGTGCCAAAGTCCGCCGGCGTGATGACTTCCCGTCCCGAGGGAACGGATCCTATGACGACGTCGTCTATCTTGAAGGTGAGGGGGTCATCGATGGTAAAACTGAATACGCCGTTTTCATCGGTCCTCTGCACCGAGCCACTCGCGGCCTCGACGATCAGGTCCTGTACCGCGTCATCAATAAAGAATCCGTGAAATGTCTCCGGGGTGTTGTTTGTATTGCCGCCACCACCTCCGCCGCCACAGGCAGCGAGCCAAACGATAATGTTGATGAATATGAGAAACTTAAAAGTCGTTTGCCGGCACTCCATGTTGATCCTCCTCAAGATGTTAACCAGAGAACTGACACCTGTTTGGCCAAATTCATGCCAATAACGTCGATCGTTTAGGCAACATTGTACAGCTTTGCCTCGACTCCGGCAATTTCATGATCCGAAGCAAGGCATAAACAGGCAATTTAAAGAGTAAGACTCGTCAACTTATAATTAAACCCGGAAAACATAGCGCTGACTTCCAACTGCATTTCACTGGGCCTTTATCCTCTGCTCCACAGCTGCGGATAAAATTCTGTCCCGGGCGTAGGCACAAAAATCGCATCGAAAAAGAAATTAACTTTCGAGCTACCCATTAAACGACCCGCCAGTTCCGCGCAGGGGGAGTTGATAGCGAAATCTTCGTAAGCACCGATTTCACGCCATACCTGGCTGTCGTAAAAGCAGGTCCGGCCCTGCGCATCCCGATCCCAGGTTCGTCCCCGTTCACTCGGATTTGCGATATTTCCCGAAACCCCCTGGAGCAGAGTGTCAATCCAGCGCTGTTCGAAAATACCGGGTAAAAAGGCGACGCCATCGTTTTCAAATGCTGTAATGTCTTTGTTTGTAACCAGATCTATTCTCCCGGTTTTTGTGCAAGAATCCAGGCTACTTCCAATTTCGAGATTGACCCCTGTTATTTTACACTCTTGGTAAGCTACTGGCATAATGATTCAATAGTTGGCAAGAAGCTTAGACAATGCCCACAATGCAGATCGCAACGACTTCAAACATGGCAAATTTGACCACCGGTCTTTAACAATCCTCCATACAGGTGTCGCTTAAAAATGACAAGAATGGAATGGAAATTCTGGTCAAAATGGCTTTTCCACGGTAGATTTATCCTAACCTCCCGGCGATATAAATTTTTGTCGGGTTAATTTAACCGAGAGGCTGCCAGCTATCGCGATCGTTAAATTTGCCACTTACAATATCCAGTATGGCGTTGGCCAGGATGGCCGATACGATCTCACTCGTGCGATTGCCGAACTCCAGGGTCAGGAGGTTATTTGCCTGCAGGAGGTAACTACCGGTTGGGCCACCTGTCACCGCGACCAGCAACCGGAAATGCTGGCAAAGGCGCTCAATCTTTATGCGGTTTATGCTCCGGCATGGGAAACCGATGACAGTCGATGTGGGTCGGACGGCGAAATCGAAAATGCGCGCCGCGGCTTCGGAAACATGGTGCTGTCGCGCTGGCCGATCGTCTATTCGCGGCCTCATTCGCTAGCCAGGCCGCGCACCGAAGTAGCGGCTGAATTTCATCCGAAAGTCGATTTTCCCCGCACTGCGCTTGAAGTTGTTATCGATTTCGATGGCACCGCGGTTCGTATATTTTCGGTGCATTTAAGTCACTTGCCCGGTGCCCAGCGGCAATCTCAAATTGAAGCGCTGAAGCGCCTGGTACATGAACTTCCACTCGAAGCACCGTTATGGGTAGATGATGCGCGATTGTCAATCTGGAGTCACGATCAACCGGCACCCGGGGTACCCCGGTCTTCGCTGTTGTTGGGTGATTTCAATCTCGAGCCCGACAGTAGCGATTATGCCGCCATGCTCGAGCCGCTGTCAGGACAATCACAGGGGTTGATTGACGCCTGGGCTGCAAGTCGGACTAAGGATGCAGACGATGCTACCTGCGTCGATAACGATGGTCGTCTTTGCAGGCTTGATTATATGTTTGCAAGCTGCGACCTGCGGGCCAATATTCAGTCAGCGAGCGTTAACCGGGAATCTCGATCCTCCGATCACTTTCCTGTCTGTTTTGTTGTCGAGATATAGCGCGATATCAAGCCAGGTATTGTGTTGGGCAGGGTATCGCCATGCTCCTGGAGCAGGACTAAATCCTGTCTGGAATCTTTCAAATCAGAGGAGTGAAGCCATGTCGAAGAGCGAAAACTTTTTTAATGTAGATGCACTTGAGCAGGGTATTGCCAGGCAACTGGCCGAAGGCATGACGACACGGGTCTTTAGCGGTCAGGAAGCGATGATTTCCATTGTCCGGATTGAGCCGTACAAGTCGGGGCGCACTCATTCCCACCCCCAGGAACAATGGGGTTTTTGTTTTCGTGGTTCAGGGGTGCGCATGCAAGCTGGTGAAGAAGTTGAGATTAGCTCAGGAGACTTCTGGCGCACCCCCGGCAAGGTCGAGCATAGCTTCGCGGCGGGGCCGGACGGGGCCGTGATTTATGATGTGTTCGCGCCGCCGCGCCGGGAATATGAAAAACCTGGTGAGGGTTTTGAGTAGTTCATAACCGGTGTCAGCAGCATTCCTGTTTATAGCAATTTCATCAGTCTCCTGGTACCTAGCCCTCAAACTACCTGCAGATTACTCGCCACTGAGGTTGATTTTTGCGGGTAGTCCCGCAGGTAGCTCACCATTGGTTTCGAACTTGATCCGTAGTTCTATCGCCAGGTGGTTGTTGCCACCGGTAGTAGTTTGCCGGCCGACTTCGATTACCTCACCATCATAACTGCGCTGCCGGATACTCACCCGGGCGGTTCGTTTCAGCAGGGAGTTACTCAAGTGCTCGAGGGGTAACAGGGTTCGCACAACCATCGCCGAATTATCCGCCACCGTGAGCAGCACAGGATCGCCAACCCGGGTATTGATATATTGCCCCGGAAAGGTCGCGATACTTAAGACGATGCCTTTTATCGGCGAACGAATCTCGGTTTGTGACAGAACGAAGAGGGCGCGTGTCAGCTTCGCTTTTGCCGATGCCAGCCTGGCCTCGGCGATGGCAAGATTCTGTTCGGCAGTTTGTAACGTGACTAGAGCCAGCGAGTCACGATCGAATAATTCCTGGGCTTTTTCCATTTCAGTCGACATTTTGGCCACTGTTGGAGCGAGCGACTCAGTTTTCGCGCGGGCGATATCGACATTCGCCTCAAACCGGGTCGCAACCAGCGTTAGCAGAACCTCACCCGGCGCCACCGATTGACCAACTTTCACCTTTATCGTCTCGACTCTGGCGCTGAGACTGCTGTTTAGTGGCAGTCGCCTGGCAAATTCGGTTTGCCCGAGCAGATCGACTGCGAAGGCCTGGTTCGATACGACGCATAGCAGAATGGCGGGCAATAATCGCATTTCATTCTCCACTTTACTGAGGCGATCCGAACTGGTTCAGAAATTCGACACCGACCAGTGCGGACAGCCGCTGGTAAGCGACTTCGAATGCATAGAGCGTTTGCAGGCGTTCGGTATTACTGCGCGAATACACAACCATCGAATCACCCAGATCGGTTTTAAATTCGAGCTCGTATTCGGCGCGGCTGCGATCGAGGTACCTGTCGCGGTAGTCTTGTTCGATGGTCCTGCCCTCGAGTTCCAGGCGCAATTGCTGGATTTGTTGCCATAGCTTGAGCACTTCCAGTCGCAAATTCGAGCTCAGCTGCTGCTGACTGGCAAGCGCTTGATTAAATTGTGCTTTTGCCAGTTTTACCCTGGCTGGAGAGGCACCGGAGTAAATCGGAATTTGAAGGTAGAGTCCGGCGCGCCAGTCGTCGCGAAAGCGGCTTTCGCGCTGGTAGCTTGAAACTTCGAATTCCAGGTTGAGACTGGCATTGTCGGTTGCTTGCGCAATGCTGACAGCGACCTGGGCTGCCTGGGTATTGATCCGCGCAACATGCGCTTCGAGGCTGTTTGCAAACGCCCTGCCTACCAGTGCTTCGAAATCGTCGGGGATCCGGCGTTGTGGGTCTACTTCCGGTATTTCCAGGTCAGATGGTAGTTGCTGTGGATAACCCATGGCTTCGGCGAGAATCGCTCGCGTGAGGCGTTGCTGATGCTCGGCGAGAAAGCGCCTTTGGCGAATCATTTCATATTCGGATTGCAATCGCAGAACTTCAATTTCCGGCACCAGCCCGAGCTCCTGGTCTTGCACTGCGTTGTCGTAACTGATGAATCCGGTTGCCAGGGCTTCATTTTCGCTGATGAAGTTATTGTCAGCGTTTAATACATCAAAATACAATTCCAGGATCATCAAACGCCTTTGCTCGACCACCAGACGCTTCTGTTGTTCGAGCGCTTGCAACTGCAAATCAAGCTGGCTTTCACGCGAATCCTGCAATCCAAAGTCGTACAACGGTTTAGATAAAATCAGACTCGCGGCATTGTCGTCGACATCCTCGTCAGGCCCTTCATCGGACGGGCCTACTCTGCGAATTCGGCCTACAAAATCCAGGGTGAAGCCACTGCCGCCCTGTTCGATACCAAGCTGTGCCCTGAGTGCTTGCAGGCGTTGATCAATGTCTAGCAGCTCGAAGTGCAATGGGTTCTGCGCGGTGTTCAGGGCGGCTTGCAGCGTCAGAGGCTCGGGTAATGGTTCGCCCGATATTGTGAACGGAAACAATGCGCTCAGCAGTAAAACAATTTGTGGTCGAGTGATAGTTGTCAATGTCGCTGTCTCGATTGACGCCCCGTGGTTATTGAGTGCAGCTAAAAGTGGCTGCGGGTTAAGACTTGATTACGTTAAAGCGTTTTCTTCTTTATCCTTTTGTAACGCGCAAAACGAATGTTGCGGCCTGCATCATCCTTTTGCAAATAAACCTGGTTTACGATGAATTCCCCCATCCACATAAATTCCTGTTTACCGGAGGGCGCGCCGATATATTTGAAAATTCGGTTTCCCTCCAAGTCGAAAAACGCCAGCATGGGCGTAGCGCGGACCCGGTTTTGGCGGGCAAATTCTTTCTGGGTAACGTCCAGGCCCGCAAAATCAACGATTTCTATATCACCTTCGATATCGATCGTAAGCGAATGAAAATGCTTACGGAAGTATTCCTGTACCTCGGGTTGATTGAGCACGGTTTTTTTCATGCGATGACAAAATGGACATTCGTCCATCTCGAAGAAAACGAACACCCCCAGTTTGCCTGATTCACGTGCAATTTCGAGTTCCTCGGTTAGATCTCCGAGGGTTTGTTCGAAAAAATACTGGTAGGGATCCTGCGGGGATGATGCTTGCAGGAAGATGGGTACGATCCACAGCAGTAGTGCGATTGCGGGAAGCTTTTTTGCCATCGCTAACATTAAAGTCGTTTCAGGCCTTCCAGCTTCCCATTTTTGCATTCACATTTCAATTACTTCATTACAAATTACTGCTGTGGCTGTTGCTCAGCTTGTTGCTGTTGCGGGGCCATCATATTAGTCCAGGCACCAGGATTCATGAAGCTGGCGACGTTGGTGCCACCCATGTTGTAGACTGATGGATTCATCCACTGCAGGTAGGTACTCGGGTTCATGAACGCCTGGTAGCTGCCCGGATTCATCATCCCCATCATCGCCATAGGGTTGAAGACCTGGGCTGGTTGAACGGTGCTGTTATGCGCTGCATCGGTGGTCGGTGTTTCGGCCGCGAAAGCGGTTCCTATGAAAAGGCCGGACGCCAATACCTAGTGAAACAATACTCTTGATAAACATGATTTGATCCCTTCAAAAAATTGAAGCTATACTGTATTAGCGAAACCTAATATACGAATATATACTCCGGGATTATTCGGAATAGATACGTATAGCAACCTTTTGTTTCAATAATTTCGGTTGCAGCGGGTCTCTCAAAGCTTAGTATGCAGAGCGTGAGCGGAGAATTCTGACAATGAAAGCGATTACCGACAAAACCTACGGGCTACTCTTTTTGTTCTGCAATCTGTTGGGCATTGAGCTTTTCTGCATTTATTTACTGGCCGATATGGGCCTGTTACAAACCATGCTTACCGAGGATTACAGCTTCATTTCACGAGTCATCATGGTGATTTACCTGCTTGCGAGCTTGCATGTAGTGCGGGTGTCTTACAGCCTGTCGATTGAAATAAACTCTCTCGCAGCGAACATCCCGGGTGATGCAACAGGTAGCCACATACAGCGTTATTTTTCGCGGCTGCGTAAGCCGGACGATGAACACGACGAATCGGGAGAGGTATTGATAGACGTACTCGAAGGTCGATGCAGAGGGCAATTCAGATTTGGCTATGTGGTCGCCGATCTGATGCTGAAACTGGGGTTACTCGGCACCGTTATCGGGTTTATTTTCATGCTCGGATCGTTGGTCAACCTGAACAGTATCGATATCAGCGTAATGCAAAAGCTGTTGGCGCAAATGAGTGGCGGCATGAAGGTCGCGCTTTTCACGACCTTGACCGGCATGAGTTGCGGGGTGTTGTTGAATATCAAGTATCAATTGCTCGACTGGAGTGTCGACAATCTTCTCGATGACGTTCGCGAACAGACCTACCAGAGCAAAGCCTGGTGAAAGCTACGCGGCACAACCATCAACTTTCCGATCCGTTCACGGATTTACTGTTCAACATCCTGCTGGGTTTTACCCTGCTATTTTTCATTTCCATCATCTTCATGAATCCCATCGCCAGTCTGGGCAACATCAATTACAAGGCGGAATACATTATTACCGCCAGCTGGCCTGAAGATCAGCCCGACGATATTGACCTTTGGGTACAGGATCCCTATCGGGAAACGGTTTCGTATTTACAAAAAGAAGCGGGTTGGTTGAACCTTGACCGCGATGATCGCGGTGATCTGAACGATACGGTAATGATCAATGGCAAAAAGGTGGTGCATCCGATCAATCAGGAGGTAGTCACGATTCGCGGTATCATTTCGGGAGAGTACGTGGTTAATCTGCATTACTACGAGACCTTGAGTAACACGCCGGTGAAGATCGTGATCAAGATCGAAAAGGTCAATCCGGTGCTGAAGCTTGTCTACATCGATCAACTGGTACTGGATAAGGTGGATGATGAAAAAACGGTGCTGCGTTTCGAACTGGACGCCAATGGAGACATTGTTTCCATCAACCAGTTATCCAAAATACTGACACCCTACCGGCTTGATCCGGAACAACTCATGCTGGATTCGGAGCAAACGCAATGACTACGTCGATACTTTCACTGGCACTGGCTTACGCTTTTCTGCTGTTCCTGGTGTCGCTGGCGATTCTTAAAAGCGAAGTTGCGCCGGGTCTGAAGCTGGTTGTGGTACCGTTGTGTCTGGGATTTTACCTGTGGCATTACAACGCGCTGCAGGACTACCCCGGTTGGCCCGCCTCGACCGGCATACCCGATAACTTCGAATTGATCAGCAGTATCACCGTTGAGCCGAATCCCGGGCGCGAGGATTCAGGCGGCATCTATATCTGGGTCAGGGATCTCGAAAGCGATCAACGATTACCGCGGGCATTTCGATTGCCCTATCACAAGCAACTGCATCGAAAGGTCGATGACACACTTCGAAGACAACAACAGGGAGAACGTTTTATCGGCAAACCGCGAGCGGGCGGATCAGTGAATAAACCTGAAATAGAATTCGAGACGATTCGGCGCGATAACAGGTCTCACAAATCGGAAGCCGAAGCGGCCGATGGTTAAATCACTACAGGCTGGTGTTACCGCTACGCAGCATGATAAAACTACCGTAGTAGTAAGGCGAGTCGAGCATTTCGCGGGTCGCGCGTTGCAGCATCGTGGTCGCGCTTTGTCGCACCTCCGGTTTTAAACCGGGAATTTTAAGTGCTACTTCAAGCCACAGCGTCATCGGCGAATAAAACACCAGGTCCGGAATAATCCATTTTCCCTGGGCAATCGGGATCAGTGGTTGGGCTTTCTGTTGCCAGCGGCCATCTTTCAGGAACTTGCTGTGAGCTCGCTCCGACAATAGCGTGGCAATCTGGATCGCTTCGTCATTGTCAAACTTTCGACCGAAGTTGTAAAAGGCCCTGGCCACCTGGGCATAATCTTCGAACACCGCGTCGGCGATATCGGCATTACCGGCAAAGCGGATCAGCGAACCATCACGGTAAAAATTATCCTGCATGTTGATGAACAGTGCGCGCGCGCGTTCGGCATATCGCGAGTCTATATCGGCTGCCTCGGTCAGCGCGTTCAGCATCATTGCGTTCCAACTGGCCAGGCGTTTGTCGTCGGCGGGCATACCGGCAATTTTGCGTGATTGCAGCTTTTGCAGAATTAGTCTGTTTTTTGCAAATTCACCTGTCGCACCTGGACCAATCAACGGTTCGATCAGAAACTCGCCAGGCATCGATTCGGTAAGCCACAGCTGCTTCAGGTGTTCCAGTTGATTCGAGCTCAGCAGGCTAGCCAGTTGTTCGCGCGTCCAGAAATATGCGCCGCCTTCCTTGTTGTCATCGTCAACCGCGGACAGGCTCGACATGTAGCCACCCTGCGGATGCTTTAAATTGCTTTCGACAAAATCGAGCGTGCGCGCGGCGATGTCGGCATAACCCTGGTCGTTCCACAATCGATGCGCCTTCAGGTATAACGATGCCAGCTGTGCATTGTCGTAGAGCATTTTTTCGAAGTGCGGAGTTTGCCAGTCAGGGTCGGTGGTGTAGCGGAAAAAACCGCCGTTGACATGATCCTGCAGATTCTTCGCGGCCATCATGTGCAAGGTCAACCTGATGAAGTCGGCAACATCTTCATCGAGGTCTTTATCGTGAACCACAACGTCGAGCAACGCGTCGATCTGCGGTACGTTGGGAAACTTGCTGGTATTGCCGATGCCACCCTGAAGTTCGTCTGCAATTTGCATGGTTTGCGAAACAAAAGCATCGATCAAGTCCTCGGATCGTAATTGAGGTGCAAGCAGCGACTGGTTTTCTCCTTCTTGCATTTGCGTCTGAAAAAAATGATTTGCGGCCTCGGATAGCGCTGCCTGGTTCTGTTGCCATTCCTTATCCAGCTGTTGCAATACCCGGGCAAAATCGTCGCGGGGCAGGTAGGTAAACCCGGTTACCGGGTAGCCCTCAGGAGTCAGAAAAACATTCAGCGGCCAGCCGGCCGCGCCGCGAATTTTCTCGACGAAATCGATCAGACGCCGATCCAGGTCAGGGTCGAGTTCGCGATCGACCTTAACCGCTATGTATCGCTCGTTCAGAATTTCCGCGATACCCTCGTCCTGATAACTTTCCCGCTGCATAACGTGGCACCAGTGGCAGGAAAAATACCCGATCGATACCAGTACCAGTCGCTTCGATGCCCTGGCATTTTTGAAAACATCGGCCTGCCAGGAGTTCCAGTCGACGGGATCCTCGGCATGCATTGCGAGATAAGGGGAGGGATGACCGCTGAGCTGGTTTGACGCGTTGGCGTTGCCGATACCTAGCCCGACGATCAATATCAACGATACTTGAATTAAACAGCCGGGGAGTTTCATGAGTTGTCCCATAGCAAAAAGGAAGTCTTTAACGCCACAGTTGCTAAATCTATAGTAAAATAGTGGCATAAATTGTTAGACCTTTCTAATTGGTATAGTTCAATACGAGACAATGCAGCTGAGGTCATTTTTGGGGCAGGTAGTGTTTACCATTGCGGGCGATGAAGTTCCACAGCGCCTGGGCCGAGGGCAGGAAACGTTTATTTCCATGCTTGACCAGGAACCACTTCCGGTTAATCGGCAATCCCTTTACATCCAGTGAAACAAGGCGTTTTGCCTTGAGTTCGGCAGCGACGGTATGGGACGAAATCACCGCGATACCCATTCCGGCCATCACCGCTTGTTTGATGGTCTCATTGCTACCGAATTCGAGGCCTTTCTTCAGCAGATTCTGGTTGCGGGCGAACAGCTTGTCGGTAACCGAGCGGGTGCCGGAACCGGGCTCTCTCAGCAGGAAGGTTTCATCATCGAGTGCGGTAAGCAAAATCCTGCGTTTCTTCGCCAGCGGATGTTTCGGCGGCACGATTATTATTTGTGGATGATTGCTGATGAATTTCTTCTCTACAGCAAAATCATCCGGTGGCAAGCCGGTGATTGCAAAATCGAGTTCCATAGTTTCCAGTTTTTCCATGGTTGCTTGACGGTTGCCCACTTGCAACTGAATTTTGATATCCGGGTGGATTTTCATGAACTCGGCCAACACGGTAGGAGCAAAGTAACGTGCGGTACTGACAACGCCAACCGACACGACTCCGTGGTCTTCCCCTTTCAATTCGGATATATTTTCACCAAATCGAGCCAGTGCATCCTGAATTTCCCTGATCAGGGCAAGCAGTTCCTGGCCCGCCAGGGTTGGAAGCAGGCCGTCAGAACTACGTTCGAGCAACGGAACTTCGATCGCGCTTTCGAGATCCCGTAGCTGCAAAGAGACCGCTGGAGGCGTCAGGTGTAGTTCTTTTGCGGCACCGGACACGCTGCCGGTACTCACAGTGGCCTCAAATCCGCGCATTTGTTTAAACGTCAGCTGGCGTAACCAGGGGTAAATTATTTCTTTCATAATCTGAAAGTTTATTAAACTTTACTTAATAGTCAAATCGGTCCAAAATTGATCGATTAAATTCGGATCGATAATTTCAAATGCAGTTAGAAACCCCGTTGGGCGATTACCTGAACTTTGAATTTGGCAAAACTGAGTTGAATCCAGGCCTGCAGACGACGATTTCCTGCCTGGCAGATTCTGCCGCAATACTGGCCGGCAAGTTCTCCCGGGACGCATCGGCGCAAAATTCGATCGGGGTAATAGCATCCGGTTTATTTGAACAGCAACTTGCCAATGCGCCGATCGGACTACTGGTTTTTGAGGAGTTTGAAAAACCTCGGCTGCAAGATTCCGAGTCGAACCTGGCAGTCGTGGTTTACCCGTTAGAGGCCGCGGTTAATTTAGAATCGGGAATGCCCTGCGGTAGTATCTTCTCGATTCACAGAATCGATACCCTCGCGCCAACACCGGATTTTTCCGCCTTGAATGTACTCGCCTCCGGGTTCTTTCTGTACGGTCGCCAGACATTATTGGTACTTAGCTGTGGTAAGGGTACCAGTGTATTTACCCTGAACCTGGAATCAGGCGAGTTCAGACTCAGTCGCGAACAAGTGCAGATTCCGAGGCAAACTCAGGAATTCGCTATCGACGCCTCCAATTATCGTTACTGGGATAGATGT
>CAZAVY010000080.1:0-13524 GCA_964488685.1 uncultured Gammaproteobacteria bacterium
GTTTGAGCGATTGAATCAAGCGCCGATCCGATCATCAGATTTAACCTCGATTCCATCTTTAAACTCCACGCCATTGATTACTTTCGCCAGGTAATCAAAGCCGCGTTGCCCAGGCATCGCTATACGGTTATTTACGCACTCGCACCGGTACCCGTTTTCCGGAGATGTCTGAAAACCGGACATTCTGACCTCGATCAATATCGCCAAATGGCAAATATGGCTTGCCTGCGTTTCGGATCTAAGCGTTTTCGTCGGCCAATACCTGCATCAGTCCGGGAGGATTGATGAGGCGCCACAGATTACCTGGCATCTGCGCGCCTCGAGGACGATCACAGCCCTTCCAGTCGTCGACTACAAATCCAATCGCTTGCCCCAGGTTATAAACGTGATCAGACACTTTAAAGATCTCCAAAATATGGAATGTAAAAACCGGCATGATTTAAGTACACTCCACACCCCTGTCATAATCAGTCAAGTTTACAAGCAGAGGTGCCGGTGGGAAACAAACTCATGCTGATGCTCGATGCCGACAAAATTCTCAATAGCCTGTCGTTCGCGACCCTGGTCGAGGAACTGGCCGCGATGCATCGTGAACCGATCGGCCTGATCGACGAAATGCTGATGGAGTCGAGAGACGACAATGACAACATCAGTCATTTTTTTATCCGCACTGGCTGGCAGCCTGAAAAAGCAGTCGGCGCGAAAGTCATCACGGTCTTCCCGCGCAACAATCAACAACGCGAATGGCCCTCCATCCAGGCGGTATACATTTTGTTCGAAGGCGTTAACGGCACCCCGATTGCCTGCCTCGACGGTACCGCGCTAACCTGGATTAAGACCGCCACGGATTCGGCGCTGGGTAGTCAATTGCTATCGCGTAAAGATATTGAGTCCATGTTGATGATCGGCGCCGGCCAAATGGCGCCCCACCTGGTCAGTGCGCACTGCGAAGTGCGTCCATCATTAAAACGGGTGCATATCTGGAACCGGACTGCGGACAAGGCGGAAAAACTTTGCGCCAGTATTGCTCACAAGTTTCCGCAAATAAATTTCACCCCGGTGGCCGAAATCGAAGCCAGCGCCAGGCAGGCCGACCTGATTTGTTCGGCGATCGGATGCAACCAGCCCGTGATTCAGGGCCGCTGGCTTAAAGCAGGCGCTCACATCGATTTGATCGGTGCCTATACCGCCGAAATGCGTGAAGCCGATAACGAATGCCTGCGTCGTGGCAAGCTCTTCGTCGATGCCCGCGAAACCACGATCAACCACATCGGCGAACTGATGATTCCACTGGCAGCGGGGGTAATCAGTGAATGCGACGTGATCGCTGATTTGTCCGACCTGTGCCGGCAGCGCCACCGTGGGCGACAATCGGATGATGAAATTACACTGTTTAAAAACGGAGGCGGCGGGCATCTCGACTTGATGTGCGCGCGTATCCTGCACCAGCACAGCCCTGGCTCATGAGCACCGGTATCCGACTTGAAGACATCCTTGCCGCGCGCGAACGAATTGCCTCGCATATCGTTCCGCTGCGCATCGCTGCATCGGCTTCGTTGTCAAAACAATTTGATTGCGAGATATTGCTCGCCCACGAATACCTGCAAACCACCGGCGCATTTAAACTACGCGGAGCGATGAACTCGGTGTTGCAACTCGCCAGCAACACCACCGGTGTGACTGCGGTATCGACCGGTAACCACGGCCGCGCACTCGCCTACTCCGCCAGACAGGCCGGTGTGGCCTGTACCATTTGCATGTCTGAGCGGGTACCAAGCAACAAGCTCGAAGCGATTCGCGCGCTCGGTGCCGAAACCCGGATCGTCGGTAAATCACAGGACCAGGCCGAGATCGAAGCATTGCGCCTGGTCGACGAGGAGGGTTATACCATGGTGCCGCCCTTCGAACATGAGCATATCATTGCGGGACAGGGCACGATCGGCCTGGAAATGCTCGAACAGGTACCCGATGTCGACGCGGTTCTGGTACAACTGTCTGGCGGGGGGTTGATTTCCGGCATCGCGCTCGCGATCAAGTTGCAGAAGCCCGAAGTACGCATCATCGGCATATCGATGGAGCGCGGTTGCGCAATGGTTCTATCGCAAAGGGCCGGCAAACCGATCGAAGTGGAAGAATTATCGACTCTCGCCGATTCACTCGGCGGCGGTATCGGACTCGACAACCGCCTGACCTTCGATATCGTGCGCGATTTCGTCGACGAAATGGTGCTGCTGAGCGAAACCGAAATCGCGGACGGGATTCGGCACGCCTATTTTAAAGAACAGGTTATCCTGGAGGGCGGCGGCGCTGTCGGCATAGGCGCACTGATCGCAGGCAAGGTGACTCCCGGGAACAACACCATCGTATTGCTCAGCGGTAAAAATATCGATATGGAAAAACACCGTAAAATTATCAACAACGAGATTTACCTGTCCTGATGGCAGACATCAAAATCCTGACCGAAGCGGAATTACGCAGCCAGATGCAACTCGACCTCGGCGTTATCGAATGTATTGAAAACGCTTTTCACGCACTCGCCACCAAAGCTGTGGTAATGCCGCCGATCATGCGCCTCGACATCATCGACAACAATGGTGAGATCGATGTAAAAACCGCGTACATACCCGGCGTCGATAGTCTCGCCATCAAAATCAGCCCCGGCTTTTTCGACAATCCCAAAATTGGCCTGCCCAGAGTTAACGGCCTGATGGTTCTGTTCAGTACACGCACCGGTATGGTTGAAGCGCTACTGCTCGACAATGGGTTTTTAACCGATGTACGCACCGCAGCCGCCGGTGCGGTGGCATCCAAGTACCTCGCGGCAGCCAATAGCCGTCGCGCGGCTATCCTCGGCGCCGGGGTGCAGGCGGGACTGCAACTGGAAGCCCTAACTCTGGTTCGCAATATCGAATCGGCGACTATCTGGGCGCGCGATTTGAGCAAAGCACAGACAAAGGCCGAAGAACTATCAGCAAGCCTTGGAATCGGGATCAGCGCCACTGCCGATGTTGCGACCGCTACCGCAGGTGCCGATATCATCGTCACGACAACGCCATCCAAAAAGCCAATTCTGATGGCGGAACACATTTCGGCGGGGCAACACATTACCGCGATGGGTTCCGACAGTGAACACAAGATCGAACTCGACCCGGCTATCTTCGCCGGCCAGGCACAGTATTTTTGTGATCGCCTGTCACAAACCCGGGTGCTTGGCGAACTACACCATGCCATCGAGAAACAACTGGTGAAACCCTCAGCCGGGTTTCCTGAACTCGGCCAGGTCATTTCGCAACAGGTAACCGGCCGGGAAAACGTCGAGGATATTACTATATGTGACCTCACCGGCACCGGCATACAGGACACCGCGATAGCCATGCTCGCGTATCAACGTTGCCAGCAACAACAAGCCGGCACCCGCTTCGTTACCTAGCGAACAATTCATGCCTGAAGCCGCAAAACTTAATTTTTCACTGCAAGAGTACGCGCAAAGGCTCGTTAAAACCCGGGTCGCGATGTCCGACAAAAACATCGACTGCCTGATCGTTGTTGATCCCTCCAATATGGCCTGGCTCACCGGTTACGACGGTTGGTCTTTCTACACCCACCAGTGCGTCATCGTACAACCTGATCATGAACCTATCTGGTGGGGGCGCGGTATCGACGCACCGGGCGCGGTGCGCACAACCTATCTCGACGAATCCAATATCCTCAACTATCCGGATCACCTGGTACAATCCGATGTCTGCCACCCGATGGACCATTTGTCAGAGCTGCTCAGCGAGATCAAAGTGGACCGCGGATCGATTGGGGTCGAGATGGAGAATTATTATTTTTCGGCGGCCGCGTTTCGCTCGCTGCAAACGCATTTGCCGGCGGCAACGCTGATCGATGCGACCGCGGTTGTGAACTGGCAGCGCATCATCAAGTCGGAACAGGAACTACAGTACATGCGCAGCGCCGCTCGCATTGTCGAAGGGATGCATGCGCGCATCTATGAAATTATAGAACCCGGACTTGCCAAGAATGTGCTCGCGGCGGAAATATTCAGGGCGGGAATAACGGGCCAGGGTGAGCATTGGGGTGACTACCCGGCGATCATGCCCTTGTTACCGACCGGCATGGATGCAACGGCGGCCCACCTGACCTGGGATAACTCGAAACTCAAACCCGGCGACATCACTTTTTTTGAAATTGCGGGCTGCCACAAGCGTTACCATTGCCCGTTGTCGCGTACCATTTCGCTCGGCCCGCCCCCGCAGAAATACCTCGATGCCGAATCGGCAGTGCTCGATGCGATGCATGCCGGGCTCGAAAACGCAAAACCCGGAAAATGCTGCGAGGACGTCGCCATCGCGTTTTTTGACACGCTTGAAAAACACGGCTTCAAAAAGGACAATCGTGCCGGCTACTCGATCGGCCTGTCCTACCCGCCCGACTGGGGCGAACGCACTGTTAGCCTGCGTCGTGGTGACAAGACCGAACTGAAGCCAAACATGACCTTCCATTTCATGCCGGCTTTGTGGCTGGACGACGGTGGCCTCGAAATTACCGAGTCGGTCGTTATAACCGATTCCGGCTATCGGAGCCTGGCCAATGTGGAACAAAGATTACTGGTGAAATGAGTATCGAAAATCCAATATCATCAAGCATCGATTTCGGGCACAATAGTCTACTCGAGTCCTGTGTAAACTTCGGTTACCCGGTGCACATAGGTGATTTGATAGCCCATGTCCATGCAACCGAACGAACCGGCAATAAACCAGTCAAATATTACGCTTCGAGCGATGATATTGTCATGGGCCGACATTTCCATCTCGGATCAAGATCGGCGATTTCACGAATGTGATCGCGGGAATCGTAGCGTAATAACATTAACCCCAAGGAAATTTAAATGAAATATAAAGCACTGGTGCTTTGCACACTGTTACTGGGTCTGGTCGCTTGTGAGCAAAAGGAACCGGCCCAGGCCCAGATCGACCTCGAGACCGAAGAAGACCGTTTCAGCTACGGGCTGGGCATGATCATCGGAGAGCGCGTCATAAAGCAATACGGAGACGTGGACTATGACCTGCTGTTAGCGGGAATAAAAGCACAGCATAAGGACCAGGAAACATTGATCACGATCGAACAGGCGGGTGAAACATTAGAGGCACATGTGCAGAAAAAACTTGCCAAAGAAACCTCGGCTACCAAAGCCCGCGGTGAGGCATATCTTGAAAGCAATGCCGGCAAAGAAGGGGTAACCGTCACCGAGTCCGGGTTGCAATATTCGGTCATCACCGAAGGCGACGGCGACAAGCCTGAAGCCACCGATGAAGTCACGGTGCACTACCGTGGCACCTTGATCGATGGCACCGAGTTCGATAGCTCATATTCGCGGGGTGCACCGACAAGTTTTGGGTTGAACCAGGTGATTCCGGGCTGGACCGAAGGTGTGCAGTTGATGAGTGTCGGCAGTAAATACCGGTTTGTAGTACCCTACGATCTCGGATACGGAGAGCGGGGTGCCGGTGGTTCGATCGGTCCGTTTGAAACCCTGATCTTCGAAGTCGAGTTGGTCGAAATCAAGTCCTGACTGGTTGCTGTAGCAACACCTGAACAAAACTCGTAGCTATGCCTGACAAGGCGACTTTGCTGCGTGTCGCGCCACTGGTTTTTGTTTTGCTGTGGAGTACCGGTTTTATCGCCGCCAAGTACAGCATGCAAAACGCGGATCCGTTTGTATTCCTGTGTCTGCGTTTCAGCATTACCGCGCTTGTCCTGATCCCGATATTACTCATGCTGGGAGCTGCGCTGCCGCGCCGAATCTGGACGTTTCGCCACGATATGGATACCGGCGCGCTGTTGCATTGTGGGTATCTCGGTTTCCTGTTCTGGCCAATCAAAAACGGTGGTGATGTATTCGACCAGTTGGTGCGGTTATTGAAAACAAGCCGCGATTCATTTCAGGAACAACAACATTCCTTTTACCGAGTACGATATTGAAAATTCTGAAAAGGCCGCAAAGGGGTATAGAAAGTTAAAGGGCCGGGGGGTTCCGATCATATTGATTGGAGACCAGCGAATGAACGGCTTTAACGTTGCTTCATTCGACAAGATTTACTACGCGAAGTCATAACAGCCGGGGTTCAATTACAGATTGAGCCGCAGGCCTGAATCTCCTAGAATAGCCTGGGATGAATGTCGGGGCGTGGCGCAGCCTGGTAGCGCACCTCGTTCGGGACGAGGGGGTCGGAGGTTCGAATCCTCTCGCCCCGACCAATTCAAGCAATTAAAAACATTGTTACAATTGCAGCGACAGGGTACTGACGCCTTCCCGGGTACTCGAATGCGTGGTATCCCCCATACCCCGCATCAACTTCGACATGGGTTTGTTATCTGCGAGTATCATGGCATCGAAATAATCGATTCCGATTTTCTTTGCGCAGTAAACCAGCTGCCTTAACAGCGCCTTGCCGATGCCTTTGCCCTGATAGTCGTCCGCCACAGTAACGGCAATCACTGCACGCCCGGGCTCATCAAGCCCACGAACGAAACGCCCCACAGCTACCGGGATACGCTGGTCACCGCTTTCAAGTTCAGCGACTATTGCGACATGCCTCGATAAATCCACTACAGTGAGAAACTTGAGCTCCCCCGGGGTGAGGTCCTGTTTCGCATTAAAAAATCGATTACGTATCGATTCCGGACTGAGCTTGTGAAATTCCTCACGCAGGGTTTCCCGATCAGCGGGGCCGATAGCCCGATAGTGTACCGGGTTCCCATCCGGCAAGACATCGGTAGTGTCGTAGGATGACGAGATTTCGTTCATCGCCTAAGCCTAACCGGAATTCCGCTGCGCGGCTATGACGTTCTGATAACCTGGTCGGTTTCTGAAACTACCCTGGAATTTTGAACTAGTCGTTGTAACAAGAGTCATATTTTTTATGCGTTCGTACAACTTATCCATTGTCCTGGTTGTTTTTCTGACTTCTTGCGCCTCAACCTACACACCCGTTACAGCACCGGTTAATACAAGCTTTGTGCTGCAGATAAATCAGGCATTCACGTCGTTGCCAAACTATACACGGGTTTATTTTCAGCAGGGAATGCGAATCCCCAAGGGGTCGCTGGATCGATGGACGACTTACTGCAGGCTGCATGTCTTCAATCCAGACAAAGAAGCGGACTATACGAGTTCGGTAACACCGGGGAATTTTGCGGTATCGAAGGTGAGCAATCGAGTGGAGTCTTCTGACATCCCGGTTTCGGGAACGGGGTTTTACGGTTCGGTTGGCATAGGAATGCCCAGCTATACGTCACAGGTGGGACTGAACCGGTCGCGACACGACGGACCTCCAGCCTACTATCTGTATCGAGTAGTAATGATACTAAATGCAGCCGATCAACCCGATGTTCAATCGCTAACCTGTTCCAGGAAATGGGCAACCCGCGGCAACTACTACCCTACGCTGGAAGAAATTCGTCGCGCCCTGGGCGATCAGGTTGAGATTGTACCACTATCGATTTCGACCGGTGATAAATTACATTTCGTCGACGCCTAGTCGGCTATATATTTCGACAGCCAGTTTCCTGTTATTATATTAAGAATTCTCGGCAAATCATTCGAAGGGCAACCATCGTGCAGTTCACCTTCCTGATTTCAACCGGGCAACGGCAGTCTATGCACTGTGCAAGATTTAGCATTGCGCATCAGCGAGATTCCTACTGCATGCAGGCCAGATTTCTCTGTTTCTGTGGCTGGTTGCGCTATATTTAATGAATTCGGCGACTAAGCTTGCCGCCCTTAATCTAACACCGATAAGGCTATCGTATGTCCATCGATACCGATGAAATCACGCTAATTCTATCCGGCGTAAAAATACTGCAGGACCTTGATGTCGAAATCATCCGTGGCATCGCCGAACACACGCGAGTCGAGAAATTCAAAAAGGGTGACCTGGTGGTCGAGGCCGGTCAGATCGGTAAACGCATCTACTTTATCTTCGAGGGTAGAGTCGAAGTGCAGATTCCGGATGTGCACGGCGATATCAAGAGCCGAATCATACTTAAAAAAGGCGAAGTGGTCGGCGAGATCTCGCTGCTGATCAATTCCACCTACTCCGCCGATATTCGCGCACTGTCAAAGACCACGGCGTTTTACCTCGATCAACAACACTTCAAGCAATTGATCGAAGAGCACCCGGAATTTGCCGAGGTCATGTCGCAGTTGATGACTAACCGCATGGCGCAAAATGGCGGAATCAACCAGGTCGGTAAATACGAACTGCGTAGCAAGCTGGGCGAGGGCAACATGGCAACCGTCTTCAACGCCTGGGATCCCGAACTTGAGCGGGAAGTCGCGATTAAAATGCTCAAGTACAAACTTGCCTACGACGAGAAATTCCTTGACCGCTTCGAACAGGAAGCGAAGATTATCGCGAGTCTCAACCATCCCAATATTGTCAATGTCTTCGAAGTCATCGACGAGTTTTCCACACGCTTCATCGTCATGGAAAAACTACACGGACAGGACCTTTCCGTGATCCTGAAAGACAAGGGTGCTTTTGGGCTTGTCGAGACACGTGAAATCCTTTCGCAGGTCGCAGGTGCATTGCAATACGCACACAATCATGGCGACAAAGGCATTGTCCACCGAGATATCAAGTCTTCGAACATCGTTGTCGACCCCTACGGTAATATCAAGCTTACCGATTTCGGTATCGCCGGCCCACCACAGGGCAAAGACGTTAACATCGAAGGCACGCCTTCATACCTGGCGCCTGAAATTATCAATGGAGATTTGCTCGACGGAAGAGCCGATATCTACGCGCTCGGGGTAATGGCTTTTCATCTGCTAACCAACAGCCTGCCATTCAGTGCATCGACCTTGTCAAAATTACTGAAAATGCAGGTGAATCAGAAACCACCCGATATACGTAACGCCTGTCCTGAAATAGATGAAGACCTGGCCGGGTTCATCGACAGCGCCTTGTCGAAGGAGCCGGACGATCGCATTTCAGACTGGGACGTAATCCGTAAGATCCTGAAGCCCCCGGGACAGTTGCACCTGATGCTCGATCCTGATGAACTCGCAGTCATCATACGCTTTCGTGATACCGGTTACCAACAGTCAGCCAGTTTCATCAACGCGATGCAAAAGCAGCTCCAGGACGCCGGCATCAACCATCAAATCGAGATGCATCGCGGCAGCGACGAAAACGACTAACGCCTTATCGCTGTCATCCCGGCCGGCATTTCTTCGAGGGGGTCAGTGCAGTTTTTTTCTGTAACAACGAAATTAGAAAGGAAATTGCTGGAGAAAAATCTGGCCTGACCCTGGTATTCCCAGACCAGAATGGCACTTACTTAAGCATGTCATCCCCGCGCAGGGGGAATCCAGTTTTTTACTGGTTTTTTGAAACCCCCGCTTTGGCTTCAGTCCAACTTTTCGGGACGGACTTTTTGGAGTTATTCCCATGCGAAATAAGGTTGTTCGTAATGCGCCACCCTGATATTTCTGCCGAGCAAGGCGACCTCGCGAAACTGGTAGGCGATCGCGGCGCTGGGTGCCACGAACCATGCATCACCGAGCGGCATTTTTAACACCGGGTTTTTACTCTCCCTGATGGATTCATCAATTACGATTTTATCGAGTAAAATTTTCAGGTTCCTTCGGGGCCAATTTTTTTTTTTCATACCACGGGCATCGTAATCGGCGCTTGTTGCAGCCCGGTCAGTACTTGCTTGAGATCGAGTATGTATTCCGACCAGTAGCGTGCGCTGTTAAACCATGGGAAAGCAAGTGGAAAGGCCGGATCGTCCCAACGCCGAGCCAGCCATGCATTGAAGTGCAAGACGCGCATAGCTCGCAGCGGTTCGATTAGTTTGAGTTCGCTTAAATCGAACTCGTAAAACATTTCATAGCCTTCGATGATTTCCAGCAACTGCAGTTGCTGATTGGCGTTGTCGCCTGACAAAAGCATCCATAAGTCCTGAATTGCCGGTCCGGATACAGCATCATCAAAATCGACGAAATGGGGACACTCATCGCGCCACAAGACGTTACCTCGATGGCAGTCGCCATGTAAACTGATCTGTCGGTAGTTGCTTGAATCCGGGCGCCTTGTCTCGATCGCCTCCAGAATTTCAGCGCTGATGGCTCGATAGGCGGCTTCAAGATCAGGCGGAATAAACCCCGCTTCAAGCAGGTAACCGACATTGGTACCGGCCTGATCCACCGACAGGCTGAGCCGGTGTTCGAAACGAAACCCTTGCCCCGTGGCGTGGATGCGGCCAATGAACCGGCCTAACTGGTGCAAATGATCAAGGTTATCGAGCTCCGGCGCTCGGCCACCCTGGCGTGGGTATATTGAAAACATAAAGTCATGGTAGCTGCCGATGGTTGAATACTCGTTATCGGCTTCAATCACCAGTGGTGGTACCACCGGAATTTCATGGTCGAACAGGAACCGGGTGAAGCGATGTTCTTCGTCGACTTGCTGCAGGCTCCAACGATTGGGTCGATAAAACTTGACGATGACGGGATCTTCATCCTCGATACCGACCTGGTAAACGCGATTTTCATAACTATTCAACGCGAGGATACGGGCATCACTGAAACGGCCGGTGCTTTCAACCGCGGCGATTACATGATCCGGAGTCAGGCAGGTGTAAGGATGGTCGGGCGCTGATTTTTCATTTTCCGGAGAGTCGTCGACCTTTAGGTTGTAATTCATTCGGGGAAGGGTAACGGATTTTAAGGCAAAAGGGGACGGATCTATATTTCGGCAGTAAAATAGATCCGTCCCCTTTTGCCCTATTCCAACTGATCCAGCCAGCCTGAAACCTCGCGCAGCAGCGCCTCCTCTTGATCGGTGAAGTAATGATCCGCACCCGGTAACACTACCTGTCGCGACTTCACATGCCCGGCCTCATCGATCATTTGTTTGCGCTCGGGTGCCAGCCGTACCACAGCCGGGAAGTCTTCGGCGCCATACAAATCGAGTATCGGTACCTTCATCCAGTCCAACGGGAACGATTCCAGCATCGGCTGCTTATAGTCGGTTGCGCCCATACCAAGACCGACAAAGGCGTCGATGGACTTGTCCTTTTTGCTTTTGATCCAGTCCATCGCCATATGCACGCCACAGCTGTGCGCCAGCAGCACTATTCTGCGGTGTCCGTTTTCGCGCAAAAATCGTATCCCGGACTCGATTCGAGCATGCGCATACCGAAAAATCGGAACGTAGTCATAATACTTCACGTTCTTCTCCAGCACCGGCATTTGCAATGAAAGGGTACTGTAGCCGCGCTCCACGAGACCCACTCGCAGGGGATTGACCGTATCAGCCCAGTCAGGGTGGAATCCTCTGCCGTGCAGGATCACGACTCCCGCTCCGGATTCGTCGGTTTCGGTATAAATGCTCAGAAACTCGCGACCGTCGGCTTCGAGCCATTGCGGATCGCCATCCAGAATGACATCAACAATTTCATCGGCCAGTCTCGCTTCGCGAGCATAATCCGGTTCAGCAGCAAAAACCTGTCCTAAAGCGAGCAATAGCGATAACGCAGCGAATATTAACCTGGCTGTCAAGTAATTGACCTCACATTTTTCCATTTTCGATTGGCGATCTTTCTATAGACTATATTAAAATCGAATCTGTTCGAAATTAATCTACTCCTTTAGGTCGGAAATACTACTCCTATAGGATAGTAGCCACGATCCCCCAGAGCCGGTTATAACAAAGTCATGAAAATAAAATTTGCCACAGTATCGATTTTCCTGGGTCCGTTTTTGCTGGTCAACGCCGTCATCGCCGATAACCATGGTCCATTGGTAGGTCTCGACTACCTGGAGCAGGTAAATCAGCACATCGTTAATATCGACACCGCTGAACTGGAGCGATTAATCGATCAGGAGCCGACGCTGGTGGTAATCGATGTGCGTCACGAAAGTGAAGTCAACGCACGCGGCGGCATGATCGATGCGCAGCGGGAGATAATCGTTCCTCGGGGCTGGCTTGAGTTCCGTATGCCGAATGAAGTTGCCGACAAGAGTACACCGATCGTGGTCTATTGCGGGATAAACCAGAGAAGCCCGCTGGCTGCGGAAACCTTGCAGAAAATGGGATATACCAATGTAAAAAACTATGCGGATGGTTTCTTTACCTGGCTCGATCAGGGCAACCCGGTAAAAATGACCGATTATGCGCTGGATTCGATGCTTTTCCGTAAACCAGAAAAATTGGTCGATGGCGTGTGGTCTGCAATTGGTGCAACCGCCCCCGGCAGCTATGCAAACTCCGGGCATAACAACAATCTATCATTTGTAATTGGCGACAAGGGCGTGTTGGTATTTAACGCCGGCGACAACTACCTGCTGGCAAAAGCACTACACCATGAAATCAGGCAAATCACCCCGCTCCCGGTTCAGGCTGTGGCGCTGGAAAATGGCCAGGGGCATGCGATGCTGGGCAGTAGCTACTGGCAGGAGCAGGGGGTGCCGGTAATCGCACACGTCGATACCGCTCACGAGATCGAAACCCATGGCGAAGCAATCATTGAACGCATGAGGTTGAGAAATGGCGAGAAAGCGCGCCACACTATACTCAGTAAACCTGACAAGACTTTCGACACCAGCCTCGTTGTTGATCTGGGCGGGACCAGGGTTGAACTGCTATACCTTGGCCCTGCCCACAGTCCGGGAGACATCGTCGCGTGGATTCCAGGTATAAGGCTGGTGATTTCCGGCGATATGGCCTTTCACCAGCGCCTGCTGCCGATTTTCGAACATACCGATACCGCCGCCTGGATCGAGACCTGGGATAGGTTTGCAGGACTCGATGCAACCCATGTTATTCCCGGCCATGGCAAGCCAACCAGCATGGAAGAAGTCACGCGTTATACGCGCGATTATCTGGTCTACCTGCGCGACAAGATTGCCGAAGTGATCGATGAAGGTGGGGATTTGCAGCAGGCCTACGATGTAGATCAGTCGCCTTACGCGCACCTTGATACTTTCCACGAGCTGTCCAGGCTGAATGCCGACATGGTGTTTCGCGCAATGGAATTTGAATAGGGTTACCAGTCCACATTTCTCATCGACCGTTGGTCGCGAGACGGTGAAAGGTCGTGCCGTCGCTGGAGAAGAGTGGGTGGAAATGCGGGCTAGCGTTCATGCTCCATCAACACCGGCTTTTCGCGTTTTTCCAGCAATTGTTCTTCGGCCGACAACTGACTTTCAGCGAACATCACCTTGTAGGTAATATCATCTGAAGTGGCTCCCGCGCGTAATTTCTTTGCCTGAAGCTTTGCATCCCTGAAAGATTTGAATTGTTCCAGCAACTGCAGATTTTTCACCCGGTCTATTCCTTCGAGGGTACTGATTTTATAAAGGTAATAAGGCATGATCTATCTCCATCATGTTAGTCACGTGCCGGGCAATGCGATGCCCTCACCCGCAGGACAGTCTATGTCGGACAATGAAATCCAAACCAATGATTTAACACTGGAACATCGTATTTTAATACAAATGCGAAAGGT
>CAZAVY010000081.1:0-12908 GCA_964488685.1 uncultured Gammaproteobacteria bacterium
GAAGCCGTGAAATCTGTGTCCAGGGAATTGTCGAAAATGTAGGTACTTCACAAAGTAATATCTCGCAACATCTCGCCATTTTACGCGATAAAGGTATACTGTCGTCGCGCAAGGATGCGAACAAGGTATTTTATCGTGTTGGTGATGAACGCACACTGCGCCTGATAGGGATGATGCAGGAAGTCTTTTGTTCTACCGACTGAACTATCCACAGCGGCTCGTTTGTCCCGTTCTATGTTAACTCAAATATCTGAATTTATGGCCAATCACCCTTACTTGATGATGGCCTTGGTGGTGTTGGTGCTGTTGATTTTTTTCAATGAAACGAAAATTGCGACCCAGCGCTTTGCCAGTTTGACGCCTGCCGCCGCAGTTCAGTTGATGAATAACGAAGACGTCGTTGTGCTGGATGTACGCGATTCGTCCGAGACCATAGGCGGTAAGATTACCAAGGCAATTCAGATTCCAGTCGGTGCGGTGGCCAAGCGAATCGGTGAGCTCGAAAAACACAAAAACAAAACGCTGCTGGTTTATTGCAAGTCAGGTGCACGCGCCGCTGCCGCCTGCAAAGAACTCAGTAATAGTGGATTCGAAAAAGTATACAGTTTAAATGGTGGGCTGCTAGCCTGGCAGGAAGCCCATTTACCGATAAGCAAAAAGTAGCAGCCATGAACGATTCAGTTGTACCCCAGAAACAATTCTCCATTCAAAAGCTGTACCTGAAAGATTCGTCGTTCGAGTCGCCGGAGTCACCCCGGTCGTTTCGCTTCACCCAGTGGAACCCAAAGATAGATTTGAATCTCACCAACGAACAGAAACACATCGATGGCGACTTATACGAAGTTGTATTGAATGTGACAGCGACGGTTACGCAGGAGGAAACAACCACTTTTCTGATTGAAGTCCAGCAGGCTGGATTGTTCGAAATCACCGGTTTCGATGATGACCAGAAAAAATACCTGCTCGGTAGTCAGTGCATGAACATCCTGTTTCCCTACGCCCGGGAAGTCGTATCCGACTTATCGATGCGCGGCGGTTTTCCACCGTTGACCCTGTCCCCGGTTAATTTCGAGGGCCTGTACCAGCAGCACCTGCAGCAGCAGCAGGAGAAGAAGGAGCAAATGGAGCAAAAGGAACAAACGGACGAAACCGGCGCCGTGCATTAGGAATCTATCGGACTTGGGATAAATCTACTGCGAAAAAAACGTTCCGGCCAGAATTTTCTATCAACTTCGTTAAAATTATGAATCACTATACCCAAATCATTCGCTTTGCTCCTGGGGCAGGCTCTTCGCCTCAATCGATTGAACATTCTGGTTCAAAATGGCGTTCCCTCGCGACGACGCCCTAAGTCCGACAGACGCCTAGTGCGCTTTTTACATGGCTGAAACAATCGCGGTACTTGGCGCAGGCTCCTGGGGAACCGCGCTGGCAATACAGTTGGCACGCAACGGATTACAGGTCAAACTCTGGGGTCACGATTGTGAGCACATCGAACGCTTGTGCCGACAGCGCGAAAATGCCGCCTACCTCCCCGGGTTCAAGCTGGCGGACAATATTGATCCCGGCGCCTCGCTAGGGGATGCGGTTAAGGACGCGCGCTATCTTTTAATCGCGATTCCGAGTCAGGGTTTCAGGGTCTTGCTGCAAAATCTGAAACCGATGCTGAGCCATGACCAGTCCCTTTTCTGGGCCAGCAAGGGATTCGAGATTGAGACTGGCAAGCTTTTACACGAAGTTTTCAGTGAAGAATTGCCGCAACATCACCACGGTGTAATTTCGGGTCCAACCTTCGCTTCCGAAGTAGCCTCAGGATTGCCGGCCGCGATCGCCTGCGCCGGCGACGATGTGCAAACCACCGCCGCCTTTGCCAAATTGTTGCGCGGTCATCACTTTCGCGCTTATACGACGGAGGATATCGTCGGTGTCGAACTCGGTGGAGCGCTCAAAAATGTGCTTGCGATCGCAGTCGGGGTGGCGGATGGGCTCGGGTTCGGTGCCAATACAAGAGCCGCGCTGATGACGCGAGGGCTAGGGGAAACCATGCGCCTCGGGAGTCGGCTTGGTGCTCGACGGGAAACCATGATGGGACTGGCGGGGCTCGGTGACCTGATTCTGACCTGCACCGACAACCAGAGTCGTAATCGGCGTTTCGGGCTGGCGCTCGGCCAGGGTAAAACCGTGACGCAGGCGGAAATCCAGGTCGGCCAAACGGTCGAAGGGCTGCGGGCCACCAAGGCCGTTTATGAAAAGGGTCTGGAGCTTGGACTGGATTTACCGATTATAGAGGAAGTCTATCGCGTGCTTTACGATGACAAGAATCCACGAGATGCGGTGCGCGACCTCGAAAATCGGCCACAGGGCCGTGAATAGTTAAATTATTGTCGAAACCCCAGTTGTCGCCAGGCTTCATAAACGGCAATTGAAACCGTGTTTGACAGGTTCAGGCTACGTGAAGCGGCCACCATCGGGATCCGCAGTTTGTTGTCACCAGACAGTGAATCCAGGATTTCCGGGGGCAGGCCGCGGCTTTCCGGGCCAAACAACAGGGCATCACCCGGCTTAAAAACAGCGTCGCTGTAGGGGTTCTGCGCCTTCGTGGTAAAGGCATATAAGGTGTTGAATTTACAGGATATTATGAAATCCTGATAGCTGCCATGGCGACGAGTATCGGCCCACTCGCGGTAGTCGAGTGCGGCACGCCGCAAGCGTTTGTGTTCGAGGTCAAAACCCAGCGGTTCAATCAAATGTAACTGAAATCCGGTGTTTGCCGCCAGGCGCATTATATTGCCGGTGTTGGGTGGAATCTCGGGTTCGAACAGAACGATGTGAATCATATTGGAATTTATTTTGGCGAATAACTTGAAATAAGCCGACTATAGGTTAATATTTCTAATAAGGACAATAAGTTATGGCATTTTTCTTAAGGAAACTCTAGGATAGAATTTGACCAGAATGTAACTCGCAAAGTTTCGCAGATCGGTCCGAAAGATTTTAATTTGCGAGCAGACCGGTGTTTATCCGGGATGGCGTAGTCGTTGCGCAGCTATTTGTATTGTTGATTTTCATGTTGATGTACCGGTAATACCAGAGCACTCGGAGGAAAAAGTGGCCCTGTTTTCAACCGCCAGGAAAGAGTCTCAAATCGGGGTGGATTTTCTGCCTGATGGGGTCGCTGTTGCCGAAGTAGCGACCGCAAAAAATAATTCCGGCGCTATCATCCGTAGCGAATTTGTCACCACGGCCGGCCAGCAAGCCCAGGTCGTGGCGCTGGCGGATTGGGTGCGCTCAAATAATCTGCAAAAAACCCCCTGCGTTTGTCTGCTCGCCGACGACGATTGTGACGTCTATCAGGTTGAACGACCAGAGGTCGATGATTCCGAGATGGTTCAGGCGGTGACCTGGAAGATAAAGGACCTGATTAATTATGACGTCAGCCATGCGGTTGTCGACAGCTACCCGATGCCGGCTTCGAGCAAGAACAAGCAGCAACAGGTGGGCGTGGTCGCGGCTCGCGAGGTGGTTATCAGCAGTTATGTCGAGAGCATCAAGCACAGCATGATGAAGCTGAATGCACTCGACATCCACGAACTTGTGCGTTCCAACCTGCCGGTCGTGCGGCAGTGTCGCGAGCAAAGCCTGGCGTTACTTACCCTGACGGCAAACAGTGGTCTTTTGAGTGTCTATCACGATACCGATTTGTATGTATCGCGTGCTTTTATGATCGGAATCGACCAACTTGAGACTGCATCCTCCGGCGATGAGGAAGTATTCGATGCACTGTTGCTTGAACTGCAGCGTTCACTGGATTACTTCGAAAGTTTTTATGGAATCGGAACGGTTACCAACCTACGCATTTTCCCGCAACTGACAATTACCGAAAAAATGGCGATGTACATGCAAAACCTGAGTAATCTGGATATTGATTTCATCGCCTTTGACGGTGACGGCGCAGGCCCGGGTCTGGATCAGAATTGCTTTCACGCTTATTGTGCGGCGTTGCGAGGGGTGAGCCGGTGATCGTCCAGCAAATCAATCTATACCAGGACCGGTTCAGGGAAAAGAGGCTGTGGATCTCGGCAGCCCAGGTTGCAGCCGCGTTTCTGATCGTGATTTCCGCTGTGGCAATCTGGAGTTTGCTGTTGCAAGACCAGCTGCAACAGGCACAACAAAGTAACCGGGCGGTCAAAGTGGAACGCGATCGTTTAGCGGCGGAACTCTCGGTAACCAATGCCGAGCTCGCCCGTCTGCTCGAAGACAAACAGCTCGAAAAGGAAATTGAAACCGCCGTTCGACAGATTTCGGCACGCAAGAAAGTATTGAATTTTGTCGAGGCCAACCGGTTTGGCTCGGGGCAGGGTTTTTCCAATTACCTGGTCGCCTTGTCGCGGCTGCATGTTGACGATATCTGGCTCAATCAAATCCGGTTTTCGGAAAACTTTGTGCAGATCAGGGGTAGCGCGCTCGAGGCCTCGGAAGTCCCGGCTTACTTCGATCGTTTCAGCAGCGAAAAAATATTCCAGGGCAACCGCTTCGATCTATTTTCGCTGAGCCGGGCCCGGGACAGCGACTGGAAAGTGGATTTTGAAATCGCGACCAGTGGTGAGTTCAATGAATAGCAAGCTCAAGCAATTGGCGCAGCGCTTTAATGATCAATCGATCCGTGAGCGTGGCCTGATTGCGGTTTCGTTGATCGCGGTCATCGGTTTTGTCTGGTGGAGCAACTATGCGACAGCGTTGATGGAGAATATTGAAGCCCGGCAGACGGAAACCCGGCGCATTGATCTCGAAGTCGAAAATTCGCGCGTCCTTGTCGAGGGCATACGCCGTCGAATTGCAGGCGGAGTACACCAGGAGCAGGAAGTCCAGTTATCGAGACTGATCAAAGACCTGGCCAGGCTCGAGGATCAGCTCAGGGTAAAAACCATCGAATTGATCGATCCGGAAAAAATGTTTCAGTTGATGAATCAACTGATTTATCAGGAATCGCGTCTGAAGCTGATGAATCTGAAACGGCGTGAGGTAAAACCCGCGATCCCGCCGGTCGACCCGGAGCAACCGGGGGAGCCCGGTATTTACCGGCATGTTCTCGAAATAGAATTTGCCGGCAGGTATCTCGATATTCTCAGGTACATGCAGACCCTGGAAGCGCTCGACTGGAAACTGCTGTGGGACGAAATCGACATCAACAGCGACGAATATCCCGAGGTCATTGTCAAAGTGGTGATTTCGACCTTGTCGACTCGCAAGGAATGGGTCGGAATATGAGGCAGCGTTCTATTACTTCTTACCTGGTTGCCACGGCCCTGGTGTCGCCGGGATTTTTCGGGGTTGGCGCGATGGCGCAAGCACAGGAACTGCTCGATCCGATGCAACCTCCACCGTTTGCCTTGCTGAAGTTCAGGCAGGCTAAATCAAACGCAAAGCCCATTGTGACTAAACCGGTAGGCGCAAAACCCGTGCAAAATCCGTTGCAACTCACTTCAATCCTTTTTTCTCCGAAGCGCAAAATCGCCATTATCGACGATCGCATGCTTGCTGTCGGTGATCGCATCCGGGGCGCCGAGTTGGTCAAGCTGACGCGAACATCGGCACGACTGGTGCGAAAAGGTAAGGTGATCACTCTGCGCCTTGGTAATGATTCAAGCATTATCAGGAAACAAGCTGTCGAGACAGATTTATGACTAGACAAACCCTGAGTATTTTCGCCCTCGTCTACTTTTTGGCGGCCTGTGCGTCTTCACAGTCACTCGAAATGGCGAGGCAATCCCGACAGGATATAAACGACGCGCTGGCCCAGGCTGCCGCAGTGGATATACCGGATGTGGAAGCGCCTTCGGATGACATTCTCGATGAGCTGGTACCCGATAGCGATATCAACCTGCCCGGGTTGAGTACCGATCTGAAGCAGGAAGCTAGCTTCGATATCTCGGTGTCTAATGCGCCGGCGCGCCTGTTTTTCATGAGCCTGGTCAAGGACACCAACATCAACATGGTGGTGCACCCCAGCGTCGAAGGGGAAATTTCACTGGATTTGAAAAATGTCACGGTGAGCGAAGTAATGCAGCTCGCGCGTGATGTATACGGCTATGAATTCCAGCAAAACGGGCTGGGTTACATCGTCTTGCCGGCGCGCATCCAGTCACGAATTTTCCCGGTTAATTACCTCAATGTCAGCCGTTCCGGCGAGTCGCTAATGACGGTGAGTTCGGGGCAGATTGAAAATGCCGGTAACAATGACAGCGATAGCGATGGCGGCAGTTCCAACAGCACGACCACGCTAAAATCCAGTAGCATCAACACCACCAGCACCGCGGATTTCTGGACTTCGTTGCACGCAATCCTGGTTTCGATTATCGGTGGTGGCGATGGGCGTTCGGTTGTGGTCGATCGCCATTCCGGCCTGGTCGTCGTGCGCGCATTGCCGGGCGAGTTGCGCGATGTCGAAGCCTATTTGAACAACGCCGAGGACAATTTGCAGCGCCAGGTGATACTGGAGGCCAAGATAATCGAAGTGGAACTCAACGATGGCTTTCAGTCGGGTATCGATTGGGCCGCAATTTCCTCGGATCGCAGTCTGACGGTTGGAAACAGTAGCATTATCAGGGGTACCGGCGGGCAGGCCCAGATTAATGACGATGGCGACGTGGTTATTGGCTCGGGACCTGACCTGACCAATACCGCATTTGCGAACCTGTTCGCGGTCGGAAGTTCATCCAGAACCTTTGGCTCGCTGATCACCCTGTTGAGTAACCAGGGAAATGTGAATGTACTGTCCAGCCCCCGTATTTCCACGGTCAATAACCAGAAAGCCGTAATCAAGGTCGGCACCGACGAGTTTTTTGTTACCGAAATTTCCTCCGATAGTACCAGCACCGCCAGCGGCACGACCTCCAACCCCGAATTAACTCTGACCCCGTTTTTCTCGGGGATAGCGCTCGATGTTACGCCGCAGATTAGCGAGGATGGAGAAGTGATCCTGCATATCCATCCCAGTATCAGCGAAGTCCAGGATCAGTTGAAAGTGATTACCCTGGGCGGCGAGACTTTTGAATTGCCGCTCGCGCTCAGTACGGTGAGGGAATCGGATTCGGTTGTTAAAGCGCTCAATGGCCAGGTGATTGTGATTGGCGGCCTGATGAAAAACGTCTCCAGCAACCAGCAAGGCGCTGTTCCGGGCGTCGGCGAGGTTCCATTTCTGGGTGAATTATTCAAGCAGAAAAGCAAGCAGACCCGGCGTAGTGAGCTGGTTATCCTGTTACGACCTATAATCGTCGATAACAACAAAGTCTGGCGAAGTTACATCGAAGAAAGCGCGCAACGCGTAAAGCAGCTCAATATAGACCCCACGGAAGCACAATAATGTACGAACAATACTACGGGCTCTCAGAGAAGCCGTTCAACCTGACCCCGGACACCGAGTTTTTTTACCAGTCCTTTACCCACAAGGAGGCGCTCAACGTATTGCTGGTTGCGATCAGGGCCGGCGATGGTTTCATCAAGGTCACCGGTGAAGTGGGTACCGGCAAAACCCTGTTGTGTCGAAAACTGCTGGATGCGCTGGAACCCGACTTTGACACGGTATACATTCCCAATCCCTACATGAACTGCAACGCTCTGCTCGAAGCGGTGCTGGTTGAAATGGGGGTTGCCGCAAAGCTCGACAATGATAACCACCTGGCCTGTATTAACGAGTACCTGATCGAGAATGCACGCCACGACCGGGGCACCGTCATAATTCTGGATGAAGCCCAGTCTTTGCCCGAACAAAGCCTCGAGGCGATTCGCTTGTTGAGCAATCTCGAAACCGGCAAACAGAAGCTGGTGCAGATCATATTGTTCGGCCAGCCCGAGCTCGACGCCCGACTGGCGCAAAGCAGTATCCGGCAGCTACAACAAAGAATTGTGCACGCTTATCAACTCCAGCCGCTGAACCGGGCGTCGGTACGCCGCTATCTCCAGCACCGCGTTAAATCGGCGGGTTATCGGGGGCCCGAGCTGTTCGACATGGGTGCGCAACGCCGGCTCCACAAATTGAGCCAGGGCATCCCCCGGGTCATCAATGTACTTTGTAACAAGGCGCTGATGCTCTCCTACGCCAGTGGTGAATTCTATGTCAAGCGCAAGCATATCAACGCCGCGGCCGCCGACAGCCAGATGCGATGAGTGTTATCAACAACGTCCTCAAGGATCTCGAAACCAGGGAAAGCAGGTTTACCCCGATCGAAATCAGTTCGGTCGGGCAAACAGCCACCTCTACGGGTAAACCCGCGCCGTTACTGTTGATCGGTTTGCTGCTGTTGTTGCTAGCGGCGGCGGCCTGGATATACCTGCAGGATCAGTGGTCGCACCCGGCAAACCTGCCGGCGCCGGCGCTCGTTGTCGCGGCGCCCGAAGCAGCGGTGTCTTCAGTGCCGCCGGCGAAAGAGTCGACAGTCGTCGCGGCCGTTGTTAGCGAACGGCCGGCGGCTAACCAGATCGTCGGCCTGCAAATTCGTGAAACCGAAACCGATATGCGATTGGAGTTCGCGCTGCGGGAAAAGGTGGTGGCCTATCTCAAGCAGCGTGGAGAAAACAGGTTTGGGTACCATTTGCGAGATATCGAAAGTCAGATAATCGCGCCGCTGATAAGTGACAATCGCTGGATTCGGAAGCTCTCGATCACCGCCTCCGAGTCGGGCGTGGATATCATTTTCGAGACCGTGGCGGACATCCTGGTTGAAACCCGGCAGAAACAGGTCGACGGTGAACCAGTCTGGGCGATTAATTTGCATAAATCAGTAGCGTCACCCGTTTCCGAGCCGGTCGTTGAAGATGCCGGTGAATCCGCGATGGTCGAATCACAGCCCGAGGCTCCAATGCCGGCATCGGCTGCTATCTCACCACCGCAACAAACTTCCATCGCAACCTTGCCTGCCGAAGTGGTCAGGATCGATATCAAGTCGACCGATCCGAATGCAAAATCGGAGCAACAACTCGAGTACGCGGCCGAGTTGGTAAATTCCCGCCGCTACGCCGACGCTGAATCCCTGTTGCAGGGTCTATTGACAGGGGTCGAGGACTACCAGGCGCGACAGCATTTGCTCGCGCTCTACAGCCACCAGAAACGCGTTGACCGCTTTCGTCGGCTGGTACGCGAATCGATGACGGCTTATCCCGAAGATGCGTTGTTCAAAACCGAATATGCACGCTCGCTGTTTCAGGGAAACGCGTATCGCACGGTAATCCAGTTGTTTGTCAACGGGGCTCCCGTTGATGCGAATCAGCAGGCGCTGCTGGCGGCCAGTTATCAGCGCCTGGAACAACACCAAGACGCAGTCAAACATTATCGCTTGGCACTAGTGCACGATGCGGGTAACGCCAAAAACTGGATTGGACTCGGCATTTCGCAGGAACACACCACGGCGCTCGAAGACGCGCTGGATTCATATCAACAGGCGGCTCAACTGGGTACTTTGAATGGTCGCCTGGAAGCATTTGTCGGCACCCGGAGCAGCACGCTGAAACAGGTGTTGAGCCGCTGATGGCGTTCACCCGGAAAATTCGGCTGGGTGATCTGCTGGTCGAAAAAGGCCTGATCACCGGGGACCAGTTACAGCAGGCGCTGAGCGAACAGAAGAAGCTCGGCCGCAAGCTCGGCGGTACCTTGATCGAGCTCGGCATGATCGATGAAAACAGCCTGCTCAACCTGCTCGCGGGTCAGCTCAATATCCCGTTAATCGATATCAATAACTACAACTACAGCAACGAGGTCGCCAAGTTGTTGCCGGAGTCGATTGCGCGGCGTTACCGTGCCCTGGTGCTCGAGGATCGCGATAAGGACTATCTGGTAGCGATGGCGGACCCCACCGACATTTACGCGCTCGATGAAATCCAGTCCAAATTGAATAAACCGATAAGCCTGGCGATCGTGCGCGAAACCGCGCTGCTCGAAAATTTTGACCGGGTATATCGGCGCACCGAGGAAATCAGTGCGCTCGCGAGCGAGCTGGGGCAAGATCTCAACGATACCGCGACCGATCTGAACGAACTGCTGCAGACCGAGATGACCGATGCGCCGGTGGCAAAACTGCTGCAGTCGATCTTCGAGGATGCAGTCCAGGTTGGCGCTTCGGATATTCATATCGAGCCCGACCAGCATGTGATCCGTATTCGCCAGCGTATCGACGGTATGCTGTACGAGCAGGTGATGCAGGAAACCCAGATCGCACCCGCGGTCGTGGTGCGTCTGAAACTGATGTGCGGACTGAATATTTCCGAGAAACGACTGCCCCAGGATGGTCGTTTTCACGTGATCGTAAACCAGCGTGACATCGATGTGCGTTTGTCGACCATGCCGGTGCAGTATGGCGAATCGGTGGTGATGCGTCTGCTCGATCAGACCAGCGGTGCACTCGATCTGGAACAACTCGGCATGCCACCCGATCTGCTGCGTCGATTCCGTAAAAATTTCCATTTACCCCATGGCATGGTCCTGGTAACCGGACCTACCGGCAGCGGTAAGACAACAACGCTTTACGCCGCGCTTTCCGAACTCAATGTCAAACAGTCAAAGATTGTTACGGTCGAAGATCCGGTCGAGTACCGCCTCGAGCGGATCAACCAGGTGCAGGTGAATCCGCGCATCGGGCTCACCTTTGCGAGCGTGTTGCGCTCCGCCTTGCGCCAGGATCCGGATATCATCATGGTCGGCGAGATGCGCGACGCTGAAACCGTCGAAATCGGGGTCAGTGCCGCCATGACCGGCCACCTGGTACTGTCGACCCTGCACACCAACGACACCATATCGACCGCGACCCGACTCATGGACATGGGGGTCAAGGGTTACATGCTCGCGACTACCCTGCGCACCATTATCGCGCAACGACTGGTACGCAAGATTTGCGTGAGTTGTGGCGAGGACACTACCCCGACCGGGTTCGAGGCCGGCTGGTTGCGCGACGACCTGTCGATCGATATCACCCGGCATCGATATCGCAAGGGCCGGGGCTGCAAGCAATGCGCCGAGACCGGTTACCAGGGACGCATGGGTGTCTACGAGTTACTCGATATCAATGCCGAGCTTGGCGAAAAACTGCGCCATGACGACTCGCAGGGTTTCGTCGAAGCGGCCGAGCGAGCGCCCGGCTACCAGCCGCTGGTGATGGTCGCGCATACGCACGCGGCCAACGGCTTGACCACGATCGAAGAAATGCTGCGCCTGGCCGGTGAAGTACCCGATGATGTGCTCGATCATCCGCCGCCGCTTGCGATCGACGACTGATGCCGTATTACCAATTCAAGGGCCGTGGCGGCAACGGGCAGATGATCGACGGCGAGATCGAAGGCGCCAGCACCAGCGCCGTTGCCGGCTTGCTGATGGACCGCGGTGTGGTGCCGATTTCGATCGTCGAAAAGAAGATCCGGGTCGATGTGATCGAGGTCATAAAGGATCGTTTCAACCTGCACAAGGTCAGTATCGAAGAGTTGCTGATGTTTAGCCGGCAGATGGCGGCACTGATCAAGGCCGGCATTCCGATCACCCGGGCAATCACCGGGATTCTGGAATCGATCGAGAATCCCTTGATGATTAAATCGCTGCGCGATATTCTCGAGCAGCTCGAATCGGGGCGCAACCTATCGATTTCCTGCGCCCGTCATCCGCGCGTATTTACCAACCTCTATATCAGCATGATCCAGGTCGGTGAAGAGACCGGGCGTCTGGATCAGTCATTCGCGGTGATGGCGGACTATATCGATCGCAATCGACGTATCACGCAAAACATCAAGACCGCGTTGCGTTACCCGACCACGGTTATCATCGCGATTGCGATCGCAATGACCATCGTCAACCTGTTCGTCATTCCCAAGTTCGCCAGCTTCTTCGAAGCCAACAAGCTGGAACTCCCCTGGCAGACGCTGCTTTTACTGAATACGTCCAATTTTTTTGTCGAATACTGGATTTTTATCGGGCTTGGGTTAATCGCTGTGGGGTATGGCTGCAAACGCTATGTAAACACCACTGATGGCCGCTACCGATGGCACCGGTTTATCGTCAAGGCACCCATCATCGGTGAGATTTTGCATCGCTCGTTCATGGCGCGCTTCGCGCGGTCATTCGCGATGGCCTACAGCGCCGGGGTGCCGATCGTGCAGGCGATGGGCGTTATCTCGCGCTCGATCGGCAACGACTATATTTCGAGTCATGTCAACAGCATGCGTGAAGGCATCGAACGCGGCGAAGCGCTGACCCGGACCGCACGCCAGACACAGATGTTTACCCCGGTCGTGATGCAAATGTTCGCGGTTGGCGAAGAGGCCGGTAACCTCGACGAAATGATGACCTTCATCGCCGATTTCTACGAAGAGGAAGTCGACTACGACGTCAAAACCCTGTCCGACAAAATCGAACCGCTGATCTACGTGCTGGTTGGCGCCATGGTGCTGGTGCTCGCGCTGGGTATCTTCGTGCCGATGTGGGATGTGGCGCAGCTCGCGGGACGATGAACACCATCGGCTCCCATCCGGGGGCGATATTATTTCGACTCAGCCTCATGATCATCCTGATCGCAATCATGATGATGGCGTTTTTATCCTATCTTGACGCTACCGAACGCGAATTCGAACGCGCTTCGATCTTTCAAACCAAGAAGATTATCGACTCATCGCTCGCGGTTGTGTTTGCGACCTATGCGGTGAAAAACAGGTTGAACCAGCTCAATGAGCTTGACGGCGGCAATCCTTTTGTCTTTCTCAGGGAATACAGGATGCTTCCAGCGGCTTACGTCGGTGAAGTCGATCACGATTTAAGTGCAGACCAGGCGCCGGGCTGGTATTACCTGAGTCATCGCCGAATGGTTGTTTACAAATCCTATTTCAGTGAACTCGACAGTTATTTCACGATCGTGTTGAATTACCAGGACAACAAC
>CAZAVY010000082.1:0-12668 GCA_964488685.1 uncultured Gammaproteobacteria bacterium
AAAACATCAGACTTCATGTTTTCGACAGGGAAGTTAAAACATGATGTCTAGACCAGCGGAGGTTCGGTTGTGTCGGGCTCGTCATCGTTGGGGGTCAGTGCTTCCTGAAGGGCTTCGATGTGATTCGAAACCTGGTCCACTTCTTCGTAGGCGGCGATGTTGAACAGGGCTTCACCAGCAAATACCAGCGGCAGGTTGGTTTTACCGATGACGATGCCGTTGACCGGGCTTACGACTTCGCAAATGTTTTCGCCGAGGGGGTCGTTGATATAGCCCAGGCGCTCGCCGATTTCGAGCTTGCTGCCGGTGCCGACGAGGGCTCTCAATATGCCGCTTTGCGGTGCTCGAACCCAATGGCTGGTATTGGCAATCATGGTTTCGGGCTGGCGATGTTTTCCCGGCCGGGAGCGCATACCCAGGGCGGTCATGATGTTGAGCACACCCTTGACTCCGGCCCGGATCGCGACCTCGTCAAACCGCAAAGCTTCTCCGGATTCGTACACCAACGTTGGAATATCGAGCCCGTGGGCGGCTTCGCGAAACGAACCTTCGAGCAAATTGGCATCGAGGATAACGGGAACCCCGAAAGCACGCGCCAGCGATTCTAATTCCGGTTCATCGCTTAGCTTGGCGCGAATCTGAGGCAGATTTTCACGGTTTACAGCGCCGCTGTGCAGATCCACGATATGGCTGCAATGCGGGATGATTTGAGTCATCAAAACATTGGCGAGGCGCGATGCCATCGAGCCGCCGTCGGATCCTGGAAACGAGCGGTTTAAATCACGACGATCAGGCAGGTAGCGTGATTTGGAAACAAACCCGTAAACATTGACAACAGGAATCGCGATCAGGGTGCCTTTGCAACGGTCGATAATCTTGTGCGAAAGCAGCCGACGAATAATTTCTACGCCATTAATCTCATCACCATGTATGGTCGCGCAAACCAGTAGTACCGGTCCCGGTTTGCGACCATGGGCGACGTGCACCGGCATGTTGACACTGCTGTGGGTGTAAAAACTGGGAAGCGGTATGTCAATCGATTGGCGACTGCCGGGTTTGATTTTGACCCCGGCAATTTCGATGGTTGTTTGCATCTTAGCCCGCATTTCTCATCTCCTCGGTACTGTGTGGCGGTCGATTTGTGCGCTAACCCTTGCCACGGGTCCTGGTCCTGCCAGGTTTCAGTTTTTCAAGATTGCTGATAATTAACCCCGCAACATTCTTTCCAGTCGCGCCCTCGATACCTTCCAGTCCAGGGCTTGAATTCACTTCCATTACCACCGCACCATGATTGGAACGCAGTAGATCCACACCCGCTACGTTCAAACCCATAATTCGTGCCGCGCGCACCGCAGTCGAACGCTCTTCGGGTGTGATCTTGATCAGGCTGGAAGAACCACCGCGATGCAGGTTGGAACGGAATTCCCCGGGTGGCGCCTGGCGTTTCATGGCGGCCACTACTTTGCCGTCGATTACGAAGCAGCGGATATCGGAGCCTCCGGCTTCCTTGATGAATTCCTGTACCAGGATGTCGGCTTTAACGCCCATGAACCCTTCGATTACACTCTCGGCCGCCTTTTGTGTTTCCGCCAGTACGACACCGATGCCCTGAGTCCCCTGCAGTAACTTGACCACCAGGGGAGCGCCACCCACCATCTTGATGACGTCTTTGATGTCATCGGGCTTGTTGGCGTAGCCGGTAAGCGGCATGCCGATACCTTTGCGGGATAATAACTGCAGCGAGCGCAGTTTGTCGCGTGATCGCCCGATCGCAACCGATTCGTTAAGCGAAACTACGCCCATCATTTCAAACTGTCTTAGCACCGACAGACCGTAGTGGGTTACCGAAGCACCGATACGCGGAATGACCGCCTCGAAGCCTTCGAGCAATTCGCCTCGATAATGTATCGAGGGTTTATGCGCCGCGATATTCATATAAGCCCGCAGCACGTCGATAACAACGATTTCATGTCCGCGCTCCTCGGCAGCTTCGATTATGCGACGCGAGGAATAGAGTTTCCGATTTCTCGAAAGCAGTGCAATTTTCATTTAATTCTCCGCTTATAATCCGTAGACCAGACGCGGTTTTAGCTTGCCATTGACGTAGGATGCACCTGGATCGACCACGAAGCGGTTCTCCATTGCCCGGCGCCCCAATAGCATACGAAAGCGCATTGTATCACGGCTTGTGAGGCTCAACTCAATCGGCCAGGCGGTACTTCCGAGCATAATTTTACTTCGAATCACGTAGCGCATCTCGCGATGTCCGCCGGAGTCGGTAACCTCGCGAAAATCGAAAACCGGAGCGTGGCATTCGACGTGAAATTCCCGGTTGCGCTGTATCGGATGGATCAGGAATCTGAGCATCTCTATCCCCGCGCTGGTGTAGGGTTCGATCAGAAAAGCATGTAAGGCCGAAGTGCGGGCACCGGTGTCAACCTTGGTTTTGATCGCAGGTAGATTCAGATCGGGTAATGCAACCCATTCCCGCCATCCGATAGTGGCTTGCGCCGGGGCTGTTGTCATAATGGTAAGAAGCTTGTCGTGGTTAAACGGATTCTGACGATTCCCGACAACGATGTACAAGGTTATCGATCATTTGATCGCACAACTGTATTTGCTCGCGACTGACGAATTCATCTGGCCTGTGGATTCATCCCATGCGGCGATTGATGTCATCGCCGTAATTCCCGACACTTAGATCGCCTGGGCGACCCATGCCGGTAGCCGAAGGCGAACGAATTGTAGTTAATATCAATGAAACCGAGTTCGAACCATTTATCAATGAAACAGGTGAAGTCGACGGTTTGATACTACAACTCGACCGCAGCAAGTCACCGGGGGTTATACCTGGATCGAGCCGGTAAAGGGGTTTGGCAATAGCCTGCTCGCAGACCGGCGCGGTGTTGAATCCACGCTGGCGTTATCCTTCAGAAAACCGGGGTCTATCTTTGAGCGCCAATGAAACACCCCCGAATACATCGACCAGATTCGAGGATTTTATCGATTTCAGGCAACTTGGCTAGCAATACTATAGTGGATCGCGCACAATTCTGATCCTGCAACCAGCGCATGAAGTATGTCTGATCACCTGCCACAAGATTCCCGTGAGCATTCGCTTTGGGGCGCGACCGCAATTGAAAACCCGGTGCACCAGCAACTACAGCAGTCGCTGCAGGTCGATGTGCTGGTCGTCGGCGGTGGTTACACGGGTTTGTCGAGCGCCTTGCACCTTGCCGAGCAAGGGGTATCGGTAGCTTTGCTCGAAGCCAAAAGCATCGGTTTTGGCGGTTCGGGCCGAAACGCCGGTTTGGTCAATGCCGGGGTTTTGCAAGGTCCCGATCATGTCAACAAGGTACTCGGCGAAGCGGCAGGCGAACGCTTTAACCTTGCTTTGCGTGAATCTCCTGCGATGGTGTTTGAATTGGTCAAGCGTTTTGGAATGCCCTGTGATGCAAAGCGCACAGGCACCGTTAATATCGCCCACAGTGCTTCCGCAATGACTTATCTCGAAGATCGTTGTCGGCAACTACAGGCGCTTGGCGCCGCAGTCGAACTGATCGATGGAGAACGAGCCACCGCCATCTCGGCGTCTCCGGTGTATCGACATGGCGGTATCCTCGACCCGGGGGCAGGGACCATCCAACCGCTTGATTATGCCCGTTCCCTGGCAAGGGCGGCACTCGATACCGGTGCAAAACTTTTCCAGAAATCGGGGATTCTAAGCCTGACCCGGCAAAATGATAGCTGGCTGGCAAGCACTTCGCAGGGACAGGTTTCGGCGCAACAGGTAATCATCGCGACCAATGCCTATGCTGACGACAATAGTGAACATGTCCGTGAATCGACCCTGCCGGTTTTTATTTTTCAATGTGCCACGTCACCCTTAGCGGTGGACGTGGCAGCCAGTATTATTCCTCAGCGACATGGCCTATGGGACACGCAAACCCTGATGACTTCGGCTCGCGTCGATAGCGCCGGGCGACTGGTGATGAGCAGCGCCGGCAGTTTGCAGGGAGTGGAGCGCACGATCCGGGGAAACTGGATGACCCGCACCCGTAACCGGCTGTTCCCACAGGCTAAGGGTAGCACATGGGAGTATCAATGGAGCGGGCAGGTTGGCGTGACCTCGAGCAAAATCCTGCGGGTACAGTTGCTGGCCCCGGGCGTATTTGCCCCGGCGGGTTACAATGGGCGTGGTATTGGTCCCGGTACCGTAATCGGCAAACACCTGGCAGACACCATTGTCAGTGGTAATCGTGACGATTTCCCGTTTCCAATCGAAACACTCTACCGGGAAAAATGGTCTACCCTGCGCGCCGCTTATTACAAATATGGCAGCCTGGCGCTGCAGTTAATTGACAGGCGTTAGAAGCCTGCCGAACTTAGAATAAATCTGCTGCGGAAAAGTCATTTTGAGTCAGAATTTTCCATCCATTTCGTTAAATCTGAATAACGATACCCGAATCATTCGCTTCGCTCATGGGGCAAGCTCTTTGCCTCGATCGAAAGAAAATCCTGACTCGAAATGGGTTTTCCCGGCAACGATTAGCCAGGTCCGACAGACTCCTGGCAGAATCTTGAAAAAGTTGATTAAATAACCCTCCGCAAGGTGAAATAATCTGGAATTATCCGCTGTCGCCGATAAAATTTGATCGCATAAACAGGTACGCAACCCGATGACACAACCCGAACGATTTTCTTTTGACTGGCAGGATCCGATGTTTCTCGAGCAGCAGTTGAGCGCGGAGGAACGCATGCTACGCGATGCTGCTCGCGAGTACTGCCAGGACAGCCTGATGCCCCGGGTACAGTTGGCAAATCGCGACGAAGTTTTTCACCGCGAAATCATGAATGAATTCGGTGAGCTGGGTTTACTGGGAGCGACCATTCCCGAAGACTATGGTGGTGCGGGTATTAACTACGTCTCCTATGGCCTGGTAGCGCGGGAGGTAGAGCGGGTCGATAGCGGTTATCGTTCGGCCATGAGTGTACAGTCATCGCTGGTGATGCATCCGATTTATGCCTATGGTACCGACGAGCAACGCCAAAAGTATTTGCCGCGGCTCGCCAGCGGCGAATGGATCGGTTGTTTTGGCCTGACCGAACCCGACGCCGGGTCTGATCCCGCCAGTATGAAGACTACGGCCAGTGCCGTCGATGGGGGTTATAAGCTTAAGGGCGCAAAAACGTGGATCACCAATTCCCCGATTGCCGACCTGGCAGTGGTCTGGGCGAAACTCGATGCTGTGATTCGAGGGTTTATTTTAGAACGCGACATGGAAGGATTTTCCACTCCTAAAATCGAAGGCAAGTTCTCGTTACGCGCGTCTTCGACCGGTGAAATCGTTATGCAGGATGTGTTCGTCCCTGAAGCGAATTTGTTGCCAAATGTGGAGGGCCTGAAGGGCCCATTCGGATGTTTGAACCGGGCCCGTTTCGGTATCGCCTGGGGATCGATGGGCGCCGCAGAATTTTGCTGGCACGCGGCGCGTCAGTATACGCTTGATCGTACCCAGTTCGGACGTCCGCTGGCAGCTACCCAGTTGGTGCAGAAGAAACTCGCCGATATGCAAACCGAAATAGCGCTCGGGCTGCAGGGTTGTCTGCAAATGGGCCGTTTGATGGATACCGATAGTTGCCCGGTGGAACTGATTTCGCTGATGAAGCGCAATAACTGCGGCAAGTCGCTCGATATCGCGCGCGTGGCGCGTGATATGCACGGTGGTAACGGCGTGTCTGACGAGTATCATGTAATACGACACGTCATGAATCTCGAAGCGGTGAACACCTACGAGGGTACGCATGATATCCATGCCCTGATACTGGGTCGCGCGCAAACCGGCATTCAGGCATTTTTCTAGCGAACCTCTGATCGACTCGATCGGAGGTTCCCTGGATTTTGCTATTCCTCGCACGGTGACTTGCGTCTGAATGTGAACCGGGCCAGGACGACCGCGTAGATTGCGGCGAGTTTATCGCCATCCGAACGATCTTTAGAATTTATCCTCATGCAAACGCACGACTACATCGATCGCTGTTTTAACACCTATTGTTTCAGGGGCCAGGTGTCGGTGAGGCGGTAACCGTCAGGCCATGGGTCGTCAGGATCGAGCATGACCTGGTGGGTGCCGCCAATCCGGGTTGGCAGGGTGATGGAAGCCGAGCTGATCGGCGAACGACGCCAGCGCCACCAGGGTAAAGAATATGCGTCTGAACCAGGGCACAGGGTTTTACGTCGGTTTGAATTGGAATTACTGGTATTCGAAGGATTTGCTCGCCAGCACCGAACGATCATCGTCAAGTACGTTGACGGTCCAGGATCCGGTCCAGGACGGTAACAGCGTTTTGCTGGTCCACACGCGCCAGCGCGCAGCTTTTACCTCGAAAGTTTTTTCAAACATAACCTTGTCATTGTAAGTCCACTGATGAGTCACGTTGTGGCCTGACAGATCGATCAATTCAGTAAAAAAAGAAATCGAAGTGTAGGAACTGTTGTCGATGCTATCGACCATGATTACCGGTTCCCGGTTATCGATACCAATGGTGAAGAGTGCTCGACTTACTTCGCCGGCAAAGCTGCTGGTGCTCAACACAAGTGCCGTTGAAAGTACCAGGTGTTTCACTATAGGATGCATCAAAGTCTCCTTGAATGAAGTCGAAATTACTATAGCAATAAACCAGGCTTAATCCAGTCTTACCGATGATCTTCGGTGCCGTTTTGGTGTAGTAATTTGATCATGGCGTTAGAGTTGAGCGACAGGGTTCTGTTTTTACGGGTCACGATTCCGAGCGCACGATGCGCGTCGAGATCACGCAGATTCAGGCTGCTCAGGTTTGAATCGATCATGCTTTGCGGCAATATGCTCCAGCCGAGATTGGCTGATACCATGACCTTGATCGTTTCCAGATAATTGGTTTCGAGAATTATTTTGAGTCGATGCTTGTTGGCCGCGAACAGATTATTGATGATCCTGCGGGTAAATGTGCCCAGCGACGGCAGAATTGCCGCGTGATCAAGCAATAGCATCGGATCGATATCCTGCTGACCAGCGAGGGCGTGGTCGGTAGCCATGACCACTACCAGTCGATCGATCCAGACTGGTTCGCAAACGAGCTTGTCGTCCGCCAGTTCCGGCAGCGTCACAATGGCGAGTTCCAGTTCGTTATTGGCGATTGCGGCGCAGGCATCCTCCGAATCCATGAAATGCAGGTCGAGGTCAACCTGTGGATAGAGAATTTTGAAGTCTCGCAGAACCCGGGGTAAACGGTGCAGGCCGATGTGATGGCTGGTGGCGAAACTGAGGCTGCCAGAGGGCCTGTCCTGCTGTCGGCTCAGACTGAAACGATAGGATTCCAGCTCATCGAGTATGCGCTCTGCATGCGGTTTGAACGCCTTCCCGTTCGGTGTCAGGATACTGCGCTTGCCGATTCGGTCGAACATTTCCACCTTGACGCTGTTTTCCAGCTGACGAATACGTTTACTGACCGCTGGTTGAGTAATATGCAGGCGCTCGGCGGCGAGTGAAAAAGATTCGAGTTCAGCAACCGCGAGAAACGCGTGAATCTGATTGATTTGCATACGTATTCCAAAAAGGAATCAAAATAATGAAAATTATGAATTAGAGTTATTTTAAAGGTGAGCGTAAAATCTCGCAAGTATTTCGTTGAGAAAGAATTATGGCTGGAAAAACCTTATACGACAAAATTTGGGATTTACACCTGGTGCGCTGCGATGAAGATGGCACTGCCTTGCTGTACATCGACCGTCATCTGGTGCATGAAGTAACTTCGCCGCAGGCGTTCGAGGGCCTCGAAATTGCGCAGCGATCCTTGTGGCGCAAGCGTTCGATTCTAGCGGTACCGGATCATAATGTTCCAACCACCGGGCTCGAGCAGGGTATTACCGATCCGGTTGCACGACTACAGGTTGATACCCTCAACCAGAACTGCGACAAGCACGCACTCACCGAATTCAAGATGGGAGACCCGCGCCAGGGAATCGTGCACATCATCGGTCCGGAACAGGGTGCGACTTTACCGGGCATGACCGTAGTCTGCGGCGATTCGCATACCTCGACTCACGGCGCATTTGGCGCGCTCGCTTTCGGCATCGGTACCTCCGAAGTCGAGCATGTTATGGCGACGCAATGCCTGATCCAGAAGAAATCCAAAAATATGCGCGTCAGGGTTGATGGCGAGGTCGCTGAAGGTATTACTGCAAAAGATATGGTGCTGCATATCATCGGTAAGATCGGCACCGCCGGCGGTACCGGCTGCACCATCGAGTTCGCTGGTGAAGCCATAACCCGCCTTTCGATGGAAGGTCGCATGACCGTTTGTAACATGACGATAGAAGCAGGGGCTCGTGCCGGACTGATTGCCTGTGACCAGGTAACGCTGGATTACGTCAAAGGACGTCCGTTTGCACCGCGCGGTAAATTCTGGCAAGAGGCGATTGCGCACTGGCGGGATTTGCACTCCGATGCGGATGCCGTTTTCGACCGGGAGGATTCGATTGATGCCCGTGACATCGCACCACAGGTCACCTGGGGAACTTCTCCGGAAATGGTATGCAGTATCAACGAAGGTGTTCCCGACCCTGCAAATGAGATGGACCCGGTAAAAGCCGGGGGCATGCAGGCTGCACTCGAATACATGGGTCTGAAAGCCAACACTCCCTTCGACGAGGTTTTCGTGGACAAGATATTTATCGGCTCGTGCACTAATTCACGAATCGAAGATTTACGTGCCGCGGCGATTGTTGTGAAAGGGCGCAAGGTGGCCGATAACATCAAGTTGGCGATGGTGGTTCCGGGATCGGGACTGATAAAACAACAGGCGGAGGACGAAGGCCTGAATCGAATATTTGTCGAGGCCGGGTTTGAATGGCGAGAACCGGGTTGTTCGATGTGTCTCGGAATGAATGCCGATCAGCTGCAACCGGGCGAACGCTGTGCTTCGACCTCGAATCGAAATTTCGAAGGGCGGCAAGGGAAGGGAGGACGTACCCACCTGGTTTCGCCGGCGATGGCGGCGGCGGCGGCGGTCAAAGGTCATTTTATAGATGTGCGCGAGTTATAGAGGTCGCTATGGATAAATTTGAAAATTTTACCGGCATTGTCGCCGCTATCGACCGACCCAACATCGATACCGATGCCATTATTCCCAAGCAGTATTTAAAGTCTATCAAGCGTTCCGGTTTCGGAGTGAACCTGTTCGATGACTGGCGCTACCTGGACCCGGGTGAGCCCGGCCAGGATCACTCGCAACGGCGTATCAACCCGGATTTTGTGCTCAACAGGAATCCCTGCAGGCAAGCGCAAATCTTGCTGGCGCGTGAAAACTTTGCCTGTGGGTCTTCCAGAGAGCATGCGGTCTGGGCGTTACTGGATTTTGGCATCAAGGTTGTCATTGCGCCGAGTTTTGCGGATATTTTTTATAATAATGCCTTCAAAAACGGGTTGCTGCCGATTGCGCTAGATGCTGGCCTGGTCGATCAAATTTTTATTGAACTGAACAGTTTCGAGGATTATCAATTGAGTGTCGATCTCGAAAATCAACGGGTAAGCAACGCCAATGGAATTGAAATGGCGTTTGAAATCGATGCGTTTCATAAACATTGTCTGTTGAACGGGTTCGACGATATCGGTCTGACCATGCAGCATGCCGAAGCCATCAAATCGTTTGAACAGCAGTATTACGATACGCTGCCCTGGCTGAGATAGATTATTGACCATGAGTAAAAAAATTGCAGTACTGGCTGGTGATGGCATCGGTCCCGAAATAATTGCAGAGGCGATTAAAACAATTGAATGTTTGCAACAGGACTTCGGGCTGAAAGTGGAACTGGAGTATGCGGCAATCGGTGGCGCCGGCTACGATCAGTCGGGCAACCCCCTGCCGGCAGAAACGCTGGCAATTTGCGAACAGTCGGACGCAGTTCTTTTTGGCGCTATCGGTGGCCCCCAATACGATGGCCTGGCGCGTGAATTACGCCCTGAAAAAGGGCTGTTAAATTTACGCTCGGCACTGTCCCTGTTTTCTAACCTGCGCCCGGCAATTCTATATCCACAGCTGGCCGCTGCATCGAGCCTGAAACCCGATCTGGTCGCCGGACTCGATCTTATGATTGTGCGCGAGCTTACCGGGGGGATTTACTTCGGGCAGCCCCGCGGTATTCGTGAACTCGAAAATGGTGAACGCCAGGGTTTCAACACGCTGGTTTATGCGGAACACGAAATTGAACGCATTGCCCGTTCAGCTTTCGACATCGCTATGTTGCGCAGCTGTAAGTTATGTTCAGTTGATAAAGCCAACGTGCTGGAAGTTTCTGAACTCTGGCGCGAAGTGGTTAACAAGGTAGCGGCAGATTACCCGGGCGTGGAACTGAGTCACCTGTATGTTGACAATGCTTCGATGCAACTGGTTCGAGCACCCAAACAGTTCGATGTCATCGTCACAGCAAACTTGTTCGGAGATATACTGTCGGACATGGCGGCGATGTTGACCGGATCGATTGGCATGCTGCCTTCGGCTTCGCTTGATATCAATGGCAAGGGTTTGTACGAACCGGTGCACGGTTCGGCTCCCGATATCGCCGGTCAGGGCATTGCAAACCCGTTGGCGACCATTCTCTCTTTCGCGATGATGTTGCGCTATAGCCTGGGCCAGCCAAATTTCGCCGAAACGATCGAGCTTGCGGTTGGCGAGGTACTTGATCTGGGTCTGCGAACAGCCGATATCGCCGATACCGGGACCAGCGTGAGTACCTCGGAGATGGGTGACGCCGTGGTAACCGCTCTGCGCACGCTAGCCGATAGATGATTGATGGAGAACAGGATGAAACGAGTTGGGTTTGTCGGCTGGCGTGGAATGGTTGGTTCGGTGTTGATGCAACGTATGCTCGAACAGCAGGATTTTATCGCGATAGAAGAACCAGTATTTTTCTCTACCTCCCAGGTGGGTCAATCCGGGCCTGATATCGGCCGGGATATCCCACCACTGCTGGATGCGACCGATATCGAACAGTTAAATTCGATGGATGCGATCGTTACCTGTCAAGGGGGAGATTATAGCAGGCAGGTACATGCCGAGCTTCGTGCGGGTGGCTGGAACGGATACTGGATAGATGCCGCTTCGACATTACGCATGGAAGATTCGAGCGTTATAATCCTGGATCCCGTCAATCGTTCGGTAATCGACAAGGCACTTGACACGGGTTGTCGTGACTTTGTTGGTGGTAATTGCACGGTTAGCCTGATGATGATGGCGATGGCAGGGTTGTTCGAGCACGATCTGGTAGAGTGGATGAGTGTAATGACATATCAGGCTGCCTCCGGTGGTGGTGCCCGGCACATGCGGGAACTGATTGCCGGTATGGGCAGTTTGCAGCAGAGTGTGGCTGATTTACTCGATGATCCGGACTCGTCAATTTTGGAAATCGATCGCCGCGTGACCGCACAATTGCGAGCACCTGGATTCCCCCGAGAACAATTCGGTGTACCCCTGGCCGGGAGCCTGATCCCCTGGATCGACGCGCAGCTTGACAATGGTCAGAGTCGAGAGGAATGGAAGGCGGGTGCCGAAGCCAATAAAATTTTAGGGATGGGTGAAAACCTGATCCCGATCGATGGCTTGTGTGTTCGTGTCGGCGCGATGCGCTGTCACTCGCAGGCATTGACGGTTAAGCTCAAACAAAATGTGCCCCTGGACGAGATACACCAAATGCTGGCAGGGTCGAATGACTGGGTAAAGGTGCTGCAAAATGATAAGCAGGTTTCAATGGACGCGCTGTCTCCAAGCGCGGTTACCGGGAGCCTGGATATTCCAGTGGGCAGATTACGAAAACTCAATATGGGCGATGATTATCTGGCCGCATTTACCGTTGGTGATCAGTTGCTCTGGGGTGCTGCCGAACCATTGCGCCGAATCTTGAATATTTTGCACCAACATTAACAATTTAGTGGTCTATCATTCCTGTTTCGATAGACCACGGGAATTCGAAAAATGGAACATCGCGTTGCGCCCTCCCACAGCTGCGGTATCGCCGCCGAGGCGGATGCATACCATCGGGCAGTTTAATATAACGCTGTTACATACTAACGCTGCTACGAAGCGCAGAGTTTCTCACTAAGGCCTGAGTCGATGAACTGGCGTCGCAAAGATCAACCGGTTGAACTCCCGGGCTGCAGAACCCACGGTGGTTTCGCAGCAAATAGCCTTTAACCTGTCACCGGATCCGACTGATTCCCGGATCTGATCCAATTCAGCCGTGTTTTTGGGAACTAGTTCATATTCTGGAATGCTGCAAACCGCTAATGTGCCCGTATTTGATGGGTTGGTTGCCGCAGTTCAGCTAAAATTTGGCTGTGATGTCAGTTTACAGGATTGTAGTAGCAGCTTGAGTGCACTCGAAAATGTGATTGTAAAAAATGGATCAGTTTGACAGAATGCTTATTGTAATCAATCGTTTAACTGTATTTTTGGACACCTGAAACAGGTCCAAAACCAAGCCTTTAGCCTCCATTTCCGGATGATTGCAGGCCCCATGAGATAGGGTTTAGCGAATAATTACGTGAATGTTTCAGGCTTTTTGCTAGAATCTTTTTTGTAATCTATAGTTACATCTACTTGTGAAAGTGTTTTCTTTAAAGTAAATTCTCTAA
>CAZAVY010000083.1:0-12584 GCA_964488685.1 uncultured Gammaproteobacteria bacterium
TGGAACCATTCTTGTCGAAAACATCAGACTTCATGTTTTCGACAGGGAAGTTAAAGCATGATGTCTAGCTGTGATGCAATAGCGATCGTGCGGTAGCCACATATTTTTTGCGTGACCAGAAAAGCCTCCACTTGCTGCCCCCCAGTTGGTGCCAGAGTACTGCGGAACGTATCCCGGCCAGCAACAAGGCCCTGATTCTGGCGGCATTGTCGCTATTACGCAGATAGTTTTGTTCGCCACGCACGATAATGCGTGGGCTGAGTAAGCTGATACAGTCCTGGTACAAGCCGTCAACCTTATTGACGACACTGGCGCGGCTCATATCAAAATCCCTGGCGTTACCTTCGATATTCTTCAATCCGTCAAGCAATTCACTCGCCAACCCCCGATTACGCGACACTTGCATCGAAATCTTCAATATCGACAGCAGGTAGTATGCGATATTTCTCCCCGGCGACCGGTTTTCACCTCCGAGCAAATTGCACAGTGCTTCGAGACCCTGACAAAGGCAGTTGACATTGCCCAAAGCCTCCTCGGTGGTGGCTGCATCAACGGTGAATAAACTGTCGAAACTACAGTCGAAGAGCACGGGATTACAGTTCCCATGGAGCGCGAGTTCATCGACCAGGGTCACCGCCTGAAACATCCCGGCTAGTGCCAGAGTCTGATTTTCAAGCGGGTTCACAGATTGTACGCCAACTCGATTGTACCGCCACCCAGGCACTGTTCCCGGTGGTATACAACCAGTGCCTGTCCCGGTGTTATCGCGCGCTGGGGTTGAGCAAATTCGACTATTGCGTTGCACCCATCGAAGCCGCACAGATGGCATTCAGTATCTTGCTGTCGATATCGAATCTTGGCGCTGCATTCCAGGGATTGCTGTTCAGGTTCGGTTGATATCCAGTGTAGATCTGTAATCCGACAGTGCGAGTGATACAAACCCGGATTGTCCACGCCTTGCGCAACAACAAGTTGATTTGTCTCCATGACCTTGTCAACCACGTACCAGGGCTCGTCCGTACCTGTTTCAGTACCACCGATACCGAGGCCCTGTCGCTGCCCGATTGTGTAGTACATCAAGCCGCTGTGTTGTCCCAGCACGATTCCCGTTGTGGTAATTATTTTTCCCGGTTGCGCGGGGATAAAACGTTGCAGGAAATCCTTGAATTTACGTTCCCCGATGAAGCAGATCCCGGTGCTGTCTTTTTTGTCATGCAGGTTAAATTGCTGTTGTCTGGCGATTACTCGCACCTCGGACTTATCCATTTCACCAATCGGAAACAGTGCATGAGCGAGTTGATGCTGGTTCAAAGCGTACAGAAAATAGGATTGATCCTTATTGGTATCGAGGCCACGCAACAATTCGACACCATTGCGACCCTGTCGGGTCCGAACATAGTGGCCCGTCGCAATTTTCTTCGCATCCAGCATCTGAGCGTAGTCGAGGAAAGCCTTGAACTTGATTTCCCGGTTACACATGATGTCGGGGTTCGGTGTACGGCCTATTCGATATTCATTCAGGAAATGTTCAAATACCTTATCCCAGTAATCGCCTGAAAAATTGACGGTATGCAGTTTGATACCGAGACGATCGCAAACCTGCTGCGCGTCGACCAGATCTTCGCTGGCCGAACAGTACTCTTCGGTATCGTCTTCTTCCCAGTTCTTCATGAACAGGCCTTCGACCTGATAGCCCTGCTGTAATAGCAGGTAAGCGGATACCGAGGAGTCTACCCCCCCAGACATACCGACGATAATTTTCTGCTGAGAGACGGCGCTCATTGTTTGTCAGCTTGTGCCGGCAATGAGTTCCGGGTTGTGAGCAGCCGGGAAATCACGTTTTCGTTTCCAGTCTTCGAGGGGCTGAATATAAGGCAACTCGCCATTATCGCGATACCAGGAATCGATTGCGAATCTCCTACTATTGCCGGTTTCGACTATTACCGCAGTCCAGTGGGTTGCAAGCCATACGATACGTCGCTGCTTCAAGCCGACCCGATGCCACTTCAACAAGTTGAGGTCTTCCAGCGCCACCAGATACTGGAAGGTGTTGGTAGATTCGTCGATACAATCCATTTGCCTGATAATATCGTAACCCGGATAGTTGCCGGCTTTATCACGGTAGGTGCCGGATAACTCTCCGCTAATGCTTTCCATTGCGGCTACAGCGCGGCGGATTGCCTGTTTTTCCGATTTGGCATCGACCACGGATGGATTGAACAGAGCTCTGATTTTCTCCCATTGCACAGTGTTAAAGTAAATTTCAACGGTGGTCTTGCAACCAAAATCGTAACACTGAACGATATAGGGTTCGGCTACCGCGGGAGTAGCCAGCATCAGCGTAAAAATGAAGCGTATAAGCCACATGTCTACGCAAACTCCCGGCTTATCACGCCCAGCGGATACCCGTGTCCTTCGAGGAAATCGACGATACCCTGCAGCACCATCGGACTGCGGTGTTGCTCGCGGCAGGCTAAGACCTCATCGTAGCTCAACCACTCGGCGGCAATTATGCCGGCATCGAGTTCTCCGTCAATCCGCTTGCCCACTTCGCCTCGAAATAAAAACCGGATATAGGCTCTCTGTTCCGACGGGATGGGACTATATCGGTACACTCCCTGCAAAGCCCTGGGTTCGAACGGGTAGCGTGTCTCTTCAAGGGTTTCGCGAATCACGGCATTGACCAGGGTTTCACCAGGGTCCAGGTGTCCCGCGGGTTGATTGTAGACGACCCTGCCGTCGGCGTTTTCCTTTACCAGCAAAAATTTGCCGTCGCGTTCACAGATTGACGCCACAGTGGTATGAGGCTTCCAGATGGCCTCAGTCATTTTGCGTGCTTCTCCACCAGTGCGCAAGACCTTGCGCATTGAGCCGGATGTCGACCTGCAGCACTCGTGCAATTTCACCGGCGGGCGCATCGCCGGTAAACGCATCTAGAATCATCGACCCATAACTTGACTCAAATGCTGTTTCGGTTTCCGGATCTGCGGGTTTCGCTTTGCGACACAAGGCAACATATTCGTCAATCCACCGATTGAAACTGGAAACCTGGGCAGCTGGATTCACCAGCTCCCCATAGTGGGTCAGGTACAAGCTCGCAGGATGGTAACTCATGATGCGAGCCACCGATTGGTACAGTGCCGCCGGGTCGAACTGAACCGGTGGCGTGCTCGGAATCAAACCCCTGGCGAGTCGTTTCATCGGCGCGTAGCTGACGCCGAAGGTATCCCCGGTAAAAACTCCGTTACTGAGCGCGTCATAAATACAGAAATGATGGCGGGCGTGACCCTGGGTGTCGAAAAACACCAGTTCCCGATTTTTCAAGGAGAAACTGGCAGGTCTTCTGCAACGATAATTCGTTCTTCGGCAATCGCCTCAATTTTTCCATAGAGCTGATTAAATTTTTCTTCGCCGTAGACACCGATAGTCCCCGATACCAGTTGTCGCGGGTCGATCATATGCCTGGCGCCTCGAGGGTGAATAATCAGACTGGCTTCGGTGAAATGCTTCATCATTTCACCGGCGCCGCCGGCGTGGTCCAGATGGACATGGGTTGGGATGACGTATTTTACCTGTGATTTGGCAATACCCAGGGCTTCCAGGCTTGCCAGTACATTGCTTACAGAGTGATAGGTACCTGTTTCTATTATGGCAACCTCGTCACCGGCTCTAAGCAGGTATATCGATGCGACCTGTGGCTGGACATAGAGCGCGTCAATACAATAGATATCGTGCGCCAGCGCAATATAGTCAGCCATGATTTACCTGGACTTGCAGTGTTCGGCTATGCACAACCAGGTTTCGATGACCGAATCAGGGTTGAGTGAGATGCTGGTAATTTCCTGTTGCAGCAGCCATTTGGCGAGGTCAGGGTGATCCGAAGGACCCTGACCACAAATACCGACATACTTTCCTGCAGCCTTGCAGGCTTCTATTGCCTGTTGCATTAACTTCATAACTGCCGGATCTCGCTCGTCGAAAGAGGAAGCCACCAGGCCGGAATCACGATCAAGTCCGAGTGTTAACTGCGTCAGATCGTTAGAACCGATAGAAAATCCGTCAAAATATTCGAGAAACTGCTCGGCTAGAATGACGTTGGATGGAATCTCGCACATCATGATTACGCGAAAACCATCGACACCGCGTTCAAGCCCGTTTTCCCGTAACAGCTGATGTACCGCCCTGGCTTCGTCCAGGGTTCGTACAAACGGAATCATAATTTCAAGGTTCTTTAAATTCATCTCGTTGCGTACGCGTTTAATCGCTTCGCATTCGAGCATGAAACTGGGTTTGAAATCGTCGCTTAGGTAACGCGAGGCGCCGCGGAAACCCAGCATTGGATTTTCTTCATGTGGTTCAAATATCTCCCCGCCGAGCAGATGCGCATACTCGTTTGACTTAAAATCCGACATACGCACAATGACGCGCTGGGGTGCGAAGGCTGCCGCGAGCGTGGCGATCCCCTCGCTCAGCTTGTCGATGTAATATTCAACCGGGCCGGCGTAACCACCGATGCGTTGTTGAATGGCTTGTTGTAAATCTGGTTTCATCCGATCAAATTCGAGCAAGGCGCGTGGGTGAATGCCAATCGAATTACTGATGATGAATTCAAGCCGGGCAAGTCCAATGCCGGCGTGAGGCAGCCTCGAGAAACCGAAGGCACGCTCCGGATTGCCGACGTTCATCGAAATCTTGATCGGAATCTCCGGCATTTTGGAAAGTTCGTGCTGTTGATAATCGAATTCGAGCAGCCCGGCATAGGCAAAGCCGGTGTCACCTTCGGCACAGGAGACGGTCACATCGCATAGATGCGGGATGTCCTGGGTACAGCTGCCGGTACCCACCAGGGCCGGAATACCCAGCTCACGCGCGATGATCGCGGCATGGCAGGTGCGCCCACCTCGATTGGTGACAATCGCCGAGGCTCTTTTCATAATGGGCTCCCAGTCGGGATCGGTCATGTCGGTCACCAGCACATCGCCGGCTCCGATCTGATCCATCTGCGACAGGTCTTTGATCACCTTGGCCTGACCGCTACCGATGCGATTACCCACTGCGCGACCGCTGACCAGCACCTCCGATTTTTGTTTAAGCTGGTAACGTTCGATAACACGACCAGCCCGGGATTGAACGGTTTCCGGACGCGCCTGCACGATGTAAAGTTTGCCATTCTCTCCATCTTTGGCCCATTCGATATCCATCGGACGGCCATAGTGCTTTTCGATGGTAACCGCCATTTTGGCAAGCTCGGTTATTTCCGAGTCATCGATCGAAAACCGGTTACGCTCCGCGGTTTCAACCTCGACTGTTTGAATCGCGTGCTGGGGTGCTTGTTCCTGTGCATAAACCATTTTGATCATCTTACTGCCGAGAGTCTTTTGCAGGATACTGCGCGGGGCCTGGTCAAGATTTTTCTTGTAAACGTAAAACTCGTCGGGATTTACCGCGCCCTGTACCACGGTTTCGCCAAGACCAAAACTGCTGGTGATGAATACGACATCCTCGAAACCTGATTCGGTGTCGATGCTGAACATGACACCACTGGCAGCGAGATCGCTACGCACCATGCGTTGAATTCCAGCTGAAAGTGACACCCCGGCATGTTCGAAACCCTGGTGAACCCGATAGGAAATCGCGCGATCGTTGAACAGGGAAGCAAATACCAGTTTTACGGCCTGCAGTACCTGATCTAAACCGCTGATGTTTAAATAGGTTTCCTGCTGGCCGGCAAAAGATGCCTCCGGTAAATCTTCGGCGGTTGCCAACGAACGTACCGCTACGGTGGCCGCTATACCGTCGGTCGCCATCGCCAGGTAAGCCTCGGCAATCTCCTGCTCGAAAGCTACGGGTAGGTGAGAGTCTAAAATCCAGTCCCGAATCTCCTGACCCGCTATGGCGAGTTGCTTGACATCGTCGGTGTCGAGTTGACCGAGCCGGGCATGGATTTTTTCACGGATTCCGGCCTGATCCAGAAAATTATTGAAAGCGCTGGCAGTGGTTGCAAAACCGCCGGGAACCTCAATCCCCAGGTTTCCCAGATTGCTAATCATCTCCCCAAGCGAAGCGTTCTTTCCTCCGACCCGTGAAACGTCGTCCATGCCCAACTGCTCCAGCGGCACAATGCTTTGTGACATAAAAATACTCTCGGTGTGACAAACGTAGTGACTTGTTAAGCACCGATTATACTAGTATATCAACCTGAAACCGAAGCCAATAAAGGAATCGGCGAGTTAAATGAAACCACCCTCACGCCAGGTGTTTTATCTTTCCAACGGCACTGCCATCACCGCTGAAACACTAGTACTCCTCCAATGAGGTACCTTAGGATGCAGCCAGACGGCATGGAAGCCATGCGGGGTTCCTTTTACCGGTGCATCCTGAGCGGTTACTGATTGATGACTTTACCCAACAGCCGAATCGCCTGGGTTTCGCAATGCTGCTTTGCCATCCAGACAATGCGCTCGATGTCGTTACGCAGATCGCCGGGTATTCGTGACAACGTGAATTCCCGGGATTTATTTGAAAGTTCTATTTTTGAGGTATAGGGGCTAGCCTCCAAAACAGCGGCAGTTTTGGGCCAAAAACTTTCTTTGCGACGGCTACTCCATTGAAGTACAAATGATTTTGAATTGGTGACATCGGTGATGGTCACCGCCACGCCCTGAACAGGATCCGGCCACCATAGTATGACCGGTGATTCGGAGGGCACACAAAAATTTCCAGATTTGCCTATTTCCACACCCCAAATATCACCTCGAATCGGTTCTTCGGCCAGAGATTTATTACGAAACACGGCAAGCGTTAAATCGGTGCTACTGGCACTCTTGACCACTTTGGACAAGGATTCCAGCAAGCCATCATCACTTACCCCACCGTCAGATTCGATCGGCCCATGGTAAGGTCCCACCAGTTCAATTACCTTGCCGGACAAGGACAATAGTTTCAGAGTTTGATCTGCTTTTAGCAAAATCGACTGTGACTCCCCGATAACCGTTCCCCGATTCAACTTATCCGTGGTTGAAGAGATGATGACATATCCACTGGCGGCATACAGCGAGCCAACGACAAATACCAGCCCAACGACGAGCAGAATTAATTTAGCTTTCATTTTTCCTCCATCACGATCAATTCACCCGTGTCACCGTTACGCAAGCGCTGTAAATGAAACGCAACCAAAGCGTCATCGGGATGATTTTTTGCGAGTTTGATAAAATCCTCCAATGCATCCGCCCGATGTTCCGCCATCTTTTGAAAGGCGGATTGATAGGCTGCAAATTCTGCGCTGCCGGTTGCCGCCGAATCCCCTGGCTCAAATGTTTTAACACCCTCTGATTTGCCTTTCAGAATTATTCGACCTACGGGTCTGAAAGTTATGCCTTCACATCGAGATGCCGCCGATTCACTGACGCATATCCGTGTTCCGAGATGCTTATTGACGCTTTCCAATCGAGCCGCGGTGTTAATACCATCACCCATCGCAGTATACTCCAGGCGGCGACTCCCACCATAGTTACCGATGACCCCAAAGCCAGTATTAATCCCAATTCGAGTAATGTCGAGCGGTATTCCCTGCGCAGATTTCAGGCGTTGGAATTCCAGGCAAAATAGATCCAGTTCCAGCGCCGCGTCGACCGCCATTTGCGCATGATTATCCTGCAATACCGGCGCGTTGAAAATTACGTACAAGGCATCACCGATGATACTCGCCACCATGCCGCCATGGCGCGTCACTATCTCGCAAGTACCATCCAGGTATTCATTCACCAGCGACACCAGTACCTCGGGTTCAAGGGCCTCGGTTAGTGGCGTAAAACCCGCTAAATCGGTAAACAAAAAGGTCATTTCCCGCCGTTCACCGCCAACCTGTAATAACTCAGGATTTTCAACCAGTTGTGCCACATAACCCGGCGACAGGTATTTTGAAAACGCACTCTGAATAAATTTACGATTTTCTATTTCGCCCTTCCATTGCTGAACGATAGCGGCCAAACTGGAGAGAATTAATGCGATCGTCGCCGGTAGTATTTCAATCATTACCCTGCTGAAAGCAAATATCAGGCAAGCAACTGCCCAGAATCCTATTGCAAGACCCAATATCAGCAGACAACGCGTACTTATCTGTCGTTGGCTGGCGGCGATAACCAGGCCGAGCAGCGCTAGCATCAGGGCGACCCATATTGTCCAGCCAATATGGGTTACCCGTAACTCGCTCTGTTCGAACAATTGCGCCAGCGCTTGTGCATGAATCAGTACTCCCGCTGTTCCTTGACTCATTACCAACACCCGACTTAACGGAGTTGTGTGCCGATCCTCCTGTTCCAGCACAGCACCAATCAGAACGACTTTATTTTCAATCCATGCGCGCGGTAGATACTTGGCGGTATGGGCAGGATAAACTGCAAACCTCGATGTTTTTGAATCAGGTCCAAGTTGATAGTCAATATGGAGGGTTTCGGAATCCGGAATCGAAATCCCCATTGCTTTTGCAATTTGTGCAACCAGTCCAAACTCGGTAATGCCCGCATTAGATATTCGCAACGGAAACGTTCTAATTACACCATCCAGCGAATTACGATAAATTGCGGCATAACCTTTGCTATGAGGTTTAGTGAATGCGCGGAGGTACTCGATTTGCTTCGGCAACAACTTATCTTGCAAATATGCATTGGCGAGGATGATCGGGATTTTCGCAGATTTCAGCGTGTCCCTTAAAAGTTGATCTTTTATTTCCTCAGTTGGCTGATCAAATAAAATATCAAACGCGATTGCTGCCGCTGCCTTGCTTTCGAGGTCAATTACCAACTGACTCAAAAACGCCCGGTCTACCGGCGAACGGTAAGGCATAGTCGACAAGGTTTCTTCGGTAATACCAATCACGACTATTTCGGTCGATTGCTGTTTCGGCTTGGATAGTAACGTCAGCCTTATGTCGTACAGATAATTTTCCGCTATTTGCACAAAAGGCAGAAAGCGAACCACTACCACCGAGAAGATTCCAATCGCCATCAAAAAAAAGAATCTGTTGAAACTGAAATTTGTTTTCCCGGTTTTCATTCAACAGAATTATGACCTCTACCGTATGCAATTCCTAATTTTGGAATTGATAACAGGATTGAAATTTGATTCATTCTGCCATTTTTCAATGAACAGTATCAACTGCAATGAATTAGTGGACATAGACCTGGAGTTCTAACCCAAGTATGCTGGCGCCAATACGAAGAAATAATTGTTAAAGGCGGTATCTTTTCATGAGCGCGCTTACATCAAATCGGTCTATGCTCCTGCCGAAGAAGATACGACGGCTATCCCGGTTATCCAATGCGTCACTTTGGCTGATGTGCGCAAGTCTTGCACTGTTTTCATCTTCGATCCATGCAGAGTCCTCGATACGTACGTTTGGTGGTCTTGAGCTCGGTTACAGCACCTACAGTTTCGCTCAGAAAATTGACCAGAAACTGGTTTTTACAACGGCCGGCCTCACCGCCGGCATGTCGTACAAGCGTTACAACATTTTACTCAGCTATTCTTTCAGCCTTGATTCTGCGGATGTCTCGGAAGAAGAGTTTTTCGGAGAAGCCGACCGCGACGACCTTGATTTAGTCATCGTGCGCCAGATATCGAAACAATTTAGTATATTCGCCGGGTATAAACTGGGTGAAACGACCCTGGACTCAAGCAGCAGGGATGAGGATGATCCCGGTCCCAGGCGCAGGGAATCTTTCGAGCAAGAGGGCCTGTTTATCGGCGTCAGCATGAACTGGATTTTAGAAAATGCCGGGCGCATCTCGTTATCCATCGCCTACGCCGATCTCGATTCGACGAATCGCTTCGTCAGCGACGGTGATGGCGCTGATCCAGGCGAAGCGCCGGAATTTGACGATATCACTGGGAGGACAACGGGGAAAACGACGGGATAATCCTATAATCTGAGCTGGACTATCCCGCTAAAAGGCAACTGGTTGTATCGCAGCAGGCTAAGATTCAATCGATACGAACAGGATATAAAATTCCAGGGAACCTCTTTTAACAATATCGATGAAGATTCAACATCTTTGCTGATGGGACTGGTGTATATTTTTTAGAATGACACTATATCGGAAATTTCATCGTTAACTGGAGGGCCAAAGTAAAACCTCTGAGTTAACGAGGAATGCTCCCAGGGAATTTGCCGTTGATTGGTTGCGCTTATCACTTCTTTTCTAACCTTCTTAAAAAGCTCTTCTGCCGGGATTGACTCGGAAATATGATTTAATAAAGCGGCAGTGTAGGTTCCATTGCGACCGGCACCATCAGAGGAAACATTTCCCGGTTCAGTGGCATAAGCGACGAGGGTATTTACCGGTGCCTCAACCGGCGCCAATCCACGGAACAAGTGATTGAGGGTTTCCCCTGTATTGGATTTCGACTCGGCCTGTCCATAAAATGGATTGTCGCGACAAGCGTCCAAAACAATAATATTTTGATTACTCGGTGATTCCTTGATGACGAATAACAGTTTGCTCAAGGCAAAAGAATTCGATCGCAGCGTGGCAATATTCTGAATGCTGGATCTTACCGGAATCAGGTAATTAGTATTGTCCACCTGTACCGCATGACCCGCATAATAAAATATCGTGATCGCTTTTTTCGATTTAATTTGTTGATAAAATCGCCTCACAACTTCGAAAATTTCTCCTTGCTCCAGATCAATTTCAAGGGTGACCCGATAATTGAGACGCTTTAAGGCCGATGCCATGTCGGTGGCATCATTAATCGTATTTTTCAGCGGTGCCTGAAGATAGCTTGAATTACCAATGACCAACGCATAACGAGGCACAGATTCTTCAAACGCCACAGCGTTATTCATCGCCGGCAAGCTCAGAAGTAAAATGAATAGTCGGAACAGATGCATAGATAAAAACTCAGGGCCTGAAGTCTAGTCACTAACCAGGATTCAGGCCAAGCTTACTGCAGTGGACTTAATATGACCATGATTTGTGATAAATCACTATCCACGGATATACAGGTGCCGCGAAGCAATTGGATTTGCGAGAGTGTTCCTTCGGGTGGTTTTGTCGAACCCAGGGTTCTCACCAGGGCCTCTCTCCGCAGGTACCATAAATTCTGGTAGCTGGTTCAAGCTGCGTATTCTGGTGATTCCGATCACCTATTCTGGTTTTATTCGATCACCTGTGCTTTGGCGTCTCCATCCAATACTCGCGACCTTTCCCGTTTGCGCGGTTCTCTTTCCAGAGCCGCATCCAGTCCTCTTTCCACACAGCGTTGGCGCAGCTTCGATACTGTTCGATGATGAACTCCTGCTCTTTCTGCAGCCTTTTTATCATGGAGTCCAGACCCATGCTCTCCTTCATCCGTCGACAGAAGTATTTGAGCATGGGTTCGTTTATATGCTACCACTTTACCTTTGCGAACCAAGCTCGTTAAATACTGCCGCTCTTCTTCTGACAACCGGATAATATGCTTCTTTTTCATGAGTTCTCTCAATAAGATATTGACCATTCATGAGAAAGTACTTTAACATGGGGTGGTATCATGTTGAAAGACTACTAGTCTATCAACATGATACCCAAGCCAATATGAAGGAATCAGCGAGATAGTATGCAATCACCCTCACGCCAGGTGTTTTTTCTTTCCAACGGCACTGCCATCACCGCCGAGACACTGGGTTTGAGTTTGCTGGCACAATTTCCCGATCATCATTTTCAAACCCGCACCATCCCGTTTGTCGATACGCTCGAAAAGGTGCACACCGTCACCGATGAAATCAATCGTAGCATCGACGAGTCCAACCGGTTACCGATTGTGATATGCACAATGGGTGACGATGCCCTGATGAAGATCATCAATCAGAGCAAGGCCCTGGTAATCGATCCTTTCGGAGATATTTTGCCACGGCTGGAAAAGGTGCTGGCGGCACAGCATCTTCAACCGGGGCTATCGCACCGGATTGTCAATCCGACCCTTTACGATTCACGTATCGACGCAATCGACTACACAATGCAGCACGACGATGGAGGGCAATCCCAGAATTATGATGAAGCGGACATCATTCTTATAGGCGTATCACGTTCAGGTAAAACTCCAAGCTGCCTTTACCTCGCGCTGCAGTTTGGCATCAAGGCGGCAAACTATCCAATTACCGAGGAAGACATGGAAATCGAGCAATTACCAGAGCCGATACGTCCGTTTAAGGATAATATCTACGGACTCACCTCCGACCTGAATCGCCTCGTAAACATTCGCCAGGAACGCCGGCCGAATAGCTGTTACTCGTCAAGAGATCAATGTCGCTACGAATTACGCGCGGTCGAAGATATGTATCACCGGCACAACATCAAGTTCATCAATACCTCGGAAATGTCGGTAGAAGAGATTGCAGCCCGCATCATTCGGGATAACGGCTTGCATCGAATCGAACTGTCTTAGCCCGGAGAATTCATGAACTGCCGCGATGATTGCACAGGACTTTGTTTTCTCGGGGGATTTTCCGAAGAAGTGTCGGACCAATGGATCCGCCCGACTGAGGAAGGTTCCCGAGGAAACAAAGGTCAAGCCTGGGCGCGAGCAGGTTTATGAAATGTTCG
>CAZAVY010000084.1:0-1925 GCA_964488685.1 uncultured Gammaproteobacteria bacterium
GCCGGGTTGAATTCCGGAGCCGAAGCCGGAGCCGCAGCTTCAGTCGGGGTTTCGGTGGCGATTGAAATTGCTGAAGCACCGAGCAGGCTTGCTGCGATCGCGCCGGTAATAGCTTTTTTGATCATGACTTAATCCTCGTTCAAGTTAAAACTAGATTTAAAAATTAACCAAGGCGGATATTAAGGTAATTTAGCAAATACTTATATACTTATATTGGGTAGGGTAACCATCGTATCAGGGTATAAAACTCCTATTGAAAATTAGGTATAAACATCAATGGCTTAGATAGGCCAGCGGCACTAAGGGCTGGAATACCACGCAAGAATCCAGATGGGCGACCCCTTAATCTATTTTGTATTAAATCGTTTTCAAGGGTTCGATCAATTGATAGTTGAACAGGCGCTCGAATAACCAAACCGCCGCAACGGCAGCAGCCATCCCCGATCCGGCGCGGAGCAATCCCCAGCGATAAAATGTGCTGCCCCGAATCGTGTAGGCAAGTGGAAGAAAAACCGCCACGATCGCAAGCTGGCCGAATTCTACACCCAGGTTAAATCCCAGTAGCGACAGCGCAAGTTGATTCGTTGGCAGCTCTAGATCCTGTAACACCGTTGCGAATCCGAATCCATGAATCAGGCCGAAGCCGAACGCTACGACCCAGCGCGAGCCGCGAAATATCGGCACCAGGTTATTGAGCGCGGTAACGATTACCGAAAACGCAATCATGCTCTCCACGAATCTTGACGGCAGGGTTAGAACCTGCAGGGATGCAAGCGCCAGTGTAATACTGTGCGCGAGCGTAAATGCGGTGACGATTTTAAGCGTGTCCAGCAACGCGTCGGGTAGTTTGCCAACAGAATGCCAACGCCCGTTTTTCAGGAATAATACCGCCGGTAGCAGCAGCGTAATCAAAAACAGGATGTGATCAAACCCGATCCAGATATGCCAGGCACCTTCGCGCAAAAAACTATACAGGGTAGCCCATGCGCTCCAGTCGTTACGGTTCAACCTCAGTAGATGATCGGTATCGGAGAACACATGGCTGAAACTCTGATTGTTGTCGCGAAAATTCACCAACCCGCGGTGGGTGGGGTCGAGGTCGAAAAACAGGCGGTAGTCCAGTTCAAATACCTCACTGCCGGGACAGCGTGCGGAAATCAGTAACGACGCGTAACTGCCGTCATCGAGGCGGCGGGTCTCGAAGTTGTCGAAGGACGTATCGCAGGCGATTCCGGCCGCGGTAAACTGTAATCTGCTGAGGGCATAAGCACCGATCTTCCGAGCCTGATCATTAACCTCGCCCCGGGTCAATCGACCATTCTGATCACTGTCGAGGCCCATCGCGAATTCCAGGTCGCGCAGCGCGATGTCCCATCGTAGCTGCCACGAGTCAGCAATTCGTTCGATGTTGAGAAAGCTGTCGCTCGGTTTATGTGCGAGTACGGTCGGGTTGTAGGTTAGTAAAATCAACAGCAGCAAAAAAGATTTCGTGAACACTGGTTTAAAACAAGCCAGGCAAAAATTCAACGGGGACAATTTCCTGAAACCTTTCATGGCCTTTCCTTCCGGTAGTTTTCAAATAGCGCCGCAACCTGCGGTAGCACGGCATTCTGGCTGGACATCCAACCCCGGATTTCATTCAGCGCGGACTGATCCTCGTTGGCCAAGGCGGCGGCGGCGAACAATTCGGTGTCTCTGTCCTCTTTGCTTTGCAGCCAGTTGGACCGTGCCAGCGGCAGTGCCTTTCGCGGTAATTTCTCGATCTCAAGCGCGTAACGCGCGGCGAGGTAGTAGTGGTTTGTAGAACCGCGCAAGCTCGCGTTTCGCAACCGGGTTTCAATCAGGCCTGTGTAATTTCGAAGTAGTTTTTTATCCTCGATATGATGGGCCGCGATCGCCGCGTGCAGTAGCAAGCTATCGTCGTG
>CAZAVY010000084.1:1954-12120 GCA_964488685.1 uncultured Gammaproteobacteria bacterium
GTGAGCACTTTTTGAGCCTGTCCCCGGCGCAGTAAAAACTGGCTGTAAACCCGCAACAGATACGCACCGCGTAGCGGTTCTTTCAAGGCCAGTTTGTAGTAGCGCTCGGCCTGTTCAAATCGACTGTCGCGCTCGGCAATTTCCCCTCGCAGTGTCAGCGCCCACTGGCGGGTGGCGACAGATTCATGGGCCAACTGAGGCTCTATTCGCGTCATCAATGCTTGCGCGTTCGCCGCACGCCCGGTTAACGACAGAATCGATCCGGTGCATGCGATTGAGTGAATTGGGGCGTAACGCGACAGACGCAGGCAATCCGACATCGCCTTACGGTAGTTACCCAGCACTTGATGCACAGTAGCGCGGGTGAGTAATGCCTGCGGGTCCTGCGGATCGCGTTGCAACAGGGCGTTAAGATCGGCGATGGCGGGTTTGAAGCGATGCTGCGCTTGCAACAAAATGGCTCGCAAGCGTTGAATTGTTTGTGGAGGTCTAGCTTCTTCCCACCACGGACCCAGCAGGTGTTGGGCATAACCCAGGTAACGTGGGTCGGACTCGCTACGGGATCGCTCGATGTACAACTGGGCCAGTGCCGCAACCGAAACGATATCACCAGGAGACTCCCCCACCCTGCGCTTCAGCTGCCGCTCGCGCACCGATTCCCTGGCGGAGAGCGTGGGTAGGACCAGAAGCACCTCGTCGTCTCCACCACTGTCGGTAGCGTTGGTGAATGGCTCGCTAGTCAACCAGCCGAGCAGCCCGACAGTCGCTGCTATAAAAGCCAGCGCGATCCAGAAGCGGGGGGAGCGAAAATTCTCCCCCCGGTTTCCGGGCGCGACATTATCGACCTCTTCCATGACAGCGGCACCCTTGGCGAAAACTGCTTTAGCGGTTTTTAGCGCGGTCGAAAACATCGCCGATGGTGTCGCCCGGATTGACCGAAACCGGTTCGGCGTTTTCACCGCCGAAGATATTGTCGATATCGGTACCGAGTGTAGCCGCGTCTGCAATAGCCGATGCATCACCGCCTGGATCGGCCGAGAATATCCTTTCGGCCGAATTGACCTGCTGCGGTGGTGAATCAGAGCGCGAACTGCTGCTACCGCACCCGGAGAGCACAAAAAACGCTGCGCCTGCAAGGATTAATACATGTTGATATTTCATCGTTATTCTCCTGTCAGAACGAACCTATGATCCGGGCGAACCGGGCAACGGTGTGGTCAGGTAAGGGAAGGCATCGTCGAAACGAGCTGCATTCTGCGGTGATCCGTCGGTGAAGGGCATAGTCCCGACCGAGGCGTCTGCGGGTGCGCAGAGGCCGAGATTATCGCCAGCATCCCCGGCCGTTCCGCTGCCGTCGAGGTCGACCAGAATCGGGTGGCAGAGAGCACCCATCAATACGCGTAGTGCGATGTCGGTAATGTCATCGCCCACCCTGCGACCGTTCGGAAATCCAGCCAGGTCACCTCCGGCTACGCCAAGATTAACCTGACTCGCGCGTGGCGTTGCCGCGATCCCGGTATTCAGTCGCAGCATTTCGGAAGGAGTGACTGTCGCGAGCTGATTCACACCTGCCACACCGGTCAAAAACGCGGCCACCAGATCATTTCGCGGCAGGTTTGTCGGTGCGATATTACCCGGGGCCCCAAGCGGTCCGCGAAACAGGATATCCAGTATTGCCGGCAACGTCGGGTTGGTCACGTAGGTTGCGAATTGTCCATCGTCCATGGGTTCGCTGGCATTGAAGCGATCCTTGTCGGGCAATCCGATAACCACCTCGTTCACCAACGGCGCACCAAGGCGCGAAACCTGGGTAAACGGTCCACCCACGACTTCGGGCTGGTCAAAGCTCGCCGTCGGATTGAGAATTTTCACCTGACGCATGCTCGAAGAGGTCCAGCTACCGATAACGCCGTTTCCGGCACCGGTCAGGCAGTCCTTGTGCACTTCCAGCGCGATCGTGGTGATGTTCAGATCGTCGAGTTGATTTCGCGCAGGATCGTCCGGCAATGCACCGGTGAGCGGTACAAAGTTAACCAGATCGAAGACCTCACCGAGCGCTAGTGAAAACGAATCCTTTCGCTGGCCGACAAAGACGCGGCCACTCTGGGCACCCGATGAGCAGCCGGCATAGGTCACGTTGTGGAACACCTCACCGGAATTGGTCAGACTCTTGGCGTAGCCGTCATAGTCGGGCAGTGATTTGGCGCCGACATTGTCGTAGGGTTTGGCAAATGATGTCGCGCCGGACACGGCGTCGGTGACGTCGCTGCCAGTCCCCGTGCGGCGATCGCCGGATACCATCTTGACTGTGAAGGACTCGTTGAAGTTGAGCACAGCGCTGTTATCACCGGCACCGAGAGCGCCGATATTTTGCTGCGGTACCGCGACGATTTCGCCACCAATATCCAGCGCCAATCCGTTACCGCCGGCGCCGAGAGTATTGCTGAATCGAAACTGGAAAGTAATGTTTTCGACCGCGTCGCCATCGTTGTCCACGTGGATTTCATAGACGGCGTTGGGATCCATACTGAAATAGCTGGGTCCACCGAACGGGGACTGCAACGGCCAGTAGTTAGCGACAAAGGTGACATAGTCATCGCGTCCCGGCTCATAGCTGTTAAACAAATAGTAGTCCGTAGCATCAACCTTCGGATACCCCTTGATAAAAGGCGCCTCCGCATGGCTGGAAGCTTGCACCCCGGATCCACTGAGGGTGTAGAAAACCGCGGCAGACAAAAGGGCTGAGCGGACGGTGGTAAAACTCTTCATGCGTTTACTCCAAATAGTTAATCGGTGTCACAAGCTGTCAATCAAACGGATTTGGCGCTGTGTGTAATGGCTATACGCGCCAAACATCGATTTGGATGCAGCGTATAAGAAATTTTTTCCGATTGAACTTTGCCACCGGTCGATGGTCTCAGGGCTTCTATGGAGGTAGAAAGCAAAATAACAAACCAGCCTGCAAAGGCGACGGGCTACGACGTCGGGGAAACGCTCGGTGATCTCATCATACAGTTATCCAAAGGTAACGATGCGGCGCTGGCAAGCTTGTACGATCAAACCATCGGTAAGGTTTTCAGCCTCGCGCTGGCGATTACCAAATCCCGCGAAGATGCCGAAGAGGTCGCCTGTGATGTCTACACACAAGTGTGGGTCAAGTCGCGTGACTTCAGCGAAGAGCGAGGCAGCGCAATGGCCTGGTTGATGACAATTTGCCGTTCGCGATCGCTCGACATGCTGCGCAGCAACCAGGCAGGCCCGGCCATCAGCAACCAGGAATCATCGCAAGCGGAACAAACCGAGGTGTTAAACCCTGAAGTATCACTCTCCCGGTTCCAGCAAAACGCCTGGGTCACGCGCGCGCTGGGGACGCTTTCCGGTGTTCAGCAACAAGCGGTAATGCTCGCTTATTTTCGCGGCTCGAGCCACGGTGATGTCGCCGCCATCCTGGGTCTGCCGCTCGGAACGGTCAAATCACACCTGCGGCGCGCTTTGCAATCTCTTCACAATGCGCTAGATTTGAACACATGAGTACCACTGAACACGACAACGATTCAATCGATGCAGCGCTGACAATGGCCATAGGCGAGGCAATCGAGCCCTACGAATTGAGCCAGCAGCAGCGTGCCTCGATGAAGTCAAGGATCATGCGTCGAATTCAGGAACCCGCACCGGAGGGCACCTCGACGGTGCGTTATTCCGAGGGTGAGTGGTTCTATCTCACGCCCATGATCGAAAAGAAAGTTCTCTACTTTGACCAGCAGACCCGTCGCGAAACCAGCCTCTGGCGCCTGCAACCGGGAGCGGAATTTGCAACCCATGCCCACAGCGGGGTCGAGGAGTGTACGGTTCTCGAAGGTGATGTGACTTTCGGCAGCCACCTGCTGCGAAAGGGCGATTTTCACATCGCTGATTCAGGGTCCGAGCACCCGCCCGCCAGTTCGCGACTAGGCGCATTGTTGCTGATTAGCGCAGCCGAAGCCGATACGGTCGGTGCAACCGAAACGCCTTGAAATCCTGTTAATTGGAACCAATCATGATGAATGATCAGGGTTATAGCCGCTTTCTTTGTGCTCGGTTAGATTCAGACCCACTGTTTCATCTTCCTCGTTGGCGCGCAGATAATCTCGAAACACTGAATTAGCAACGAGAGCCTGTTCTTACTGCACACCAGATCGCCATAAAAAGGCGCCAACCGGGTGCATTGTGTCTGCTCCCAATCGCTCGATGTTAAAAGCCGGAAAAATCTTTGCGGTGACGGCTGGGGGAGGTCTTCAGGTATTTACGGAAATTGTGTCTCAGGGTCATTGCTGTTTCGAAACCGGAATTGTAGGCAATCATATCGATATTCTGGGTCGTCATTTCCAAAAGTGATTTTGCCCGTATTAGTCGTTGGCTAATGAGCCATTCTTTAGGGCTCATATCCAGAGTTCTCCTGAATTGGCGGTCAAATGTTCGCCGAGTCATATTGGCTTTACTCGCCAGCGTTTCGATATCGATACTATTGGCAATATTATTCAGCGCCCAGTCGAGAGTTGCGGAAAAACAGGCTGCGTCTCTGGCAACAGGGAACTCGACATATTGTGATTGGCCCCCACTTCTATGAGCGGCCAGCACAAGTCTTCGGGCAACCTGATTGGCAACTATATAACCGAAATCGTCTCTAATAACTTCGATACCGAGATCGATCGCAGCGGAACTCCCGGCAGAACAACCGATAGCATCCTGGTACAGGTATAGAACATCGTCGACATATAAAGTCTGTATGAATCTTTTTTTAAACTGCTCCGCATATCGCCAATGAGTGGTAGCCTTTTTCCCATCCAGTAATCCTATTTCACCCAGTAAAAAAGCGCCTGAACAGAAAGAAATAATTTTGCCGCCTCGTTTATGAAGGCTTAGGACCGCTCTGGATATCCTTGATGATACTTTTTGATCAATCGGCCAGCTCGGTATTACCAGCATGTCATAACGTTTCAGGTTATCGACTTTGGTCGTGCTTATACCAATGCCGCCTGTCGCTTTTTGCGGCTCGTCCGAGAATCTAACCACATCGGTTTGGTACCAATGTTCAAACTCGGGTCTCGGCAAGGCAAAAAGTTCAACGGCACAACCCAATTCGAAAAGCGCAATATGGGTTGTCGTTAAAATTGCAACTCTCGGTTGAATTGCCTGACTCACTGGCTAATTGGAATGCATAGAACTATTTAACCCGCCTGTTTTTTAAATGAGTAGCGGTAGTAGATTTACTTTTCTAGCCCGAACATTTCATAAACCTGCTCGCGCCCTTGCTTGACCTTTGTTTCCCCGGGAACCTTCCTCAGTCGGCCGGATCCATTGGTCCGACACTTCTTCGGAAAATCTCCTGAGAAAAAAAGTCCTGCGCAATTATCGCGGCAGTTCATGAAATCTCCGGGCTGATAGATTCTGATGTTCACACCGGGGTTAGAGAAAATCATCATTTGGCCTGATATTAACGCTAATTGTCTTTTAGGCCAATATATTTTTAGATGACCCGCTATTAGGATGGCTTTCCAGCCTTGAGTTAAATAAAACTGAAAATGACAAACTATGCGAACCACCAAATTACTGGAAGCAATACAGACTTATTTTGACGCAATCTATCACTGTGATGTGAAATTGCTGGATAGTATATTCCACGACAAATCCAGCCTGTTCGACGTTGATGAAGGAACCGTATTGGTCGAGCCTATTGCGAGCTTTCGCGAGGATGTCGGCAACCGGCCATCGCCCGCCGGTCGGAATCAGACCAGAGAGGAAGAAATTATAATGATTGACTGGTTATCCGAAAAATGCGCGACGGTTAAAGTTCGATTAAGAGCCCATGAGAATATTTTCGTTGATCATCTGTGCTTTGTCGAAGGTGAAATTGGCTGGAAAATTGTCTCAAAAGTATGGCATCTCGAGAGTGTCATGACCTGACTGCAGGGCATAAATCGGTTTTTCCAAAGCCATCCCATCTCGAGTGAGCTAGATGAATGTGGATCCGGAAATACCATATTCATAATTCCTGATGATAGATATTGCCTCGCGCCTAAGCGGAGGCTGTGGGGCGACTGGTTACAAGCTATCCGGTTTAAAGCGTCTGGTTGCATCAATTATTCGAGGTTGCGTTTTGAGAAAAGTTTGCGACGGCTTGATAACCAGATTCGGGTACGACTTTTTCAGTACGGGAGAACCTGCAAGGGGATCGGCGATATAACCGGTGCCGACCCAGTCAAGCACACTCCCATCGCTATAGCGCTTACGCAGTTCGACCTTAGATGTCGGCGGCAATCCATAGATTGCGGCGAGCTAACTTAGTCACATATTCGAGTCCCATGAGTATTCTCTGAATAACTAACGCGTAAAGGTGGCGGAGATATTTTCGCGCGGCGTAAAGGCACTATTGCGAGTGACTTTTATTTGACTTACGACCAAACCTTAAATAGAACACCACCATTAAAACGATTGTGACAAAGATTACCATATAGTATGCAGATACTGCGGGGAAAGAGCCGCCCGTTTGAATTTCAATCCACCGATGCCTTTGTTCCAGGATGTAGATGGCCAGTAACCCGAATACCCCGACCAGGCTAAAGAGAATTTGAATGGAGGCATAGCAAGACAATTTTTGTGTTCGCCATAACAGGTAACCGATGATGTTGGGCGCCAGAAAAATTATCAGCAGAATTAGCCCGGTTGGGATGTCTCGCACAATCGTCAGTACAGCCGCCACGAGTATCCACGCAGTTCCGCCAAGCTGAGCGCCGAACCAACCACTTGCATTCCACTCAAGACTCATCGCTATTCTCGGTTATACTAAGGTCTCGCATGCCTTGGGACTTGCCGGTTTTGCATTTCACTATAACCTTTATGGTTCGTCGCCGGAAAGCGTCTCCATCATGCAGTCTCTAATACGTTCACTCGCATGGGCTGATCGAAGCGCATACCCGATTCCTCCGCAACCCCAAGCTGATCAAAGGTTCTTCTCAAATCGGCCTCCATCGCCTCGAATGGGACACGGCGACCGGGATCGATGCGAATCGCATTTTCTTTGAATGCTGCAAAATTCGCATGGTGGTAGAAGGTGTCATAGAAGATTTCCCGAACCTCGGTGAGCCCCTGGGTGGTGGCGCTTCGAATCGCCTCGTAGGCGGCAGCTCGAACCGAGGTTTCATCGTCTATGGGGGAATTTAACTCGAACCCGCTGCCTGCCGCTATCGGTTCAGCCACATAGATCGTACCGCGGGGCTTGACCACGCGCATCGCCTCGCCAAGTGCAGCCTCCATATATTCAACCGGAACATGATGCAAGGAATTAAAAAATATAGCCGCGCCAAAGACGCCATCATCGAATGGGAGCTCCTGGCCGAACCCTTCCACGTAAACTTCATCGCCTTCGGGCGCAAAAGATTGGGCTTTTTCCAATTGCAAGGCACCGCATTCGAGACCTGTCACGTGGGCACCCTGGCGTGTCATAAAGCGCGCCAGTTCTCCCGCACCCGATCCAATATCGACAATATGAATCCCCTTCAACTCGAGGACTTCGCACAGAACGGATTCATTGTTGCGGATATCAGTCATGGTTGTTCCTGTTGTAATTTGTAAACCCACCAAAACCGGCACTGGCAAATTCACCTGGTTTATACGACCGCGCGTGAGTTCAGTATTCGACAATTCATCGAGGCCGGTCTCAGGCTCCGAGTATACTATTCGATTGAGTGAATAGAACCGGTTATGAAAGGACATGCACCGCAAGAAAATTCTTAACGGGTCATCGCGTCGGTCCGTTTACAACCGACAAATCCGGGTTAATAGAAACAATATTTTTCAGGCACATGTTTTTTCCGGCCCGTGATTTGTATTTTGTTCAATTTACTTATCTTCAATCGACACTGCCCCTTGGGTCTTCATCGTAAGCAAATACAGCTTGATAACCAGCAACACCCAGGGCAAGCCATGTAACGCGAAATCAAAAATATCGAGGGGCTTGACAAGTTCACCCGCAGTCAACATTTTGAGTTTTTCCAGTAGGTGCGGTTCCGGTGTGAAAGGCGCCAAACCAAGCGTCAGGCATATCACTACCAGCAGCGATAGTGGGAATTTTCTAAATAATTTTCGCATAGGGTCCAGAGTAACCAGAAATTCGAGTTCGGCCCGCTGGGTGCTTACCGACGGATCGATAAGGTAACCGCCAACCGGAGAATACAAACAGGGTACTACTATTTTGTTACCGCGTCCGCCAGACATTGACTCTTTTTACCGGGTTCCAGATCGGAAAATACCTTGACACCTGCCTCCGACCTGGCCGCAGCGATTCGCCTTGATGCCATTGCTTCCGGAGCAGCCATCGTCCACTTCGTAATTGCATCAAAATGCTTATTGTCCTCCCAGTAGCTTGTGGGTTGTATCCCCGCTTGATAGCCAATATCGACGAATTTCATCGCCATCTCGGTGTCTGGGTCATGACCCAGATCTACCGGATCTGGATCGATTGAAGGTGCAATTAAACAGGCGAAGATCCCAGCGGATTTTCGGCGCCCCGGATTCTGTTATCATGAATAGCCTGCAATTGTTGGCGAATATCGGGATAATTCTCAACAATTTTTAGCATGGCTATTCTGGGTATACTGACAAGATTGCATGCGGTTTTCGCAACGATGGTCGCACTTCGACGATGCCGGCTCTTTTCCTGCTCAAGCAACGAGGATTCGCCGATGATATCGCCATCGTGGAACTCGGCAACCTGCTGGCTTCCCTTCTCTTCATTCAGCTTGAGCACCTCGGCGGTTCCGCGGATCAATATATAAAAGTTGTCGCCGCGTTCGGATTCACCGACAATCGTATCCCCGGTGAGGAAGGTTATATTGGTAGCCTGTTTCTCTATGCTGCGTAGATCTTTGCTATTGAGGGTATCGAATAGCATTACCTGGCCGAGCAGGTCGGAAATCGATACGCTACTTTCGGGTGGCAAGGCCGCGCGCATGCTGCTCAGGCCTTCCAGTTCGAGTTCAACCTTGTGCTTGATAATATTGTATCCCTTGGCACGGATATCACCATGCCCAAACTGCTTTTCAACGTTCAACCAGCCGCGATAGATCATCGAGCGGTGTGCAGTTTGCTCCATATTGCGGTGATAGAACCCCGTGAACTGCTGTTCCGCATTGTCCAGCTCTTGACGATAAAAGCGGCTACGCACGCTATATTTTTCGATTAATTTCGTCACGCACTGACTGCTCAAGTTCCTCCTGCTGTTTGAGCATTTCGATGATTTTGCTACTGATAATAACCTTGGCGATGTGACGCTCAATCTGTTGAACCAGGCGCAGTATCTGATACCTGGACAGTAAATTCGACAGCCAGGAGCGTTCCCTGGAAAATCGCAGCAAATATCCCTCCCCGCGTTCGAACAGGCTTTTACGATTGCTTGCACGTACCGCATTGTGTTCGGATTTTCCGATGCGCAGCGCCTCCTGCATAATGAGGCGCGCATCATTACATTCTGAGATAAACGTACTGGCTGATGACATTTGCTTCGTAAAGTGACTCAAGCACCGACTGTTCGGTCTGGTAGGCACGAAAAATTGCCATGTGTTCATCAGTCTTCGTGTTTTTCACTGCCCTCGTCATGCATGCCAATGCTAAACGCCAGCCGAATCCTGATCATCAAGACTTTCAACGACTCCGTGGATAACAACGAATGGCCCGCCAACGCTTTGAGCCATTCCTTGGAGTCTTTGCGTGCAGTACAGCCAAGAACAATTCCGACTATGACGAGTAATATGGTATGCGACAGGCGAATTTTATGAGCTACGCCTGTCATGAACATGGCGATGCTCAGAAGTAACACCAGTACCACTATGACTTGATCGGCAGGCATTTCGGTTGAAAGCCCTGGCCTGAGGCAACGCCCGAAGTGTAACAATTTCCGTGTCAAAGATCTTATATATGGAGGATTGGTGTCAACGAATACTGAATAGTGATCCTATCGACTTGTCTCTTTGCATCGTAAGGGTCCGGCCAACCCCAGGTTCTAACGCTTGATATTCTTTTCCGGATCGACCTTCCATGACAGCAACCGTTCGATGTCTTCTGGATCGCCGGGCACCTCAGTAAACAGACGGTGTTGATAATCAATCGAGTCTGACCCTAATGGCAATTAC
>CAZAVY010000085.1:0-12074 GCA_964488685.1 uncultured Gammaproteobacteria bacterium
GGAAACAAAGGTCAAGCAAGGGCGCGAGCAGGTTTATGAAATGTTCGGGCTAAGAAACACATTCGACAACCTGTAAAGTAAACCCAAATTCGGCAGCTCGGCGGTGAAGCCCTTTAACCACCCGCTTTCGATATTGCTGCTCATAGTGATCTGAGCCTGGGTCCTGGTATGCCATTCCGTAACGCATGGCGTTGTAAAATAAAACGGCCATCTTACGAGCAGTTGCTGTCACTGTTTTAGCCTTTCCTATTCGAGCTGATAACCGGCGGTAAAAGGCACCTAATGCAGTGTCTGTCCGCCCCACCGTTGTCGCTGCCAATCGCAAGTGGGCGGTTATTCTATTATTGGTTTTCCGTGAATGCGATGACAGTATCTTGCCACCACTCACTTTACTACCCGGCGATAGTGTCAGCCATGACGTAAAATGCTTTGCGGATGGCCACCGGCTTAAATCGGTGCCGCATTCTGAAACTAACCTTAATGCTAAATAAGGGCCGATGCCGTGAATTTGGGTTAAATCACTCCCTACGAGCTGATAGAGTGGTTCCCTAACATCAAAATTCAATGCATTCGGTTGACGTGTTTTGTGTCGCGGTTTGGGTAATGGCGTGGTGGGCGAAGGGGTGGATTGATTGAGCGATTTCAATACCGCATTAATATGCTCAGATAGAAGAATACGCTGATACGGCGTTTGTGCCTTGTCGTACTTTTTTGAAACTTTGGCCCCCAGTCGTTCTTTTTCAATCAGCTTCAATGATGGCTGGAAAAAATTAACATACTTCCTGAGTACTCGATATAACTGGGCCAGCGCCTCCCATGCTCTCCTTCCTTCAAATCTGTCATAGCCAACCAACCGGCGCACCACAGAACCGTTCTTTTCTTCAACATGAGCTTAGTCATTTTTCCGATGCGTCCGTGCTCTTGTAAATGTAATCAGCCTGTCTTCACAGTAATCCAACAGTTCATAGTTAATGAACTCACTGCCACAATCAGTATCAAGTCCCTGAACTGTGAATGGCAATAGCTCGTCCGCGACACGCAAACCATCATTGACGTCACCGGCACTTTTTCGAAGCAACGGCATGCACTCCAGCCAGCCAGTAGCGATGTCGACAAGTGTCAGCGTATCAAGAAAGCGCCGTTGGTGTTCCCACCGCAGTGAGCGACCAGATCGGCTTCGAGGAAGCCCGGGACAACATCATCCCAGTCCGAAAACCTGCGTACTTTAATTTAATGTTTCAGGAGACTGCCGGGGCGCGTGGTAGTGACGGCCAGGCTCACAATCCTGGGTTATAATGCGGACATGCATATCAACAGCGCAGCATTGACGCAACAATTGGCGACGGAGTTATTGATACACCGGCAAAAGGTTTGTACTGCGGAGTCCTGTACCGGCGGCCTGATTGCCAAGACCTTCACCGACCTTGCCGGTAGCTCGGACTGGTTTGATCGCGGTTTCGTTACCTATAGCAACCCGGCGAAAAGTGAAATGCTGTCAGTGCCATGGTCGCTCATCGAAGACTATGGCGCGGTCAGCGAGACGGTCGCCGCAGCGATGGCCCGTGGTGCACTAGGTCACAGCGAAGCGGATTTTGCGGTCGCGGTCACCGGTGTCGCCGGCCCGGGCGGGGGTAGTGAGGAAAAGCCGGTCGGCCTGGTCTGGATCGTGGTGGCCGCGGCCGAACAGCTCATCGCCCGACGTCACCAGTTTGATGGGGATCGGCAGGCGGTGCGCGAGGCGACTCTGAAAGTCGCGATCACGGCATTACTCGACCTGGTTGCAAATATAAACCAGGGTTCAGATCCAAATGTCGCCGGCTAAACGATCATGACCCGTTCGTCATTACCACCATCTCAGCCCGCTGCGCGGTCACCATTCAAAGAAGAACCACAGGTCAAGTTCATCAACGGGAGCGAAGCCACGCGGCAACCCACAAACGCCTGATTTTAAAGTAAAAGTTTGCCTCGCTGAGCTCGCAATGACGGCTGTTTAGGCTCCGCTTCAGGTCAAGAAGCGATACAGCTGCGAACACCGTCTTTGCCGCTGGCAATTTCAGCCGGCTTTTCGGTGGCCGCATCAATGGCTAACGGGTTGCTCGGTGCGGCAATCCGAATGGTGGAAACTTTGTTCTGGGTAAAGAAATCAAAACCCTCTTTGCCTTGAACCTTATTGTTACCCACCAGTGACTCCTTGATACCGCCAAATGGCATATACGGGTGTGGCGCACAGACACCTACATTGATGCCGACCATACCGACATCCGCGTCGGCGATGAATTTCTCCGCGTAATACATATTCTGCGTGAACAGACAGGCGCCATTGCCGGTCGGTTGTTTTTCGATCAGGTCTATGGCGTCATCCAGATGCTTGATTTTCATGATCGACAATACCGGCCCGAAAATCTCGGCCTGGGCAATTTCCATGCAGGGCGTCACATCGGCAAAAATGGTCGGCCCGATGAAATAGCCATTTTTGTTAGCTGCGGGCATTTCGGGGTTACGTCCATCCAGAACCAGCCTGGCGCCGCCTTTGACGCCGCTTTCGATGTAACCTTCGATGCGCTGTTTGGCCTGTGCTGAAATAACCGGGCCCATAAATACTTCCGGATTCATCGCATCACCGATGCTGATCTTTCCAGCCGCTTCAACGACTCGCTCTATTACCTCGTCGTACAGTTCCGGCACCACGGCGATAATAGAGCTGGCCAGACAACGCTGCCCCGCTGAACCATAACCCGATTGAATGATGTTGGTAACCAGCAAATCGACCTGGGCATCGGCCAGTGCCACCAGGTAATTCTTGGCGCCGCCCAAAAGCATGGTTTTCTTGGCGACCCTGCCGCAGGCTTCGGCAATACTTTTGGCCGTGGGGCTGGAACCAACCAGGCATACCCCTACCACTTCACGCATCCGGTACCAGGTTTCCGCCACCTCGCGCTCGCCGTAAACAATATTAACCACCCCTTTCGGCAGACCCGCATCGAGCATTAACTGGCCCATCTCCTGCATGAACAATGGTGACTCCATCGAGGGTTTAAAGACGAAACTGTTGCCGGCTGCGATAGCGAATGGAATGAACCAGCCAAACACCAGCGCCGGAAAATTAAACGGCGCCACGCCGCAAAATACGCCAAGCGGCTGGCGGGTAACGCGGCCGTTGATACCGGGCGCGATCTGCGCCAGGGTTTCTCCCTGCAGTAATGATGGTGCGTTACAGGCCATCTCCATGATTTCAATAACCCGCTGAACCTCGCCACGCGCTTCGCTGATGTGCTTGGCCTGATCAATCGCTATCGCTTGTGCGAGTTTTTCCAGGTTTTTTTGCATGGCGGCATGTATCGTAAAAATATAGCTGACGCGTTTTCCGATCGGCACTTCACGCCATTTTAAATAGGCGGCATGGGATGACTTCACCGCAGCTTCTACCGTCGATGCGGATGACAGCGGTACTTCGCCGATCTGGGCCCCGGTAGACGGATTGTAAAGTGCAACCGTTTTTTCATTGTCGTCGACGAGCCATTCGCCATCGACGAGATTTTTAATGCGGATTGAGCCAGCCATAAGTGAACCTGTATCGAGTACCAGTTTAATTTGATAACCTGCCTTTAGCATACTTTAAAGGCAGGAGAATAGAAGTATAGAGGGACGCTTTGCACGAGGCAATCACCGTGTAAATGGCGAGTCTTCGACGGATAGTCGGTTAAAGTGGTATTTATGATCAGGGGTTTTGCAACTCGTTTTCTGCATTGTTCGGGATTCATCAAAACGATTCCGATTTACGGTTAGAATAAAAATACTTTACTAGCTCACGCTATGAGCTACTAATGGTTCATAATTCCCCCATAACCGGATAATGGCGGGATCAGCAATATCATATATATCGAAAAGTTCTCTTTATGTTCTCGTTCGACTGTGTGATAATTATCAACTAAACACAAGGGTAGGTAGCAATGGACGACAATAAGCAAAAAGCGCTCACGGCAGCGCTGGGGCAAATCGAGAAACAGTTTGGCAAGGGATCGATTATGCGTCTCGGTGATTCCGGGATCGATGTGACCATGGGCGTGATCTCTACCGGATCATTATCGCTGGATATTGCGCTGGGTATCGGGGGTTTGCCGCGCGGACGTGTTATCGAGGTTTATGGACCTGAGTCTTCGGGTAAAACCACGCTGGCATTACAAGTTGTGGCGGAATGTCAGAAAAATGGCGGCACCGCCGCCTTCGTCGATGCCGAACATGCGCTTGACCCGGCCTATGCAGACAAACTCGGGGTCAATATTGACGACCTGCTGGTTTCACAGCCCGATACCGGCGAACAGGCACTCGAGATCACCGACATGCTGCTGCGCTCGGGTGCGGTCGAAGTCATCGTCATTGACTCGGTTGCCGCATTGACTCCGAGGGCGGAAATCGAGGGCGATATGGGTGACTCCCACATGGGTCTGCAGGCACGCCTGATGTCGCAGGCGCTGCGTAAACTCACCGGCAATATCAAGCGCTCGAACACCATGGTTATTTTCATCAATCAAATCCGAATGAAGATCGGGGTCATGTTTGGCAACCCGGAGACGACAACCGGCGGCAATGCACTAAAGTTCTATGCCTCCGTGCGCCTCGACATTCGGCGCATTGGGGCGATCAAGCGGGGCGACGAAGTGATTGGCAATGAGACCCGTGTAAAGGTCGTCAAAAACAAGGTGGCACCGCCATTTAAACAATGTGAATTCGAAATCCTGTATGGCGAAGGGACATCACGCGAAGGAGAACTCATCGATCTCGGTGTTAAACACGGCCTGATCGAAAAAGCCGGGGCCTGGTATAGCTACAATGAAGAACGTATCGGCCAGGGCAAGGACAATGTGCGCGGTTTTTTGAAGGAACACCCCGAGATGGCCGACGAAATCGCCCGGCGCTTACGCGCTGAGTTACTGCCCGTACCGGGTAACAAAGCCGACCTAATTGACAGCGAAGCAACCGACTCTAACCCGGAAGTCGAGCCCGAAATGGTGGAAATTCCCTAACCTACCTATCCCTCCACCTATGTTGCAGAGCTGGCAATACCCTCGGGGAGTATCTCCTCCGAGGGTTTTTTTATGTCTTTTTCCGCGACAGCAGCCAATTCGGCGCCCCGCTTTCCCTCGGGGAAAAATCCCTATTAAATTATGTCTTAAATTGTTATGACCGATCAAAAGACCCAGCCGAGCATCCGTCACAATGCAATGGACCTGCTTTCGCGCCGGGAGCATTCCGAACAGGAGTTACGCCAAAAACTGAAATCTCGTGATTATGATGTCGAGGCGATCAATGATGTGCTGCAGGCGTTAAAAAATGATCGATTGCAGTCAGACCAAAGATTTACTGAATCCTACGTTCACCGCCGTTTCAATGCCGGTGTCGGTCCTGTCAAAATTCGCTACGAGCTGTGCCAAAAGGGTATCAGTAACCTGCTGGTCGATGAATTTCTGCAGCCATTGTCCGATCGTTGGGAGCAGCTAATGATACAGCAGCGAACCCGGAAATTTGGTGAAGTCATGCCGACAGATTATGCGGTACAAATGAAGCAAGCGCGATTTTTACAAAATAGGGGTTTTGCTGCAGGGCCAGTCATGCGATTATTTCGTTAATCAACGAGATAGCCGAACCCAGTTTAATGACGACTAGTGCCGAACTAAGAGAAAAGTTTCTCAAGTATTTCGAAACGCATGGACACACCATCGTGGCATCAAGTTCGCTGGTTCCCGCCGACGATCCAACCTTGCTGTTCACCAATGCGGGTATGGTCCAGTTCAAAGATGTGTTTCTCGGAAGTGACAAGCGCAGTTACACCCGTGCAACTACTTCGCAGCGATGCGTTCGTGCCGGCGGCAAGCACAACGATCTTGAAAATGTTGGTTATACCGCGCGTCATCACACCTTTTTCGAAATGCTGGGTAATTTCAGTTTTGGCGAGTACTTCAAAAAAGACGCGATTCGTTATGCCTGGGATTTTTTGACCAATGAGATCGGTTTACCCGAGGATAAACTCTGGGTCACCGTTTATGCGGAGGACGATGAGGCAGCCGAAATCTGGCTTAAGGATATCAAGGTGGATCCCGAAAAGTTTACCCGTATCGGAACCTCTGACAATTTCTGGTCCATGGGCGATACCGGACCCTGCGGACCCTGTAGTGAAATTTTCTACGACCACGGGCCAGGGATCGAGGGCGGACCACCCGGTACACCGGAACAGGATGGTGATCGCTATATCGAAATCTGGAACCTGGTGTTCATGCAGTACAACCGTGATCAAAGCGGCAACATGGAACCTCTGCCCCGGCCCTCGGTTGATACCGGTTTGGGTCTGGAACGTCTTGCGGCGATCCTGCAACAGGTGCATACCAATTATGATATCGATTTGTTTCAGGCATTGATCACCGCTGCGGCAAAATTGACTGCAACCCGGGATCTCGAAAATAAATCATTACGGGTTATCGCTGATCATATCCGTTCCTGTTCATTTTTGATTGTCGATGGCGTGTTGCCCTCCAACGAAGGGCGTGGCTATGTGTTGCGTCGAATTATTCGGCGGGCCGCTCGACATGGGCATCAACTCGGTTGTAAAACAGCATTTTTCTATAAGCTGGTTGATACGCTGGACCAGGAAATGGGTGACGCCTACCCGGAACTAGGCCAGCATCGCGCCCATGTCGAGCGCGTGTTGCAAAATGAAGAACAGCGCTTTGCCGAAACCCTGGAGCAGGGTATGCGCATCCTCGAAGAGGCGATCGCCGGCATGGATGGAAATACCATCGAGGGCAATACAGTATTCAAGCTCTACGACACCTATGGTTTTCCGGTTGATCTGACAGCGGATGTGGCGCGTGAAAAAGGTCTTGAAATTGATCAGCAAGGTTTCGAAGTCGAAATGGAAGCACAACGCTCGCGCGCACGCGCGTCCAGCCAGTTCAATACCATCAGCGATGAATTCAGGCTCGATACGTATCCGCCAACCGGGTTCCTCGGCTACGAGCAACCCGCTGCGGATGCGAAGGTGATTGCGATACTGCAAAACGATGCGGTCACCGGGCAACTTGACAATGGTGACCCGGCAATCGTTATCCTGGATCGCACACCATTCTATGCGGAATCAGGGGGTCAGGTCGGAGATATCGGTACCATTTCGATCGGTGACGAAACCACGTTCAGGGTTACCGATACACAAAGGCAGGGTGAGGTCTATCTTCACATCGGTACACTGCTCAGCGGGGAGCTCAAAATCGCCGACAGGGTAAACGCCCGAATCGATCAGGATTACCGATGCGCGGTGGTGCTCAATCACTCGGCAACGCATTTAATGCACGCGGCTTTGAGGCGGGTACTGGGCGAACATGTGCAGCAAAAGGGTTCGCTTGTTGATTTCAATAAGCTACGCTTTGATTTTTCGCACTACCAGCCATTGGAGCCGGATCAGATGGTAGAAATTGAAACCCTGGTTAACGACCAGATTCGGGGAAATTTGAAAACCAGGGCCGAGTTAATGGGTATGGAAACTGCCAAGAAATCCGGTGCGATAGCGTTGTTTGGGGAAAAGTATGGCGATGTGGTGCGGGTTCTTAAAATTGGATCTGATTCGATCGAACTCTGCGGCGGCACCCATGTGCCGCGTGCTGGAGATATCGGACTTTTCAAGATCGTGTTTGAAAGCGGCATCGCTTCCGGGGTGCGTCGTATCGAAGCCGTAACCGGTGACGCCGCGGTAAGGCGGTTCATTGAAAGTGAAAGCAAACTCGAAGCGGCGGCGCAGACCCTCCGGGCGGGCCGAGACGATCTGCTCCCGCGTATCGAGCAGTTACAGTCTAGTAATCGTTCCCTGGAAAAACAGATCGAGTCGCTGAAATCGAAACTCGCCTCGCACAGCGGTGGTGATCTCGCCGCTCAGGCAAAGGAAGTTAAGGGCATCAAGGTACTGGCGGTGAGTCTCGATGGCGCGGATGTGAAAACCCTGCGTGACACGGTTGATCAGCTCAAGAACAAGCTGGGGGCCGCCGCCATCGTACTGGCCAGCAGTGAAGATGGTAAGGTGTCGATCATCGCCGGTGTCACCCCGGTGGAATCCAGGCGCATCCCTGCTGGTGATCTGGCCAATTTCGTAGCCGAACAATGTGGCGGTCGTGGTGGCGGTCGACCGGATATGGCGCAGGCCGGGGGTAATCAACCGGAAAACCTCGAAACGGCACTCGAATCCGTAATCTCCTGGGTAGAAAGTCAGCTTTAGTCTTAAAATTACACGAATTGCGCGACCTTGCGGGCAAAATACGGGTCAACCGCCCACGGTTTATGGCCAGCTTATCAAACCAGCCTCGCTTAGAAACTGGACAATCAAAATTGTGGCTAACAACCCCAGCAACCTGCGCAGGATCGCCTGGTAAGTACCTACATCGATGCGAGACTGCAATCGCTGACCCAGCAGCAGGGCAATCACGGCGACGACTGCAAGCGGTGCAGTCTCAATGACCAGTCGGACACCGAGCAGACCGGCGATGGCGAGCACCACAATCTGCGAGAATTTGCCGACCAGAAAGCAGGTGTTAAGTGTCGGCACCATGCTCGAGCGCGGCGTTTTCAACGACAGAAAATAAATGATTAATACCGCAACCATTACGTTGGTGGTGCCTGCCGAAAAACCGGCAACGATTCCAAACAACGACATCGACAGCAGCGGGTTTCGATCCAGCCATTTTTTCGAGACGCGCAAGCTGTTCCACAGGTATAGCAAGATCAGTCCGGCAAGCACGATTCGAAATGGAGCGGGGTCGGAAGTCGCCAGAACACCGGCTCCGACTATAGAGCCCAGTAGTGTGAAACCGAGCAGCGGTAAGAATGTTCGGGTGTTTTCCAGCGTTGCCTTGCTGTTGAGTATGCTGGCGACATTGACGGCCATGGTCGGCAACAGCGTGACCAGGATTGCGCTGCGCACATCCATCATGGTTGCCAGTAAAGGAGTTGCCACCATCGGGAAGCCGAGACCCAGGGTGCCGTGGACCAGGCCGGCGAATAGCATCACGCCAACAATCGCAAACAAGGCAGCAACCTCGAACTGGAATAGCGAGATCATTGGCAGCTGGAACTCGAACCGGGGACTGGTTTCATTATGCTCTGGTAAGCCCTTGCTAAAGAATATCGTTATACAATTGACGCTATATTTTCTATAATCCGCGGTCGCATTTTCAAGTCTGTAACTAATGGCGCTACTGGTGCAAAAATATGGCGGAACCTCGGTAGGCACGATCGAGCGTATCGAAGCCGTTGCGGATAAGGTTATATCATACAAGGATGCGGGTAACGACCTGGTTGTCGTCGCCTCCGCGATGAGTGGTGAGACCAACCGTTTAATCGAGCTTGCCCGACAGGTCGATGAACAGGCGCGGGGTCGCGAGCTTGATGTCCTGTTGACTACCGGCGAGCAGGTCACGATAGCACTGTTGGCGATGGCGCTGGAAAAACGTGGCTACCCGGCGCGTTCTTACACCGGTGCCCAGGTCAAGATCACTACCGATAGCGCGCACAACAAGGCGCGTATCAAGTCAATCGACCATGAAAAGATTACTGGCGACCTGAAAAACGGGTGTATTGTCGTCGTTGCCGGATTCCAGGGTGTCGACGAAGACAACAATATAACAACGCTTGGACGTGGCGGCTCGGATACTACCGGAGTGGCGCTTGCGGCGGCACTAAAAGCTGACGAATGCCAGATTTTCACCGATGTCGATGGTGTTTACACAACCGATCCGCGGGTTGAGCCCGAGGCACGTCGGCTGGATATAGTCACCTTTGAAGAAATGCTGGAAATGGCCAGCCTCGGGTCTAAAGTGTTGCAAATTCGTGCGGTAGAATTTGCCCAGAAATATAAAGTACCGCTGCGCGTTCTCTCGTCGTTTGCAGAAGGTGACGGCACCTTGATAACCTCGGAATATGGTAAGGATAAAACTATGGAACAAGCTCTTATATCGGGCATCGCGTTCAATCGCGACGAAGCCCAGCTAACCATTAACGGCGTATCCGATACGCCGGGCGTTGCCTACCGGATTCTGGGTCCGATTTCAGATGCCGATATCGAAGTCGACATGATACTGCAAAACGTCAGTGCCGATGGAAACACCGACTTCACTTTTACGGTACACCGCAATGACTTTGATACCGCGCTTGCAACACTCGAGCGGACCGCAAAGCAATTGAAAGCACGGGAAGTGTCCGGTAACAACAAAATCGTCAAAATTTCCATTGTCGGTGTCGGCATGCGCTCACATGCCGGAATCGCGAGTCAGATGTTCGAAGTTCTGGCCGGGGAAGGAATCAACATACTGATGATTTCAACTTCCGAGATCAAAATTTCGGTGGTTGTCGACGAAAAGTACCTCGAACTGGGAGTTCGTGCACTGCACGAGGGATTCGATCTGAAAACCAAGTGATAAATTATTTCAACTAGCTTAGCTGAAGCCAGTTGGGGTAGAATCTGTTCGGCTCGGAGAAAAAGCCTGAATAATAATAATTAATAAGTAGTACCTGTAAGGAATACAGGACTAGATTACTGTGAAGTTCATCGGGAGAGATAGGAATGCTGATATTGACACGGCGTGTTGGAGAGACCTTGATGATCGGGGACGAAGTTACCGTAACCGTTCTTGGCGTTAAGGGAAACCAGGTAAGGATTGGAGTGAATGCACCTCGAGAAGTGGCGGTGCATCGTGAAGAAATTTACGAGCGTATCAAAGCGGAAGAAGGGCAGGACCAATTGGGAAATACAGTCGAAGGATAGTTCGAACCTAATTTAAAGCGATTTTCATCGCCTGTTTCAATAAATCACAATGCAATAGCCTTGTTTATCCGGCTATTGCATTGTAGTTTATACGATAGATTCGGAGAGATGGCTGAGTGGTCGAAAGCGCTCCCCTGCTAAGGGAGTATACGTTAATAGCGTATCGAGGGTTCGAATCCCTCTCTCTCCGCCAGACAAAGCTTTAACTATTTGATAGTTAGGTTTTTTTTGTTTATAAACAATTTCATCCCACCATTGATCCCACCAATTATTTTTAAAGCCGTTGATCAAATGGAGCTGCCTAGCGACGTCTAAGGCAATGCTGTTCGACTTACTGAGCAAGGATATCCCGGTTGAGGAAATTGCCAGCGGCGCTAGCGGCCTCGAACAGAAAACCGAGTTGTATCTCGCTTCCTGTTTGGTGATCAATCCAGACCATCCCTCGGAAAAGATCCATCTTGAGAAATTGGCTCTCGCGTTGGAACTGCTGCCGGGATTGGCTGAGCACCTGCAGTCGCAAGCGGATCAGGTTCTGCTGACTGAAAGTGTGCAGTGAGCACTGAATAGATGATAGGGCCCTGTGTGACCTGGGCCAGAGTTTCTTTCAAAGATGCACCGAATGACATATCCAAAGAATTTAATGAATTTTTCGGTAACGGTGGCTACTTTTTTATGTGTTTGATATATCGATTAAAATTGTCAGACACTCTGGTGCTATCTTTTATATTTGTTCAGGTAAATCTTTGTCGATCGCAACAATATTTTATCTTGCTTCTATCTGATTGCCGCCAGTAATAATCCGATCTGTCCTGTATCTGGACTTAGGAATTTTCGACCTTCGAAACTAGCCTATGGCCTAAAGCTTTAGTATGAAATACGGCACCCAGAACAGCAACATAAGGCCGAGCACGGCCAGTTCAATTCGTCCGATCTGGATAAACTGCGTGCGTAGTTCGCCGCCTGCGTCGGCCGCGCGTACCCGTGACATGATGTAATCGAACAGGATCCCGACTACCAGCAGCGGTGCGATGACCGGTGTTATAACCCTCGTCAGTACCGACCATAAATGATGTTCATCGTCACCCGCCGTAAGCGGGACCAGGATTTCGATCAGTGGCGGCACGATGTTGAGCAGTGCTGCGATCAGCAGTGCAATGCGCAGAAATCCGAGCGCGGGCAGTAGGTTACTGTGTTTCGATATCATTGGCGGGTATTAGACGACAATTAACTTGGCCGGTCGGACGACAATTATCTTGGCCGGTTGAGTGTATGTAAA
>CAZAVY010000086.1:0-12063 GCA_964488685.1 uncultured Gammaproteobacteria bacterium
AAATCTCCAGGCTTCAGGTCGCCCCGAAGGTTTTCCGGCCGGGCAAATGGGCAATTCTGAAGTTGGCCATATGACCATTGGCAGTGGCAGTATCGTCAAGCAGGATCTGGTGCGTATCGATGACGCTATCGAGGATAGTAGTTTTTACGACAATCCGGCCTTGCTCGGTGCGGTGCAAGCCTGCAGAGCAGCAAACCGGCCATTGCATCTGATCGGGCTGGTATCGGACGGTGGCGTGCACAGTCATATCGATCACCTCGCTGCCTTGATTCGCCTGTGTCATCAGCATCAAGTTGTGCCGCAATTGCACATGATTACCGATGGACGCGATACCCCACCCCGGGCAGCAACGTCGTATCTGCCTGATCTCGAGACATTGCTGGCTGAATGTGATGGCCTGATCGGTACCGTGTCGGGGCGTTACTATGCTATGGATCGTGACCAACGCTGGGATCGTGTCGAACTGGCATGGAACAATATCGTGTATGGCAGTGGCGAAACCGCCGATTCGGCGCTTGCGGCGATGCAGCGAGGCTATGATGCCGGTACCGGCGATGAGTTTATCCTGCCGACACGTTTGCCCGGTTTGCAAGTTGTAAAGGCTGGGGACGAAATGCTCTTCTTCAATTTTCGTAACGACCGCGTGCGTCAAATCAGCGCCGCCTTTGCACTCGATGTGTTTCAGGAATTCGATCGTGGGGCCGGTTACCGTCCAGTCAGGGTGACCTGTATGACGCATTACCATTCCCGGCTCGAGTTACCCATCGCGTTTTTACCGCTTGGGCCCGAGACCACGCTGGGTAGCGTCATTAGTGATGCCGGATTGCGGCAGTTGCATTGCGCCGAGACCGAGAAATACGCTCACGTCACCTTTTTCTTTAACGGTGGTCGCGAGGATCCTTACCCGGGTGAAGAACGTATATTAATCAATTCTCCACGCGTCGCGACCTATGATCTGCAGCCCGAAATGAGCGCGCGCGAGGTGGCGGACGGAGTCATCACGGCCGTGCAATCCGGCGAATTCCAGTTTATCGTGGTTAATTTTGCCAATGGCGATATGGTTGGGCATACCGCGGTACGCGCCGCGGTAATCACCGCGGTAGAATCGCTGGATCGTGAAGTAGGGCGGGTGCTGGAAACGGCGATAGCAAGCGACTACGCGATTGTGCTGACTGCCGACCATGGAAATTGTGACGAAATGGTCGATCCGGATACGGGTGAGCCGCATACCCGACATTCCAACCACCCGGTACCATGCCTGATTATCGACGATGGTGTGCAAACGCTTGTTTCGGGAGGAAACCTATCTGCGATTGCACCGACCGTCCTGCATTTGATGGGGATTCCGCAACCCGCGATTATGACTGGCCGGTCGGTTATCGATAACAGCTTGTCGATTTAATCTTGATTACTCATCCGAATTTAGTGATGATTGCCGATTGCGCCGGGCGCGTTAAGTAAAAAATATGGCAACTTTAAACGAAACACTTGAAGATATTTCGCTGTTTCGCGGGATGAGTGAGGACGATATAGAGCGTGTCGCATCGCAAACGGTTATTCGTCAATTCCCTAAAAACACGGTAATTGTCAGCCAGGGTGATGAAACCGATTCGTTCTACGTGATTTTGCAAGGCAAGGTCGACGTCTTCCTGCAAAATGACAAGGGTAAGGAAATCATCATCAATACCCTTGGCGAGCGTGAAGCCTTCGGTGAACTCGCTCCTTTGGGCGGAATCCCTCGTCAGGCCAGTATCATAACCACCGAAGAATCTACCTTCGGTATAATCTCGCGACAGATCTTCATGGATACCCTGCTCGACAAACCATCGGTGAGTATGCAGATTATCGACCTGCTGATACATCGCATTCAGGACCTGACTGAAGAAGTCAGCAGTCTCGCGCTTGAAGACGTCTACAATCGCGTGGTACGGATTCTATACAAGCACGCCGAAGAAGTTGGCGATAAACTGATTACCGAAAAGCTCACCCAGCAGGACATCGCCAGCCGCGTCGGCGCGACTCGCGAGATGGTACATCGCATCCTCAAAGAGTTAAAAACCGGCGGATACATCACGATAGAAGGTAAACAAATCACTATTGAGAAGAAACTCCCCCCTGGCTGGTAAAGCGTCCCCGAAAAAGTGCTAACATAGTGCCCTTTTACCGAGGTTGAATCCGTGGCGGGCCACAGCAAATGGGCTAATATTCAGCACCGTAAGAAAGCGCAGGATGCCAGGCGCGGAAAACTGTTCACCCGTCTGATCCGCGAAATCGTTGTTGCCGCCAGGGCCGGGGGATCCGACCCCGATGCCAATCCTTCGTTGCGAACCGCGGTTGACAAAGCCAAGTCCCAATCGGTAACCAGAGATGCGATCGATCGCGCGGTAAAGCGTGGCGCCGGAGAACTCGACGGCTCAGGCTACGAAGAAATTCGCTACGAAGGGTATGGACCATCCGGGGTCGCCGTCATCGTCGATTGCCTGTCGGATAATCGCAATCGTACCGTGGCCGAAATACGCCACGCCTTCACCAAAGCCGGTGGAAATCTCGGGCAGAGTGGATCGGTGGCATACCTGTTTAATAGTGTTGGCGTATTGCTGTATTCACCGGAGTATGATGAAGATAGCGTCATGGAAGCCGCGCTTGACGCCGGTGCTGAGGATGTCATCGTTGCCGACGATGGCAGCATCGAAGTTTTGACCACGGCCGAAGACTATGTCGCGGTGAAGCAGGCGATGACCGACGCCGGGCTGGAACCGGAAGACGCCGATTTAACCATGCGCGCATCCACCAATGCCGAGCTGAACCTCGATGACGCCCAGAAAGTGCTGCGCCTGGTCGAGTGGCTGGAGAGCTCGAACGATGTGCAGGAAATTTATTACAACGTCGACATTCCTGTGGAAGCTTACGAGGCCGGGGGCTGATGATAATCCTGGGTATTGACCCCGGATCGAGAATCACCGGCTTCGGTCTTATCGACAATCACGCAAATCGCATCGAGTACATCGGCAGCGGAAATATCAAGGTAAGCGGTGACAGTTTGCCGCAGCGGCTGGGTAATATTTTTACGGCGATAAACGAGGTGATCTTAAAACACCAACCCGAGCATATGAGTATTGAAAACGTTTTTATGGCGCGTAATGCGGATTCGGCATTGAAACTGGGTCAGGCTCGCGGCGCGGCAATTTGCGCCGCATACCAGGCCGGGCTCGAAATTGCTGAATATGCGCCACGAGAAATCAAGCAGGCCATCGTCGGTACCGGTGCCGCCAACAAGGACCAGGTTCAGCATATGGTCAAACGATTACTGGGTATTCGACAGCTGCTGCAGGTCGATGAAGCGGATGGCCTCGCGATAGCTATCTGCCATGCTCAATATTATGCCACGCAGCAAAAGACGGGAATCGATTCCACCTTGTTTAAGCGCAGGAGACGTCATCGACGATGATCAGCCGATTGACAGGCATACTGGCTGCCAAGCGCGCGCCGCAGATTCTCATTGACTGTAACGGAGTGGGTTACGAGGCCGACGTTTCGATGACGACCTTCTATCGGTTACCCGAGGTCGGGGATCAAATATCCATCTGGACCCATCTGTTGATAAAAGACGATTCGCACAATCTGATCGGATTCAACGACGAACAGGAGCGCAAGCTGTTCCGCCAGCTGATTCGTATCAATGGTGTCGGCCCGAAGATGGCCTTGACGATTCTATCAGGCATTGATAACCAGCAATTTGCCCTTTGCATCGCCAATAATGATGTGGCGATGCTGATGCGCCTGCCCGGAGTCGGAAAGAAAACCGCGGAACGTCTGATCATCGAAATGCGCGACAAGGTCGAAGCCCTGACTGGCGATGTTCCAACCCGGCTGGTTGCTGCCGGCGGTCACTCGGTTGTGAGCGAGGCTATCGAAGCCCTGCAGGCCCTGGGATACAAGCCTATCGACGCCGAAAAGATGATTAGCCGTGCGCAACAACAGGGCGAGTCTTTCGACAGTGCCTCGCAGTTGATCAAAACTGCGCTGCAGGCGACGGTCAAGCTATGAGTGAAGATCGTCTGATCAGCGCGGATGCGGTGGTTGAGGAATTGTCGCAGGACCGCGCCCTGAGACCCAAGTTACTGGCGGATTACGTCGGCCAGGACGAAGTTTGCGAACAGATGGATATCTTCGTGCAGGCTGCGAAAAACAGAAAGGAAGCACTAGATCACGTGTTGATATTCGGCCCGCCCGGGCTCGGTAAGACCACCTTGTCGCATATTATTGCCAATGAAATGCAGGTCAACCTGCGACATACCTCGGGCCCGGTGCTGGAGAAGGCCGGCGATCTGGCTGCAATCCTGACCAATCTCGAAGCGCACGATGTTCTGTTTATCGATGAAATCCATCGGCTCAGCCCGATCGTCGAAGAAATCCTGTATCCGGTGATGGAGGACTTCCAGCTCGATATCATGATTGGCGAAGGCCCGGCTGCAAGATCGATCAAACTCGACCTGCCGCCGTTTACGCTGGTCGGCGCCACAACCCGTGCAGGTCTTTTGACTTCACCCTTACGCGATCGATTCGGGATTGTGCAGCGTCTGGAATTCTACAGCGCCGAAGAACTGGGTCGCATCCTCTTGCGCTCGGCAGGATTGCTTGAAATCCAGCTCGAAGCGGAAGGCGCCAGGGAAATTGCAAGTCGTGCCCGTGGCACGCCTCGCATCGCCAACCGCTTGCTGCGCCGAGCTCGCGATTATGCCGAAGTGAAGGCCGATGGCGTTATCAGCGTGGAAATTGCGCAGGCGGCACTGGAAATGCTCAAGGTCGACCGGTCTGGCCTCGACCACATGGATCGACGCGTGATTCTGTCCCTGATCGAAAAATTCGATGGCGGACCCGTTGGCGTGGAAAATCTTGCGGCGGCGATAGGCGAGGAACGCGGCACCATCGAAGATGTGATCGAGCCATACCTGATTCAGCAGGGCTTCATGATGCGAACCCCGCGCGGGCGTGTGGTAACATCGCGCGCGTATTCGCATTTCGGAATAAAACCTGCAAACCAGGGCGCGTGATCTGTAACTAGGCCCTGCAACTAACCCGTTAAAACCATACCTCAAAACCATGAATGATGATTCGTTGTTAGACCTAGTTCTCAATGCCAGCATACCGGTGCAACTGGTGATGCTGATACTGCTGGTGGCCTCGGTGATGTCCTGGGCGCTAATGTACGTCAAACGCGGTTACATCCGCCAGTCGCAGGCCGAAGCCAAAACCTTTGAAGGCCGTTTCTGGTCCGGAATCAATTTAAGTGATTTGTTCGCCCAGCTAAGTGTGCGCCAGGAAAGACGCTTCGGGCTGGAGGCGATATTTGAAAACGGGTTTCGCGAATTTGCACGTGCCCGCAAAGCCGAACTCAACAACAGCGAGGTCGTGCGTTCAGCCCATCGCGCGATGAAGGTTTCCATGTCACGGGAAATCGAGTTGCTTGAAAACAATTTGTCGTTTCTGGCGACGGTCGGCTCGGTTAGCCCCTACGTCGGTCTGTTTGGCACGGTGTGGGGCATCATGGAGTCTTTTCGTGCGCTTGCGGGGGTACAGCAGGCGACCATGGCGATGGTCGCACCCGGTATTTCGGAAGCCCTGATCGCGACCGCAATGGGCTTGCTGGCCGCGATCCCCGCGGTTGTGGCCTATAACAAGTTCACCAGTGAAATCGACGCCATGATCGTGCGTTACGAAAACTTCCTCGAAGAGTTCACCGGTATCCTGCAGCGCCAGGCACATTCACCCAAGTAAGGATTATTGCAGTGAAAAAGCGTCGCGCGGTTTCGGAAATCAACGTGGTACCTTACATCGACGTGATGCTGGTACTGTTGATCATCTTCATGGTGACGGCGCCCCTGCTGAAGCAGGGAGTCGATGTGGACCTGCCAAGCGCGCCGGCAAACCCGCTGCATGCGGAAAGCCCGGAGCCGATCGTTATTACGGTGGATAAGAAAGGGCTGATGTATCTCAATATCGCGGTCGATCCCGATGCTGACATCAGTGCCGAGGCGCTCGTGAAACAGGTGAAATCAGCGTTGGTCAAGGAACCGAGGCGCCCGGTAATGGTGCGTGGTGACGCCAATGGACCTTACCAGAATGTCGTGACAACATTGGTATTGCTGCAACAGGCCAATGTCGGTTCGGTAGGATTGGTAACCGAACCCGAGGAAACACCCTAGTGTTATCGGAGTTGCGCAGACACCCGTGGGCGTTGGTGATTTCGCTGGGGATTCACCTTTTGGTAATCGTGGCGATGGTCGTCAACCTGCAGTTTTCCGATAAACCGAAAATGACCAAGGCAGGCCCGGTTACCAAGACCATCAAGGCCGAAGTTGTCAATCAACAGCAGCTCGAGGACAGGGAGAAACAAAAACGACTCGAGCAAGATCGCAACCAGGCTGCGATAGAGAAGAAAAAAGATATCGAGGCAAAGAAGCGCGCGGATAAAAAGAAAATAGACGCGGAAAAGAAACGTAAGGCCGAGGCTAACAAGAAAGCTGAACAAAAACGCAAAAAAGAGGCCGATATAAAACGCAAGGCTGCAGATAAAAAGAAGGCGGACCAAAAACGTAAGGCTGATGATAAGCGCAAGGCTGAAGCCGCTAAAGCCGCAGAGCAGAAACGCAAGGCCGAAGAAACTCGGATCGCAAAAGAAAAACGCAAGGCCGATGAGGCGAAGCGACTGGAAGAGGAGCGTAAGCGCAAACAGGCCGAGCAACGTCGACTTGCCGAAGAAGAGCAGAAACGCAAGGAGGAAGAACTTAAGGCAAAACTGCAGGCAGAAGAGAATCAGCGCCGGCTGAACACGTTGCGCGAGGCTTATATTCTGGCGATCGCGCAAAAGGTTGAACGAAATTGGCAAAGGCCGGCCGGAAGTGAGAAAATGCCCGAGTGCGAAGTTAACGTGCTCCAGGGACCGGGTGGTATTATTCTCGATGTCAACTTTGGTGCCTGTGGTGGTAGTACCGCGACTTACCGCGCTTCGATCGAAAATGCAGTCTACAAAGCCGAACCACTGCCGAAACCGGCGGATCCAGCCTTGTTTGACCGTGACATTAAATTTACTTTTAGACCGTTCGAGTAAGCAGCAAATATGCATAGAAAACACCTGGTTGCATCCATGTTGGCAGTTCTTCTCTGGGGCTTGATGAGCGGCGCCAATGCAGCCCTGACGATCGAAATTACAGGCGGTGCCGAAGGCGCGTTACCCATCGCCGTGGTCCCTTTTGATACCTCACGCCTGGGCAGAAAGTTACCGGTCGATCTGGCTGAAATTGTCGCCAGTGATCTGAATCGTAGCGGTGTATTGAAATCCATGGACCGCTCCGAGCTACCGGCTAACCCGCATTACAGTAACCAGGTGCAATACGCACGATGGAAAAATGCCGGCCAGGACTACCTGGTAGTTGGACGCGTGCTGGAGAAATCGGCGGGGGTTTACAATATCGAATTCCAGTTACTCGATGTACTCAGGCAAAAACAGTTGCTGGGAATCGTTCAAACTACCAGGAAACGTAAACTGCGCTCCAGCGCGCACCAGATCAGCGATTTGATATACGAGAAAATCACCGGCACCCGGGGTGCTTTTGATACTCGAATCGCTTTCATACGCGTGCAGAAAGATGCGGCCCGCAAGTACGTATTACAGGTCGCCGATACCGATGGTTTCAATGCGCAAAATGTGCTCGAGTCCGATGAGATTATCATGTCGCCGAACTGGTCGCCCGATGGCAAATCGCTGGCCTATGTGTCATTTGAAAACCAGCGCCCCGAGATTTACATTCAGCATCTTGCGACCGCGCGCCGGTCCAAAGTGGCCAGTTTCAAGGGAATGAATAGCGCCCCCAGCTGGTCACCCGACGGCAAGTTCCTGGCATTGGTTCTATCCAAGGATGGCAGCCCCGACATTTACACCTTGAATGCGGCGACCAAGCGTCTCAAACGCCTGACCCGCCATCGCAGCATCGACACCGAACCGGTTTGGACCACCGATGGCAAGGCCATTATTTTCACCTCCGATCGATCGGGGTCGCCACAGCTGTACCGGATCAACGTGGGTGGGGGCAAACCCAGGCGAATTACCTTCGAAGGGCGTTACAATAGCGCGGCAAGCCTGTCACCGGACGGTAAGTACATTGCGATGGTGCACGCCGAGCGGGGCCGATATAAAATAGCCCAGTTCGAACGCGAGAACGGTAACTTGATCGTGCTTACCGATAGCTCGCTGGATGAATCGCCGTCGTTTTCCCCGAATGGAAAGATGGTGCTCTACGCGTCTACGCGTAACAATAGCGGTTTCTTGTTTGCGGTTTCGATTGACGGCCGCGCAAAACACAAATTATCCGACCAGGCGGGCGATATTCGTGAACCGGTCTGGGGTCCTTTTCAAAGTAAATAACTACTGAATACAAGCGGAGCAGGAATAACATGAAATTATATAAATTGATGAGTCCATGGATGATTGCCGGATTCATGGCGGTCTTTATTTCCGCCTGTGCCACCACGCAGGATGAAATTCTCGATGGGGATGCAGCTACCGACGGCCAATCCCAGACCGATACCGGTGTTGTTGACGACGGCAGCGGCGGCGCCGATGCTACGGGTATCGTTGACGGGGATAGCATTGACAGCATGGCAATCGTTGACGACGGCCCCATGACCGCGCTGGAAATGCTCGAGCAAACCGAGGGCGCGCTGTCCAGTCGCGTCATCTATTTCGAGTTCGATAGCGCCAAACTGACCAGTGAATCGATTCAGATTCTCGAAACCCATGGCAATTTTATTGCCGGTAACGGTGAAGTCACAGTGCGTCTCGAAGGGCATGCCGACGAGCGCGGTAGTCGTGAATACAATATCGCGCTGGGCGATCGCCGAGCGCAGTCTGTCAGACGCGTATTACTGTTCCAGGGCGCATCGACCGGCCAGGTCGATACCGTGAGCTATGGTGAAGAAGAGCCGGCAATGTCAGGCCACACCGAAGAAGCCTGGGGTAAGAATCGACGCGTCGAATTGATCTATACGGTGAACTAGTATGAACCCGGCGATCAATTCAATGCGCGCCACAGTTGTGTCAGGAATTGTACTGGCAGGTGTTGCTATGGCCCCGGTGTTCGCGCAAAGCGCGCTTACCCCGGAGCAGCTTACCCTGCGGGTGGAACGCCTGACCGAATTGTCACAGCGCTCGGAGTCCAAGCTTTCGAGCGCCCAGGAGCAATTAAAAAAGCTGTCAGACGACATGAATCGCCTCGGTCGTCTGATCGACAATCGCGCAATGCTTGAAATGATTCAGACGGTTGATCAAATAGCGGGGGAAGTCAATGAGTTGCGTGGGGATATCGAGGTTCAGGATAACGACATCACCGAGATCAAGAAGCGTCAGCGGGAATTGTACCTCGATATCGATCGACGTCTGCGCGATCTGGAAAGCGGTGCCATTGCACCGGCTCCCACTGGGCAAATTAATGTCCCACAAGTTGCACCCGCAATCGAACCGGCTCAATCAGCGACCACCGCCGGACAACAGATTCCGTCGCTAGAACCGTCAAGCAGTGGCGCGGCGAGTGTTCCTACACCCTCGTTAACGGCATCCGTCTCGCCAACTCCATCGGTCACTCAAAGCGAGGAGAAGGCGGCTTACCAGGCGGCGTTCGACAAGCTAAAAGAGGGTCGATATAAAATTGCAAAAACCGAACTGAAAACCTTCCTGGTCAAGTTCCCAAAAAGTAGTTATGCCGGCAACGCGCAATACTGGCTTGGCGAAGCGCATTATGTAACCCGCAATTTCGAGCAGGGAATAATCGAGTTCAAAAATGTGCTTAAAACCTACCCCACCAGTAACAAGGTACCTGACGCCATGCTCAAGCTCGGCTACACCTTCTACGAGCTCAAGCAATTCCCGCAGTCAAAAGCAATCCTGCAGGATTTGCGTACCCGCTTTCCAGCCGCTACCGCCGCGCGCCTCGCAACCAAGCGCCTGGATCGCATTCGCAAGGAGGGTCACTAGCCCGAACAATTCATAAACGTGCTCGCGCCCTTGCTTGACCTTTGTTTCCTCAGGCACCTTCCTCAGTCGGCCGGATCCATTGGTCCGACACTTCTTCGGAAAATCTCCTGAGGAAACAAAGTCCTGCGCAATCATCGCGGCAGTTCATGAAATGTCCGGGCTGATATGTTTTAACTTGCAACGAATTGTTATAGAACGCTTTTTTCTGGAACCATTCTTGTCGAAAACATCAGACTTCATGTTTTCGACAGGGAAGTTAAAACATGATGTCTAGTACTGTTTCGCATTCAGAATTTAATTTGCTTGAAATCGATTCGGGGATAGGTATTATTCCCGTTCTTCCCCGGGGCGTTAGCTCAGTTGGTAGAGCATCTGACTTTTAATCAGGTGGTCGGGCGTTCGAGCCGCCCACGCCCCACCATTTTTCCCTTTTAAATCAACTATATAAACAACTTCTCCAAATGATCGGAATTTGGATTTTATGAATTTATGAATATTTTATGAATAAACTTCGTTAAGCCGTTGATTTGCCCCTCCACAATTACTGGGTTGTTACACCTACTATCCAAATAAAAGGAGACGCTGAGAAACCGCTCACTAGCGGCGACCTATAGCCATTTTTGGACGCCCTGCCGATTGCGATTATCTACGATGAATTGGCACACTAAAAATGTCGGAAAGTAAGTTAGTCTTCGTTTAATACATATACTGTCCACAGAATTGATGATTTCATAGTTCCGCACACAGCTTTGATACAATGTTAGATTTAATGCTGAAAGCGAAACGGTGTATCGGCACAATGAGTCAAATTGATGAAATCGACTACGTAATAAAAATGGGGATAGTAACTTCGGAAGGAAAAGATCACATCGGCTTATATCCGGCAAAGCCCCCACATACCGGAGCTGTTGACGGGGTATTGCCGTTAGTTTACATACTGACTATTCACGAAGGGCGGAACGAACTTGTAGTCGATACAAATCATCCAATCGCTCGCCCGATGCGGGACCCTGCAAACGGTGGTGCGCCCGGATCACCTTGGCAATTCGTAGGGATTCGTCATTCGGACGGTAGTGCGCCAACCCTTATAGGCGGTTTGGTCTTGACTCTCACCAAAAAGCTGCTCTTCTTTCCGGGCGGTGATTTCAAATTTACCGAGTCGGATAACCTCGGTCGATTTGCTGGCAAGCCTGTAGATCATTTCACACTCGATCCGCCAGTAGGCATGAAATGGACATCGCACACCACGCTAAAAAAGGGTAACCGTCGCGATAGGCATGGAATGCGAAATACTGCAACACAACGAGATGGGGAAATGATGCACTGGCTGTCGGTGTTGTCACCTAACTTAGATGGATTCCTAACTCTGCCGCGAGTATTGAGGATCGGGCTGGAACGAGCCTCTACAGACGTACTTAGATATACGCAAAAATCAATCGGAACAAATTACCGTTCCAGAGCACTGGTCGATGCGCCCCCGAATGACAGTGTAGGGAGTTTCTGGCAAATTGATTTCATCGCTGGTACTGGAACGGACTGGCGAGGTCTTTCCCATTGTCCAGCACGATACGGCGATATTGAAGACTTAGTTCGTTACGACGATATTGGCAAGCCCATAACGGCGGGAATAAGTTTTACGGAGCTTGCACCAGAATATGGTGTTGGGATGATCGTCACGCGACCAACCGGATGGTGTCGTGATCCGTTCTTTGTTACGCCGCCAGACGAATGGAGATATGGCAAAGAAAATAATTGAGCAGTCCCGATGCGATCCGTTCGTTAGGGTGGCAGTTTTGCTCTGGCCTCTTGAATAATTCCTTCCTTAACATCCCGAATTGCAATTCGAGCATCGCGTCCTTGCAGGTATTTTTCATACTCTGCCCGGCCATAATCATGGCTTCGCTGTACGCTTCCTATAGGTGCAATATCTTGGGCGTTATGCCATACGAAAGGGGCTTTAGCGATCTCCCATTGGGTATGACATGGTCTAATAGATTGATACCACCCAGTTAAGAGATAATGAAACTTAACTG
>CAZAVY010000087.1:0-11800 GCA_964488685.1 uncultured Gammaproteobacteria bacterium
GGCTGACGGTGTCGCGGTCAAGGACATTTATAAGGTGATGAGCACCGATGCCGGTATCGATCGTGCCTTCGATATGCTCGACAAGATCAAGGATCACTCGGTGTTCTGGTCCTCGGGTGCGAAGCCGCTGGAGCTGGTGAAATCGGGTGAAGTAGCGATGTCACTGGCCTATAACGGTCGTATCGGCGCCGCAGTTCTGTCGGAAGGTGAAAAGTTCGTTACCGTATGGGACGGACAGGTACTGGAAGAGGAATGGCTGGTTCTGGTTAAAGGTGCACCCAACGCAGAAGAAGCCAAGAAGTTCCTGGTTCACGCCTCTGCGCCGGCACAACAGGCTGGACAGGCCAGGTACATCAACTACGGCCCGATGCGCGCATCTGCGTTCGAGATCATAAAGGCCGGCGAGCCCTGGTTCCACAATGGCAAAAACATTATGGAACACATGCCGAATCGTCCGGAAGTCATGGCGCGTTCGGTCCTGGCTGACCCCGATTGGTGGGCCGACTTCGGTGATTCCATCGGTGAACGTTATACTGCCTGGATGGCTCAGTAATACGCTGAATGGAATTTGGAGACGGACACCAGGTCCGTCTCCATTTTCGTTATTGATCGATAATGATCGATAATCGATAAAAATGCCATGGCTACAGCACAAGCAACCCTAACAGACGGCCCGATCCTCACGGTAGACGGCAGCCCGCTGAAGGCAAGCCTGCAGAAATCATTGCGCCAGAGCAAATTGCGCGCAATGGGCCTGGTCGCAGGCCCCCTGTTTTTCCTGGTATTTTTATTTATTATCCCGATCGGAAATATGCTGACACGCAGCGTCGACGATGCGCTGGTGAACAGGGTTTTACCGACAACGCTGGAACAATTCGAAGCCTGGGATAAAACTTCGGAACCTTCCGAAGCGATGTTTGCAGCCTTTGTTTTCGACATGAAGAATGCGGAAAAGATCGACATCGGCAAGGTCAGCACGCGCATGAATTACGCCAAGCCGGGGTGGAAGAGCCTGGTCAAACGTACCGCGAGAAAACTCAAGAACATCAATCAACCTCCCTACAGGGAGGCCCTGATCAAAATCGATGAACGCTGGGCGAACAAGGATTTTTGGTTATCCCTCGGAATCATGAAGGATAAGCGCACCTTTGGTTATTTCCTGAACTCGGTCGATAAAACCCACGATTTTGACAAAAACATTATCGATGTCGATGAAAAACGCAAAGTTTATAACTTGCTCTGGTATCGCACCCTGTTGGTCAGTTTCCTGGTGACCGTCGCCTGCCTGATTCTGTCTTATCCGGTGGCCTATTTACTCGCTACGCTGCCGATGCGAATATCGAATTTATTGATGATTTGCGTACTGATGCCGTTCTGGACATCGTTGCTGGTGCGTATCGTCGCCTGGATGATCATGCTGCAACAAAACGGGGTGGTGAACGATACCCTGGTCTCGATCGGTTTGCTCGATGACGAAAACCGGCTGGCGATGATGTATAACTTCAATGGTACCGTCATCGTCATGACCCAGATCCTGTTGCCGTTTATGATTCTGCCGCTGTACAGCGTCATGAAAACGATACCGCCGACCTACATGAAAGCCGCGCAGAATCTAGGGGCGACGCCGACCATGGCCTTTATCCGCGTCTACATGCCGCAAACCGTCCCCGGTATCGGTGCCGGCTGTATCCTGGTGTTTATCGTCGCCATTGGTTACTACATCACGCCCGAGCTGGTCGGTGGCAAGGATGGCCGCCTGATCGGCAACATGGTCGCCTATCATATGCAGCGATCGCTCAACTGGGGACTGGCCGCGGCAATGGGTACCATCCTGTTGTTCGGAATATTATTTCTTTACTGGTTATACGACAGAATTGTCGGCATCGACAACATGAAGATGGGTTAACGACATGGCCTTGCCAATCTATATCACCCCCGGTCAGCGGCTCTGGCACTACACCTACATTGGATTCTGCAGTTTCGTGTTGTTTTTCCTGGTCGCGCCCCTGATCGTGGTGATCCCGTTGTCGTTTACCTCGTCGCCGTTCCTGAGTTTTACCCCGGAGATGCTGGCACTGGATCCGGAAGGATTTTCCGTGCGCTGGTACAAGGGTCTGTTTGGAATTTGCGGTAATGTGGAAGATAACATCTCCACCATGTGTACCGACAAATGGATGACCGGCGCGCAAAAGAGTCTGGTTATCGCCATCATTTCAACGCTGACGGCGACCTTCGTCGGCACCCTGGCCGCATTGGGTCTGAGCAGCGAGCACATGCCCGCACGCCGCCTGATCATGGCATTGATGATCTCGCCTTTAATCGTACCGCTGATCATTACCGCTTCGGGCATGGCTTTCTTTTTCGCCCAGGTAAACCTGATTGCAACCCTGCCGGGTATCATCCTGGCGCATACCATTCTGGGTTTGCCGTTCGTGGTCATCACGGTCACATCGACCCTGGTAGGCTTCGATAAATCGCTGATGCGCGCCGGTGCCAATCTCGGCGGTACGCCGGCACATAACTTTTTCAAGATTCAAATGCCGTTGATTGCTCCCGGTATGATCTCGGGCGCCTTGTTTGCCTTCATCACCTCCTTCGATGAAATCGTCATCATCCTGTTCATCGGTGGACCCCAACAGCATACACTGCCGCTGCAAATGTGGTCGGGTATCCGCCAGGAAATCAGCCCGACTATTTTGTCCGCGGCAACTATCCTGGTGCTGTTCTCGGTGGTACTACTCACCACGCTCGAAATGTTACGCCGTCGCAGTGAACGCCTGCGAGGAATCACGCCTCACTAATGCAGGCAGGCGACAGGCTGTACTACCGGTACACCGACAAAAACGGCACGCCATTCAAAATTGCCGCGGTGGTACCCGGGCTTGAGGCCGATGGAATTTCCATCCGCGTCGGCCGCTATGAAGTCCACGGTAACAAGCGTCCGGGTTGTAGCAGGGTCAGGACGACCTGTCATGATTGGCGCATATGCCGGGATGACGATTCCTGAATTTATTCCCGCGGTAGCGTTTTTAGCAATAATTCGGAACGGCCAAATGCGGTTGTCGAGCCCCGTTTAAAAATTTCGTTCAACTGGTCGACATCCGCATCAAGCAGAATCAATCCGCTAGCTGTTTCGACTCCTGAAAGTTTGAAAATCCCGTTGTCCGTGGCAAACGCATATAGGCGTTCTTCGCCAAATGGGGGGCTCACGGTAAACTGGAAGGGTTGTTGCACGGATGGTACCGGCATGAATAAACCGGCCTTAAAAAAATTACCCGGCATACGTTGATTCGGCACCAGCTGCAGCAGGCTTGAATTGGCATCCTGGTAGATCAGGTAGATATAGGCATCCCGATCGAGCGACAGGAAAAAAGAAATGCTGTCCCCGTCGACAAAGCTTTGGTGATCACCGAGATGAGTGGTTATTTTGACATCGATTGAATCCAGTTCAGCTGCGACAGCAGATGACAGCATTAGTAACCCCAGCAAGCTGCCGACACTACTCCTGGTAATTAAGCGCCGCATCAGGTAATCCTTCCAGGACATAGCATTGAAGCAGTACCTGTTAGCTACAGGTGAAAGATATGATGATAGCCAAAGAACAATCCATTGAGGCTGTATTCCTGTTGATTACCCTCATCGTAGTCGAAATCATAACTACGCAACTTAATTCCAAAATTGATGGTGTTATTGTTATCGATACGGTAAACCGCACCCCCGACCAGGGCGGTGCTGGTACCCTCGCCCAGCGACGAATCATCGTTGTCATCCAGGTCGCCATTGACGAATCCCAGGCTGCCGAACAACAGCCAATCCTGGTTAATCGAATGAAACCCCGATACGCCTAGTCCCAACCCTGAAAATACCTGCTCGTATCCCGTGTCACGCCACTCGCTCCTGGTAACCTTGAGGTCCAGGAACAAGGATACGTTTGTCCAGAAGTAATACCCCACCAACAAGTCAAGCTCCTGATGCTCCACTTTAATGCCGCTTGAGTTTACGACCCCCAGTGAAGTAAATTGGGAGGGGGCGGTTGAATCAAAGTCGTATTCCCCGCCCTGCAGGTTTATGCCGGTATAAAAATTATCGTGGCGGTAGTTGAAACTAAGGGCAAACTGTCCTCCGTCATCGCTTTCAAAGCTGCCGTTAGCCGAGCCATTGTCCCCTTCCCAGGCCGAACCATTGACGGTAACTCCGAGACCAATAGTATCCTCCGCATTGCACACAGGCACATAGATCAGGCATAGCCCCAGGATAATCGAGCGGGTAAATTGCGTCGACAATGGGCTCAGGGTAAAACCGGGAAAACTCGTTTTCATATCGAACCTAGAGAGTAGGTAATGGAATACCGAGACGCTGATTGTCAGATTCAGGCCTGGAATTGATTATTTCTTTGTCGATAACGACGTTGCCGTTTTGCGGAACCACTTCCACTTCAAGGCTGAGATTCTCGGCGGGCACGCCTTCGACCGAAATTTTCAATTTGATGAAAATAAACTCACCGAGTTCATCCCCGGCTCCGAGCAGGACACCGCTCTCGGGAATCTGGTCGACATTATTTGCTACCGCACGCGTGACATTTCCGGATAACTCGCTTACCGTCAGCATTGCCTCATTGTTATTTTCCAGTTCATTGAGCAGAAAATAGGTAAACGGGGAATGCCCCGACGCGCGATAATTGTCATCGACATATTCGATCCCGCCGGCGGAAATAATTTGTACGCTCTTTTTCTTCGATACTTTTTGAAAGTATTTTTCGTCGCGGTTGTCCGGTGAAATTCCACGAGTCCCCCGGCGTAACAGCGTGCCGCTAAAGCAGGAATCGGAAATCAACAGGGTGTGCCTGGCTCTGGAGGCGATCGTCGTTAGTTCGTCGCGTATCGTCGAATTGCGTAAAAAGGTCGTGCTGTCGATTCCCTCGGCATCTACAGGAACCCAGAAACCTCGCTCGGATTCACTATCGAGGAAGCCGTGCCCCGCGTAATAGACCAAAATGCTATCGTTGGGCAATGCCTTGTTCGACAATCTTTCCAGCGCCTTTAAAATATCCCTGCGAGTCGCGTTTTCGAGAACCTCAAGATCGTTGAATCCATAATTCCGCTGCAAAATATTGCTGATTGCGCGTGCATCTGAAACCGCAGTTTCTAGCCTGGGCCAACGCCCCTGTGGATCCCGGTACTGGTCATTACCAATAACCAGTGCACGATAAACACCATTTACGAAAGGCGTGGTCGGCACTACTACCCTCGGTTCGAGTGAAATCCCCCGCGACTGCCCCGCCAGGCCACTGGCGGGCATCAATGCCAGCAGTACTAAACCCGATAAAAATATCTTGTAATAGTTCATAATTAATTGATTAGCTTGCAGCTATTCTTTACTAATGACAAATCCCCCGCTGGTCTGGAAGGATCGATTATCGAGCGTGTCTCCACTTAAAACCCATTCATACCGATGCTGTGTCAAGGGTTGCTTCAATTCAATATCGGCGGATGTAATGGCAACCTCCCGCCGGGCTATAACCCGGGTGTCGCCATCACGAAAAACCCGTAACTTCAGATTATAGGACTCAACGCCAGCAATTTCAGGCCAGGAAATTCGCAGCCGGTTGTTGTTTATTAATTCAATACTCATTCCGGATAAGAGTTTCGAGCTTGCGCCCTGTTGGCGGAAAAATCCAATCCCCGGCTGGGGTTCGTGTCCCGCAAACTGAATCGTCAAATTGTCCTGGAAGGCGATAATTCGCCCGTGCTCGGATTGCCCTGTAGGGACATACTGATTGATCAGCAAGCTTGCAACCGTCAACAGTACAATTACTACCGGCACCGTCTTCCAGATCGGCGCCTGAAAATCCAACCATTGTTTAAATAGTTCCGTGGTTGAGTCCCAAATCGAGATGGACCCGGGTTCATGCGTGCCAAGTTCGCTCATCGCATGGGCATGGCTGGCATAATGCAGTGCCGCGCGCAGCCTTGCCGGATCCTGCTTCAATTCGTGTATCAGCTCGCTTGCCTGCTCCGGGTCGAGATTTCCCGACAATAGCGCATCCAGCCGATGGTCGGCTTCGACCCGCTCCGATTCCAGCCAGGGGCCCTGTTCAATTAGCATCGCAGTTAACTCGGTGCGCCTGCGGCAAATTCCGCAACCAGCCAAATGCAGGCGCAAGTCATTGTATTCCACCGCTTCAGGCGTTTTAAGGTAGGCCAGCAGCTGTTGATTTTCTGGATGTTCAGTCGTGCTTATCACTTTATGCGGATGTTTGGTCATACTGTCAAGAGACAGGTAAAAAGGGGATATTTGAATTTTTTTTCATAACCCTTCTAACAAAATCCCCAATTTTGACAAGGCCTTACGTTTGAAATAGTAAAGCTGTTGCGGGTTGGTATGATCTGCGTCGACACCATGCTTGATGCTGACGTCGAGTGCCTGCAAGGCCTTGAGCACATCGCCCACATCCTGTTCTTCGACGATCATTGCTTCCAGAACAAATTGCTCAACTGCATCCAGATTAGCCCATGCCCTGCGCAGCAGTTCGCGTTGCTGAACATTTTCGATGGCTTCATCATGCACCGGGATATCCTGTTGATGGGAAGTTTCCTCGGCGTCGTCAGCGCCCACGACGCTAAGCGAAACTTCATGCGGCGGATCGAGTAGATAAAGCCTGTGACGCCGGGTGAGTTGCAAAACTATGTCGCTGATCAAGGTCTCGGTTGCGGCCAGACTGAGTGAAACGGATTGTGCAATTTCCGGTAATTCCTGATTTCGACGCATCGCGTAAAAAACGCTTGCCGCCTGTTCGCCGAGATCGCGGATATAAAGCGGTACCTGTTGCTTGCGACCAAAACGCCAATCCTTCCAGCGTTCGTAAAAGGGTAAAGAATTAGCGATACTGTAGAGATAATTAAACAGGCTGGCCTGATTCCTGCCTTCGAATTTTTTCAGGCGTTGGGGCTTACATAAATCGTCCAGCATCCAGCCGTAGCTGGCGTTGCCCCATTCACACAGTGATGCATCGGTCGCCATGGAACCGATCGGCTTGCTTAAACTGCATCGATAGCGGAACTGGTTCTGGTGACAAAATCGTTTGCAAAATCGATTGGTCTGGAAATCGATTATCGGATCGGCAATTCCATAGACTTCGCGCTGTGCCTCGATATCGCCTTGTGCGGCGCGCTGCGCCAGATCGATTTGCTGCTTGTTATCGGTTTTTTCGACCGTCTTCACCCTGCTTTAATTAGCGCATACCCGTAAGCCTCATGGGGCTATGGATATAGAAACCATCCCTGGACACGATTCTGGTCCAGCTTCAATGCAAGCCCGTAACGATCGTATGCGATGTATTCACCCGAGGTTAGTTGCAGGCGTCGGTCTGGAATTCCGAGCGTTTTCAATGGTCGATCGGAAGATTCGCCGATTCTGATCAAGTCGCCAATCGCCCTGTTTCCTCCTACCTGGCTCGCGCTAATAATCTTACCACTCCCGGAGCTGATATATCTTGCACCGTCCTGGTAGATATACACGTGGAACAATTCCCCCTCGATCCAGAGTTCACTGATCCGGTGCGGTGAGTCATCGCGTGGTTTGCGATCACCCAGGCGCACGCCTTTCACCGTAGGTGCGATCGCCAGTTTATCGTTACCCGATTGCCGCTCGGTGCCCAGTTGCTGCAGCGCCAACCGAAACAGATAGGCCTGGCCCTGTGCTTGCGCACGAAACGCCAGCGCTTGCCACAGGGACTCTATCTCCGCATCGCGTTGCAGAAACCGATACAGTTCAGCCAGATTGAATACCGCAGTGTAGCGCAAAAGGTCTGGCGCTATTACCGATTGTCCGGCGATCATATCATGATCGGCGATCAGCCTGGCCAATTCGGTGGCCGCCTTCGCATGATCGCCTTCAAGCGCCCGGTTGAGTGCCAGCAGCATCGATGCCGCTGCATCTTTACCAAATCTTGGAATGTAACGGCCCTGCAGAATGCCCTGCACCAGGAATTGATTGTTTTCAACCAGGTGGGCAATCGCGATCGACAGGTAGAGCGGACGATGCCCGGGGTCGAGGCGTATCGCTCGCTCCAGGAACTGAACCGCAAATTCAACCCGGGCCTTCAATTTCCGTTGCAAGGTTTTCAATTCGATATCGGTCGCCGTGCGTTTTGCCGCATCACCATCGGTTCCGATGTTCAGCCTGGCATCCAGCAACATCGGATAATAGTAGGCAGCCTCGCTCGCGGGATCGATTGCATCAATTCGTTGGCGCAAATCCATAGCCTCTGCCAGGTAACTAATGCCGATAGCCGACATGATGGCCCGCGCAGGGTACTCGCGCCCGTAGAGGGTAAAATAATGTCGCGCCAGCGTATAATTCCGTGCAACCAGTGCCTGAGTTCCGAGCTCGTAGATCACCGATTGGCTCACTACCGAATCCAGCTGAACCTTTGCGCGCAGCGCTCGGGTATGGGCTTGCCGACAGGCAGTACGGAATTCTTCCGACCCCGGTTGACCACAGGTCAGCTGCCAGATGCTTTCCACCCAGCGGGTAAAAAAGTTTCGTTGTTGTAAAACCTGCCACGGATCAAAGCCCACACTGGCCATCAACACCAGCCCATCCCGGTCTGCCTGCGCTTCTCTTTGTTCGAGATCCCTGACCAGCCCGGCATCGAGCGGTAATCCGTCCAGTAGTCGCGCGCGCTGCGATGCATCCTGTGAGCGGACACTACGAAAGAATCGTTGATGCCAGAGATCATCCGAGCGCTGATGTGCGAGCTCGTGCGCGAGCACGAAGGCAAGCAGGTGCTCCCCGCGTTGCTCCCCGTCAGCCAGGCTGATATTGATCGCTTCGCGACTCAGCAGTATATTGCCATCCGCCAGTGAGGCTGCCCAGGCGCTGTGGCTGGTATTGACAACATAGAGGCCGGGTTCGACCCTTGAACTGTCCCAGGCTCGCAGCAATTTAGTAAATACCCGCTGTGCCAATGCGACTTTCTGATCCTGTTCGGCACTGACGGTGTGTAGCTTCCAGTAGCTGATCGATTGCCGCGGGTCGTCGGGCAGGGTCAGGGATTCGGCTGCCATCACCCCGCATGGCAGCAATAACAGACAGCTCAGCGTTGAAAATAATCGCATAATGATATTGTAGTCATCGATACAATAATAAATAGACCGATAACCCCGTAAATTTTGAAAATTTATTCTTGATCAGAAAAAATCCAATATAATATTTATGGTTTTTTCGATACGACCCAATGGGCAAATACTTTAATCTCGGTAATTATAGTCGACCGGTAACCACTTCGGTGAAAGCGGCGCAAACATGGTTCGATCGCGGCCTGATCTGGTGCTACGCTTTCAACCAGGAAGAAGCGGTGCGTTGCTTCGAAAAAGTGATCGAACTCGATCCGGAGTGTGCGATGGGCTACTGGGGAATCGCTTATGCCGCCGGTCCGTTCTACAACAAACCCTGGGAGTGGTATGGTGACGATGAGCGCCTGCGCGCTGTAACCTGCTGCTATCGGTTTGCCGCCAGGGCCCGGGCACTCAAATCCCGGGCCTCAACGCTCGAGCAGGGGTTGATCGACGCGCTCTGCCAAAAGCATCCCGCGCCAAACGCCGCAGGCGATGCCGATTTCAGGCATTGGACGCAGGACTATGCCGATGCGATGCGCAAGGTCTATCGTGATTTCCCCAACGATCTCGAAGTTATTTGCCTGTGCGCGGAGGCGGTCATGAACCTGACCCCGTGGAAACTCTGGGACTTGCAACTCGGGATACCCGCCGAAGACGCCTGTACCGGGGAGGCAATCGAAATCCTCGAACGGGGTCTTGCCATAGTCGACAAGAACCAACTCACTCCACATCCCGGAATTGTGCATTTTTATTTACATGTCTATGAAATGTCACCCACGCCGGAAAGGGCTTTACCTTACGCTGATCAATTACGCGATCTATGCCCGGACTGCGGTCACCTGGTGCACATGGCGAGTCACATCGATAGCCTCTGTGGTCACTGGCAGGATGCGGTGGATGCTAATAATCGTGCAATCGCCGTCGATCACGAATATCTCAAGCTGCGTGGCACCGAAGAATTCTACCTGATTTCGGTGCTGCACAATCACGATTTAAAAATGTGGGCGTCCATGTTTCTCGGGCAGTTCGAGTCGGCGCTGGAAGCGGCAGATGGAATCCGCGACCTGGTAAGTGATCAGATGATGAAACGTGAAGAACGGTATCTGTCCTCGACACTTGAAGGCTACTATGCAGGTCGTGTGCAGGTGTTGGTGCGTTTTGGAAAATGGCGGCAGATTTGTGACGAAGCGTTACCCGCAGACCAGGCATTGCACCCGATCACGACAATTCTGACGGTCTATGCCAAGGCAATTGCCCACGCCGCCATCGGTGATATTAAAAAGGGGCGTTATTACCAGGCCTTGTTTGGCGAGCTTTATCGCGATCTACCCGACTGGCATATCATGGCGAACAATCCGACGCGCGATATTCTGGCTGTGGCGCAGCAGATGATGAATGGCGAGGTCGAGTATCACGCCGGTAATCACGAACTCGGTTTCGAGTTTCTGCGTGAGGCCAACCGGCTATTTGACGCTCTCGAATACTCCGAACCCTGGCCCTGGGAGCATCCACCGCGACACGCGCTCGGCGCATTATTGCTGGAACAAAACCAGGTGGATGAAGCGCTACGGCATTACGAGGACGATCTCGGCATCGGTAATCGTCTGCCACGCTGTGTGCAGCACCCGAACAATATCTGGGCCTTGCACGGTTACCACGAGTGCCTGACAAGGCTCGGTCGATCTGATGACGCCGGCGTTATCAAACCCCGACTCGACGAATTGATCCGGCAATCGGATATCGAAATAAAATCCTCCTGCTGTTGCAGAAAAAGCTAGCCTGCGGTTCTTTTTCAAAATTACGCCTAACTGGTGTCTGTTGGAGGTTAAAGTCATTGCTACATCAGGAGACTAATACATGACCGGTTTCTATCGTTTGATTTTCTCGCTACTGGTGAGTGGTCTGCTTGCAGGCTGCGGCGGTTCATCTTCCGGGACAGGCGACAATAGCCCGGCAGACAAGCTATCGCTCAAAATGCAACTACCGGATAGCCTCACGGGCGGTCCAGGCGCTAGTGGCAATCGCACCGTCACCCGCCGGTTGGCGCAGTACCAACGCCGCGGTCGAGTTGATGCGAGCAGCGCTAGTCAAGGTTGGCGCTGCTGAAGACCTGGTGCAAATACTACCGCCGCCGGTGTCGCGCAATATGACAAGACTGTTGATGGAACAGGCGGACCTGATCGTCGCCACCGGGTCGCAGCATAACCTGCGCTCGGCCTACAGCAGTGGCACCCCGGCGATCGGAGTCGGCGCCGGCAACGTGCCGGTTATCGTCGATCGTACCGACCATCATCAAGTACCTGCTCGATCGAGCCGACCAGGAACCCTACGATTTCGGTAAAGACAAGCGTCTCGATAACTTCCGCTTCGCGCGCTCGGCCTCGGCGCCGCTGGCCGTGGCCACGCTGGAGCAGTGGGAGCAGATATTTTGCGCAGGCGGTAAGCAGTAGCAGGTAGACGATTAACAGAAAATTTTTCATGGATCGATGCTGCCCGAAATCGGTGTCGATTTGATTCAAGTTGGATTTGACACCATCAGGCGCTTCATTTCACCCTAATTCCCGGCTATGCAAACTATTTGAGCTTTTAACTGTGATGTAGTTCTCAACAATCCCCTGGGCAAACGCTTATTCTTGAATTGGCAAACCCCCTTAAGCAAGGCATATAATCTTAAACCCGGC
>CAZAVY010000088.1:0-8089 GCA_964488685.1 uncultured Gammaproteobacteria bacterium
ACATCGCCCACAGATTCACGTATTCAGCTTTTATTATTACTGATTCGTTACCCGCGACCATCTACACGGCATCGATTCTGTTTTCAAGAAAGATGTGGTTCACGGTACCATCGTCGGCACCTGGATCGGGATTGTGCTTGCGGCACTGGTATTGATTGTATCTTTATATAGCGGCTGGCCAGAAACCTATACCTGGATGCCATTTATATTCCTTGCTATCGTATTGCTTGGATTTAGCGCCTGGTCTGGCGGCTTGTACGGAATTCAGGTACCGCATCGAGATTTCAAGCAATTCGAAACGCAGTTGCTGGAAGGGAAGCACGTGTTCGTTGTTGATGTCGACCCGGAGCAGGAAGCCAACCTGGAACGAATAGTCACTCGACACCAGGGTTTACAGCTTGCCGGAACTGGCCGGGCAACGCCGCGCTGGATCGTGATGGGCCAGCACAGAATCAAAAAATTTACTTCTGATACTTTTCCGTAAGCTTAAATTTTGGTGACATTGACACCGTGCAAATGTGCGGCCTTTGGAATCTTCAGGTCAGAGCGCGTTCCAGATCCGCAAAAGTATGCGCTCGAGGTGACAGTTCTATTTTAATCCCGAGCACATTTTCAAGATGAGTCGACGAAACCATACCGGTGATGACCTGATCTCCATTCTCATGGGTAAGGCTAACCAGCATGTGCTGACGTCCCGCTGCCTTGACGGTTTCGACAATATCGCCAACTTTCGCCTTTAGCACATCACTCTTTCGCAGCGCTTCGAGTTGTGTCAGCGGCGTCATAATATCCTGCGCCAGGATTTCCTCCCGAGTACCGCCGTGTTCCTGGATATAGCGCACCGGTTTTTCGCCGAAAAGGTCGGTGTAGGTGACCAGGCCATGCAGTATTCCCTTGGCATCGGTAACAAACAGCATGCGCACACCGCAAGCTATCATCTTGCTGTTGATCTGGGTAATGGTCGTTGTCGGACTGACTGAAAATGGCCGGATGTAGGTAAAATCGGAAACTATCAGTTCGGCCTTATCTTCGAACGTCATGCTGGCGGTTTCGGTGTTTTGGCTTTTAGTTATCGATGTTCTTGATGCAAGCAAATCATGCGTTAGTATTTTATAGTTGGTGTTCATCACAATTCCTCTCAATGCAGCCTCAGGCTCAATTATACTCGGAACAGTACCTTTGGCCGCACTCTTTTTCCAGCGGCTTAGCGGGTACGTGGGCAGATGCCGTCGCTGTCGAAAAAAAATTCGATTTCAGCGCTGGCGGTTGCCGTTCCATCTGATCCATGGACAGCGTTTTCATCGACAGTCTGTGCAAAATCCGCACGGATTGTGCCGGGCGCAGCATCGGCCGGATTAGTCGCACCCATCACTTCGCGGTGCCTTGCGATTGCGTCTTCGCCTTCGAGAACCTGCACCATGACCGGTCCAGAGGTCATGAATTCGACCAGGTCGTTATAAAACGGGCGTTCCTTATGAACTGCATAGAACTCGCCGGCTTTCTCTGCGCTCAACTGTTCCATGCGGGCGGCAACTATGCGCAGCCCGGCTTTTTCAAACCGATGGTAAATTTCGCCAATTACGTTTTTGGACACAGCGTCGGGTTTGATGATCGAAAGCGTACGTTCGACGGCCATTTAGAGTTCTCCGAGGATGAAAAATGCCGCGAATGATACTCCTTGGGGTACACTTATGCGAATTATTTTCTGGCCTGAATAATGAAAACCGATAAGCATTTACGAAAGCATTTAAAAGACTACCAACCACCCGTATTCGGGATAAAAAACACCCATCTGGTGTTTCATCTGGATATCAACCGGACAAAGGTCGAAAGCGTATTGCAGTTGCATCGCATCAGCGGGGATCAAAATGCTGAACTGGTTCTTGACGGGATCGAATTGAAGTTGATCGAATTGCGCCTGGATGGAAATCTACTGCGACCGGATGCTTACGAATTGACACCGGAAAGCCTGACGATCAAGTCAGTGCCGGATCGATTTGAGTTAAGTTGTAAGGTCGAAATTGACGCCGAAGCGAATACGCGTCTAGAGGGTTTGTATCTGTCCAGTGGAAATTTTTGTACCCAATGTGAGGCCGAAGGCTTTCGCTATATCACCTATTATATCGATCGTCCCGATGTGATGTCGGTGTTCAGTACCGAAATTCACGCTGACAAAACCGGCTACCCCGTGCTGTTGTCAAACGGAAACCGGATCGGTGGTGGTGAAGATGAAACGCATCACTGGGTTTGCTGGGAGGATCCTTATCCCAAACCGAGTTATTTGTTTGCACTGGTTGGGGGCGATTTGTCTTGTATCAAAGACAGCTTTGTGACGCATTCGGGAAGGGATATACAATTGCAAATTTTTACCGAGCATCACAATCGGGACAAATGTGATCACGCGATGCGCTCGTTGCAAAAAGCGATGCGCTGGGACGAAGAGGTCTACGGACTGGAGTACGATCTGGACCTTTACATGATCGTCGCAGTGGATGATTTCAATATGGGGGCGATGGAAAACAAGGGCCTCAATATTTTTAATACCAAGTATGTACTGGCCAATAGTCAAACTGCAACCGATGACGATTACCTTGCAATCGAAGGCGTTATCGCGCATGAATATTTTCACAACTGGACCGGTAACCGGGTCACCTGTCGTGACTGGTTCCAATTGAGCCTGAAGGAGGGCTTGACCGTCTTCCGTGATCAGAGCTTCAGCGCCGACATGTTTTCATCCTCGATCCAGCGCATTAACGATGTACGGGTGCTGCGAAACCACCAGTTCAGTGAAGATGCGGGCCCCATGGCGCACCCGGTACGACCGGCCTCCTATCAGGAAATAAATAACTTTTACACCGCGACTGTCTACAACAAGGGCGCCGAAGTGGTTCGAATGATGCGTTGCCTGCTTGGCGTCGATAATTTCCGCAAGGGAATGGATTTGTATTTCAGGCGTCACGACGGGCAGGCAGTAACAACCGATGATTTTCGCGCCGCGATGCAAGACGCATCAGCTGTTGACCTGGATCGATTTCAGCGATGGTATCTACAGTCCGGCACGCCCCGCATGGATATCAAGCGCGATTATGATGTCGAGACCAGGTGTTTGTCGTTACGCATTACGCAGCATCCGGGAACCACCAAGGGCCAGTTAAATCGCGCTTTCCACATGCCGATGCGACTGGCGCTGTTCGACCAGCAGGGTCAACCGTTGAGCATTGATGAAGCTGGAAACCTTGAACAGACAGTCGATATCAGGGAGCTGGAAACAGTACTGAGTTTCTCAAATATGCCCGCCCAGGTAATGATATCGGCCTTTCGGGATTTTTCAGCACCGATAATTCTGAACACCGATCTGAGCAACGATGAACTTGCCATGTTAATGATTTGTGATAGCGATCCGTTCAATCGATGGGAGGCAAGTCAGCAACTGGCGAGCCGCATAATGTTGGCAATGATGGAGCAGGAAAATTCCCACTGGCATCTGACACAGGCACCACTGGTTTCGGCCTTTAACGAGTTGCTTGCCAGTGATTCCATGGATCGTGCCCTGGTTGCCGAGATGATGGTATTGCCGGGAGAGAAGTATCTTGCCGAAATGCTGGAACAGGTGGACGTGCACCGGATTCGCGAGGTGCGGGAAACCCTTAAAACGGAAATCGCAGCGGGAAACGAGGTTCAATTGTTACAGCACTACGAGGATTGTGCCACTGACGGTGAATACCAGGTGGACCCGACAGCGATTGCGAGCCGGCGGTTAAAAAATATTTGTCTGGCCTACCTGCTGCATCTCGAGAAACCAGGGCATTTTGAGCGCTGTAAAAAGCAGTTTGATCAGGCAGACAACATGACTGATCAGATAGCCTGCCTGCAGATGGTTGTCCATTATCAGCATGACCTGCGTAACCAGATCGTGTCGCGATTTTATCGGCAATGGAAAGATACCACACTGGTGATGGATAAATGGTTCAGTGTGCTGGGTTCGAGTAATCTGGATAACGCACTCGATGAAATCAAGCCGCTGTTCAAGCACGCTGACTATACACTTAACAATCCAAATCGGGCGCGTTCATTGCTTGGCTCGATCATCGCGAACTCGGTTGCATTTCATCAGGTTGACGGTGATGGCTACGCATTCACCGCGCAGAAAATTCTGGAGCTGGACGCTATTAATCCGCAGGTTGCCGCGCGGCTTGCCAATCCGTTCGTACATTGGCGAAAATTGGTAGCGAGGCAGGGGCAATTGATGAAATCACAGGTGCAAAGCATGCTTCAGAATAACCAAATCTCCAATGATTTAAACGAGTTGCTAAGCACAAGCCTCAAGGACTAGTCCGAGGCGAACTGCAGGCCAGCATTTTGATGCGAGGAACAGTACAACTAGTTCTGCCGGGGTTATTCAATTTGCCCTTGCAGGAACTTGAGCCGGACCTGTTGTCCCGGCGTCTGCCTCATCTGAATCGGATACTCAGACTGGCAATGCCACAACCCAACCTGGCCTATAGCGTTGACGCCATTCTGCAGGCAAGCTTGGGGTTTGAGCAATCCACAGATGCTTCGTGGCAGGGGCTGCCAATGGCACAGGCGTTTGATCGCAAAAGAGTTCATAAACCCGAGCGACTACTGTTGTCACAGGCGATTCATCTACAGCCTGATCTGCACAGTGCGGTTATCGTTCCAATTCAGATTAACCAGAGGAATTCAGTCGATTTAAATAATATAATCAAAGATTTAAACGATTTATTTAAAGTAGATTGTTATATAGAGAATATTGCCACAGGGCTCTACTTGCTGCGCCTCGAAAAATTTGATGCGCCCACTCATTATCCGCATATTCTTTCGGTTTTGGGTAAAAACGCCAACCCCTATATCGACCAGTCCCGCCGGGACCTACGCTGGTACAAGCTACTAAACGAAATCCAGATGTTCATGCATCAACATGAAATCAATCAACAACGAATACTCTGTGGATTATTGCCCATTAACAGTTTCTGGTTTTGGGGTGCTGGAAATGTGTCGCAGGTATTAGATCCAAAACCGGGATGGTTTTGCGATGATCCGGTTTTGAATCGATTTGCCGAGAGCCTGGGTTTGACTCCCGAATCCTGCTCCGCACTTGGTGCTAACCCTGAACCGGCCAATATCGTGGTTGTCGACCTGCGAGTGGTCGAATTTCTGAAAACCACAACTGACACCGGGATTGATCAACTTTTGCTTGATATCGACAGCAATCTATTGAAACCGATTGCCACAATTACCAGCCGCGGGCATAAAAAACTGGTTTTACGCGCTGGATACGAGGTTGATTTCGAGCTGAAACCGAGCGCGAAGCTAAAATTCTGGCGGCAACGTAAAAATTTATCCAGCTGGACTCGATAAGATTCGGGACCACGATAGAAGATATTCTCTGTGCGGATACTGTGCGAGAATATTCCCGAATTAACAGGTATATTCATGTCAACCAAACTCCGAATACCGAACTTCGCAACCGTCGAAGACGTCATCAATGAATTAAATCCCGGTTACCCGGTTATTGCCTGCGACCGGCGGAATTAAAACGCCAGGCGAGTTACTTTCTCGATGCATTTCCGGGGCGAGTCATGTTCGCGGTTAAATGTAATCCTCATCTGGTCGTTTTGCAGGCTTTGTATGACGCCGGCATCCGCCATTTTGACACGGCCTCGCTCGCTGAAATCGCATTGGTACGCGAACATTTGCCGCAGGCAGATTGTTATTTTATGCATCCGGTGAAGCCTCGCGCGGCAATTTTGACTGCGCACAAAGTGTACAGCGTCGACCATTTCGTTATCGATCATGAGAAAGAACTCGACAAGATCATTGATGTGACCGGGGGTGGCGATGGCAAGGTAGTACTGGTTCGGATTGTAACCCCGGTTCACGACGCTCAGTACTAGCTCTCAGATAAATTCGGTATTGCGGCGGAAGATGCACCGCAGTTGCTGAATAAAGTGCATGACGCTCAGTTTCAGTCGGGTGTCGCGTTTCACGTGGGATCACAATGTCGTAAGCCGCAGGCTTTCGTTGATGGAATCAACACTGCACTGGATGTGATCGAAGCGGCTAATATTCCGGTGCATTACCTCGATGTCGGTGGCGGATTTCCCCCCCCCTCTACGAGGATGATCGACCGCCCGATCTCGGCGTTTACTTTGACGCTATACACCAGGCTTTCGATCAGTCCCGGTTGCGACGTGACTGCGTCTTGATGTGTGAACCCGGGCGTGGCCTGGTTGCGAGCGGTTGTACCTTGCTGACACAGATTCAGTTGCGTAAGGATGATAAGCTCTATATCAATGACGGTGTTTATCAAAGCCTCTCTGAAACCCTGATGGGCAAGATGAAGCTTCCGGCACGATTGATTAATCCGGCACGAGAAATTGCCACCGAGCGCCAGAATTTTACGATTCTGGGGCCTACCTGCGACAATCTGGATATATTACCGGCTCCATTTTTTCTGCCGATCGATGCCGATGAGGGTGACTGGATTGAAATCGGCCAAACCGGAGCCTATAGTAATTCAGCGGCGAGCCGGTTCAATGGCTTTTTCCCTGAAACTTTTGTTTCGGTAGAGGCGCCGCCGTTGCTGCCGCAATAGATCCGATATCCCGGACTCCAACTTCTTGATGCAATACGCAGGATGGTTGCAAAACATCCCGGGAACCATAGAGCCAGACATGCCACAGGATATATATTTCAGGGTAACTAAATATCTAGTCGGAGTGGTCGCCGTTGCCGGTGGCCTTATTCTAATGTCGATAGTGGGCGTTGGGCAGTGGATTTGATCCGGATTTTACCAACTGACCTTGTTCATGCTAGTGATTGGAAACATGATTTTCGCTTGCGCGGAAAGTAACTCACAACGGGGTGTCAGCATTCTGATCGTATCCCGCCCGATCAGCTGCTCGGTTAGTGATGCCTCACTTTTCGGTTTCTGCCTGTTGCAAGGCTTCGAATTCGGTTTCATCAAAGGCCGGAATCTTGAGTTGATCCTTTTTCTTGTCACTTAGTTTTTTAAGCTTGCTCTGGGCATCGAGGCATGTTTTGTGCAGCGATTTTGCCTGTTCAAGAAGTTTAACGGCACTATCCAGGATGGTTTTTTTCGACTCAAAATCCGCTTCCAGCCGGGTTTTCTCCTTGCGCATTGTTTGCAATCGTGATTCCGTCTGAGCACGCAGCCTGGCTTCATCCATTTTTTGCTTTTTCAGAGTCTTTAACTTACGCACCACGTTCTCGGGTGTGTCGGCGAGTGACTTTGAAATTGCCTTGAGCTTGTTCTGTTTATCGGTGACTTCGATTCTGGCTTTTCTCAATGCTTCGGCGTTATATGTTTTACCGTTGGCGAGTTGGCGTTCGGCCTGATCACATGCCTTTTGAGTCGCTTCAACCTTATCTTCTGCTTCGACTCGGGCCTTCTCCGCAGTTCGAGCACGTTGTTTGTATTCGTTGATTTGCGTTTCTGCCTGGCTCCGGGTTTCCTGAATCTTGATATCGGCGTCGCGCGCGCGTTCGATCGCCTGGTCTAAAGCAGTCTTGAGTTCGGCGGTACTACATTCGGCGTCCAGTCCGAGCGCATCGGCGGCGGCGCCCATCAGGATCTGTTTACTGATCGCGAGGTCTTTCCAGACCTGCAATTGGGTATCAACATCTTGTGACACTAGTTACCTCTTAGTCAGAAAATTAGTAAGGAAAATTGGCGGCATATTCTAGCCCAAGAAGACAAGGAAAAATAGGGTAAGGTGGGTGATATTATCGCCTTAGATCGGGTAGAATGCGCGTTTTTCAAGTACCGGCAATCGCAATGGAAACCAATCCAATATCCCAACAAATTGATGACCTGAAATCCCGGGTTGATTTGCTACGGGGGTACCTTTGACTACGATCAAAAGCGCGAAAAACTGGAAGAAGTCATGCTCGAGCTGGAAAACCCGGATATCTGGAGCGATCCTGATCACGCTCAACAACTCGGCAGGCACAAAGCCAGTCTGGAGTCGGTAGTCTTTGGACTGGATCAGGGGTTGCAGGCCCTGGAAGACGCCTCCGAACTGCTGCAACTTGCGATCAGTGAAAA
>CAZAVY010000088.1:8099-11695 GCA_964488685.1 uncultured Gammaproteobacteria bacterium
GACGAGGCAACGGTGGCCGAAGTCGAGATCGACCTGAATCTGGTTGAGAACAATGTTGCAGAACTCGAATTCAGGCGCATGTTTGCAGGTGAAATGGATGAAAACAATGCTTTTCTCGATATCCAATCGGGTGCTGGCGGTACCGAGGCGCAGGACTGGGCCGAAATGTTGTTACGCATGTACCTGCGTTGGGGTGAGGCCAAGGGATTCAAAACCGAATTGATCGAAGTCTCTGATGGGGATGTAGCAGGCATCAAAAGTGCCACGGTAAGATTCGAGGGGCCCTATGCCTTTGGTTGGCTACGCACCGAAACCGGGGTTCATCGCCTGGTGCGAAAGTCGCCGTTTGATTCGGGTAATCGCCGTCATACCTCTTTTGCATCCGCTTTTGTTTCGCCTGAAATTGAAGATGATATCGATATAAAAATCGATCCCTCAGATCTTCGCATCGATGTATACCGCGCCAGCGGTGCAGGTGGTCAGCACGTCAACCGGACCGAATCGGCAGTACGTATCACGCACTTACCGACCCATGTGGTGGTACAGTGCCAGAATGATCGTTCGCAGCACAAAAACAAGGCGACCGCGATGAAGCAACTGAAAGCCAAGTTGTACGAACTCGAAATCCAGCTGCGAAACGCCAAAGCGAAAAGTATTGAAGATTTAAAATCCGATATCGGCTGGGGAAGTCAAATTCGCTCCTATGTGCTCGATCAATCGCGCATCAAGGACCTGCGTACTGGAGTCGAGACCGGCAATACCCAGGCGGTACTGGATGGTAGTCTGGATCAGTTTATAGAAGCGAGTTTGAAGAGTGGCGCATGACATTAAAGATTTTAAGCAGGGTTTGACAATGGAAGACGAAAATCGCTACATAGCGCAGCGACGGGAAAAACTGGCGCGTTTGCGTGAGCAGGGACCGGCATACCCGAATCATTTTGTGCGCGAGGATCTGGCAGCCGAGCTGCACGCGAAATATGATGCCAGCAGTAAAGCAGAGCTCGAGGCGCTTGCTGTCAGCGCGAAGCTCGCCGGGCGCATGATGTTACAACGCGACAAGGGAAAGGTGATTTTTGCCGATCTGCAGGATATGTCAGCAAAAATTCAAATCTTTGTACGCAGGGACGCGCTCGGTGATGACGCCTTCGATGCTTTCAAACATTGTGATATCGGCGACATATTCGGCATTAGTGGCCAGGTTTTTAAGACCAATACCGATGAACTCAGTATCAAGGTTTCCAGCCTCGAACTACTAGCCAAATCATTGCGTCCCTTACCTGAAAAATTTCATGGCCTGGCGGATCAGGAACTCAAATACCGCCAACGTTATGTTGATTTAATTGTGAACAAGGAATCCCGACGGGTATTCGCGATTCGTAGTAAAACGGTAAATTTTATCCGCAACTACATGATAAAAAAGGGGTTTGTCGAGGTCGAAACACCGATGATGCAGGTTATTCCCGGTGGCGCGGTGGCGCGCCCTTTTGTCACGCACCACAATGCGCTGGATATGGAACTTTATTTGCGCATTGCGCCAGAGTTGTACCTCAAACGTCTCGTGGTCGGTGGCATTGAACAGGTATTTGAAATAAATCGTAATTTTCGAAACGAGGGATTATCGACCCGGCACAATCCCGAATTCACGATGCTCGAGTTTTACCAGGCTTATGCGAATTATGAAGATTTCATGATTTTGACCGAAGATATGATTCGCAAACTGGTCCAGGAAGTACTCGGATCTACCAAACTACACAGTCAGGGTAATGAATTCGACTTCGAACTGCCGTTCGCACGCATGAGCGTAGTTGAGGCCATTAACAAGTTTAACCCCGGGCTGGATGTTTCGAAACTTGAAGATCTCGAATACTGCCGCCAGGCTGCAATTGGTCTCGGAATCGAACCCGAAACGAGTTGGGGTGCCGGGAAATTGCAGATCGAAATGTTCGAAAAAACGGTCGAGAATGAACTCAAGCAACCGACCTTCATTACCGCCTATCCAACCGAGGTATCACCTTTGTCGCGTGCCAATGATGATAACCCTTTCATAACCGATCGTTTTGAACTTTTTATTGGCGGGCGTGAACTGGCGAACGGTTTTTCCGAACTCAACGATCCCGAAGACCAGGCCGCTCGTTTTCGGCGTCAGGGCGAGGAAAAAAATGCGGGTGATGAAGAAGCCATGCACTACGATGCCGATTACATACGCGCGCTCGAGTACGGCATGCCGCCCTCTGCAGGCGAGGGTATCGGGATCGATCGCCTGGTAATGTTGCTCACCGATTCCACCAGCATCCGCGACGTAATTTTGTTCCCCCACATGCGCCCCGAGTGACCTGCCAAAGATTTCCGCGTTACCGGCGTTCCACGCAATGACGCAAAATAGAGTTTCTATTAACGGAGAACTATGAAAACGCAATTACTGGTAATGCTCGAGATGCAGGAAGCAATGAACTTTCGGGTCAATCCTGACTGGCGTCGGGCCGGCAACGCCTGGTACCGGGCAATCTGGACAGAATGCGCAGAAATGTTGGATCATTACGGCTGGAAGTGGTGGAAACATCAGCAACCCGAGCTTCTGCAGGTACAACTCGAGCTGGTCGATATCATGCATTTTGCCATGAGTGACTACTTGCTACAGGACACCGATAGCGAAGCAGTTGCCAAGCGTATCGAAACCGAATTGTCCGATCCCGGCCAGTGTAAGGATATCCGCGTCGCGATCGAAACCATGGCGCAATCAACTATCCAGCAGCAATCAATGCATTTTTCGGATTTTGCCAACATCATGGAGTTGATCGAAATGGATTTCGATCAGTTGTATCGCAGCTACGTCGGCAAAAATGTGCTGAATTTTTTCCGTCAGGATCACGGCTACAAGGACGGTAGTTATGTAAAATTCTGGGCTGACAGGGAAGACAACGAACACCTGGCTGAATTGCTGGCTACGCTGGACAGCAGTAGTGCGAATTTTCGTGACGACGTTTACCAGGAGCTATCAACCCGTTACCCCGGCGAGACTCCTCGCGAATGAAGGCCTGGCACCATCGTCTACCCGAATATTCCCTTGAAGAAGTAAAAGAAGAAGATCGAAAGCAGGGCGCCTACGGGCAAGGTGATGATCCAGGACATGAAAATATTGCCCACCACGCCCAGGTTGAGCGCGCCGATTCCGCGCGCGAACCCGACTCCCAGCACCGCACCCACGAGGGTATGCGTGGTCGAGATCGGCATACCCGTGGCCGATGCAATGACAATCGTAGTCGATGCCGCCAGTTCACAGGCGAATCCCCGGCTCGGGGTCAATTCGGTAATTTTCCGACCGACCGTCTCAATTACTTTCTTACCGTAGGTCGCAAGTCCCAGTACGATACCAACACCGCCAACCATTAGGATCCAGGCCGGCATTGCCGATTCCTGCGACACCACGCCTTCATTGGCGATACTGATAACCGCTGCCATCGGTCCGACCGCATTGGCGACATCGTTTGAGCCGTGCGCAAACGCAATGGCACAGGCGGTAATCACCATCAGTACCGCAAAAATTTTCTCTACGTTGGCAAAGTGGAAATCCCTGTCGTCAGAAGGGTCGAGCTTGA
>CAZAVY010000089.1:0-11446 GCA_964488685.1 uncultured Gammaproteobacteria bacterium
GCGGCAGTAGCCTGACTGTACTTCGTCGGCGATGACCAGGCCACCACGCCTTGCGTACTTCGGCGCAAAGTCCCTGCAGGTAGTCGGGGGGCGCCACCAGGGGGCCATTGGAGTCCCATACCAGGTCGATCATGACGGCTGCCGGCAATTGACCGCGTTGTTCCAGCTTGTCGAGTTGCTGCCGCGCCACGGACCAGATGTAGGGGTTCATCGAAAAAGTTTTGGTAGGTCGGGCCGAGAGTTGCCGCGCGGCGTGCAACCAGTTCCTCATAACGCATGTCATCATCTTCAGGCATGGATGTTGTCAGTCGATTTGAATCCGGGTGTTGCCTCCAAGAATCGGCTTGCTCAAATGTATGCACATGCCTTCCGCGGCACAGACGCTGCGGGTCGATGCGCGATGGGATTTCAGGCAGTTTTCATTTTCTATCTGTATTTCATCAAGTTGTGAATCGCTACGGTCCGGATCGTGGTGAAACATGACCAGCGCGCCGACTTCGGCATCGGTTGCGAGCTGTCGAACCTGCGATATCAGGCTGTGTCCCCAACCGTGCTTGTGCGGCATATCGGCTTCGGTGTATTGCGCGTCGTGGATCAACACGTCGACACCCAGCAGATAGTTGACCCACTGGTCGTAGTGGGTGCTGATTGCATAGGGTGGGTCGAGTTCATTGTCGGTGACGTAAGCGCAGGTCATTTCGTTTTCATTTATCTTGTAGGCGACGCCACTGCCGGGATGGTTGAGCGCCTGCTTGATGACCTTGATTCCTTCGCGTTCATAGAGTTCACTCTCGATGCCTTTGAATTTGGGGATGTTGTTTGAAGGCAGGTCCTCGACTTTTATCGGGAAATGCGTGCCGTCCATTTGTTGAAACAAGGTGTTGAACAGTTTACGGCCGGACTCCACGCTGATGTAGACATTGATATCGCGATCGGCTTGATAGATGGGCGCAAAAAACGGATAACCCTGAATGTGGTCCCAATGACCGTGAGAAAGCAAAATGTTGACCGGGGTCGATTTTTGCGCGAGCTTGTGTCCGAGTAACCGAATTCCGGTACCGGCGTCCAGTATCAGGTCATTGCCGCTTTCGAGCTCGATATGCACGCAGGAGGTGTTACCGCCGTACTTCGCAGTCTGCGGTCCGGGAACCGCGGTAGAGCCTCTTACGCCATAGAAAGTAATGATCACGCGGCGTTCCCGCTATGAAGAAATTTTCGTGGTTGCGGTTTTGGCAATGTCATTAGATCTCAACTTCAGTATTAACCGGCATCAGGTCCGGTAATATAATATTTACTGAAATCCTGTTCGGACACGATTTAGTTCAGACATGATAATATTATCCCAGATTACCCCGATAACAGTCACGACAAATGCGCACTGGCTCGCAAAAACCGGCCCCTTGTTCCTGATCCTGCAAGCCAATAGTGAGAATACCTGCTAAAACCAAACTAACGTTGCGATCAGGTCGGAATAGGTAAATTTTTCCAAATTTAAAAAAATCCTTGCAGGCCGGTGCCGTTCGCGGCACATTTCGCATTTCCAGGATCACCCGCAGTTTCAGGAACTATATGAAGATGGACCACCTCAAATTTTTTATCGACGGCAGCTGGGTCAAACCGATTAAAACGGCTACCATCGATGTTATCAACCCCGCTACCGAAAAGGTGTTTACCCGGATTAGCGCGGGTAGTGCCGGCGACGTGGATCGTGGGCTGGAACCTGAAGCCGGCCTCAGAGAATCCGCCGAGGCTGTACCCCTGAATCGTGTTTGCAGTGCCGGGGAAGTCGCGCATATGGTGTTGTACGCCTGCAGTGACTCGGCCGCTTTCATTACCGGATATCCGCATGATCTGTAGCAGTTCATTGATGCTGCATCCGGGGTGGCGCGCGATGAAATAAAGCAGGCGTTAACATAGTCAATCTTTTTTTCCGGGGAGCAAAGACTGAAAATTATCGTCAAAGGTGCCAGCCGCGGTTGATATGCCGCGTGGTATCCGCATCAATGCGGTCAGTCCCGAAGTGTTGGAAGTATCACGCACAAAGCACGATGGCTTTTTCCGTGGCCATGTTCACGTATCCAGCGAGGCGGTTGGTCTAGCCTATAGCAAGTCGGTCGAGGGTTGCTTGACTGGACAGGTTTTCATCGTCGATTAAAGTCGGGTTATTTTACCAGGATGGTATCGGGATAGGCCGCATGCCACCCAAACCAGAACGCGCGGTGTGCTGGCAGGCGCGCCAGTTCGGTACCTTCACGGCTGAGTTTGTCTTCCGTAAGTTTCCATACATCGCCATTGCTATCGGTGACCATTGATTCTCGGTCATAGCTTACAAAATTAACACCCCGGGAATCATAGACCCGATTCGCGCCCGAGCGGTCGGTTAGCACGATAAAGGTCAGTTTATCCAGGGCGTTGCTATAGAGCGGTCTATTACCAAGATAATCGGCGGATATCGCCATTGTTTTTGAGCTGTGTGCGGGGAAGGTCAGCGCCAGCACCTCGTCCTTGTTTTTGAGGCGGGTATCACTGGTCGATATCGCGAACATCAGCTCGTCCGTAGAGAAATAGGCATTGTAGGCGACACCTTCGTCGTAATCGCGTTGGTAACCCGTTTGCAGCGACAAAACCGTGGTTTCAGGATGCCTGCGTTTCCATTCCCCCCAGGTAGTGGTCACCAGGTAGCTGCGTTCCAGTTGAATGTCGTTGCCTGCAAGCGGCCCGATTACGGGCGTACCCCAGGTTGTGTTCCACAGTGACTGGGTATCTTTGTCGTACATCAGTTTGTTGGATCGATACAGGAAACCACTGGTGCCCAGTTGATGTCGAACACCTTCATACTCGGTTTTGTAGAGGATGACGGCACCACACAAGGTGCAATAGACTCCTGCGAATTCGATGCCGCCGATGTCGTCGATAAACATTTCGTGCCAGGCGAGAATCCGCTTGGGGTAAGCGCGCGCATCGCCGTTTATTTTGATACCGAAAATAACGTTGTCATCCTCGAGATAATCGGCCGCTTTGGCGGTGATCATCCTGGGTTGTCGAAGCGGAGGGATGCCGTCCTGTTTGACACCGCCCCACCGAACTTCATCGAGTCGGATGTGGCTTTCGCGCCCGCCTGAAAAGTAGGCTTTGAATTTCTCGTCGATCAATCCATAAAGTCTTGATTTGAAATCAGCATAACGATCATCGACGACCGGTTCCTGTTGCCACCACCAGATAAACCATTGATTGGTATCGAGGCCGAAATTCTGGCCGGTTTTGCGCTGCAATAAATCAACAAATCGGTAACCCATATCAGCGCGCGATAAGGACAGCATTTCGATTGCCATCGGTGTATGGGATATTTGCCAGTTGTTCGAAACCTCTTCAAAGCCCTTGTCCAGAAGTTCGCGCGGCAAAAGGAATAAACCAACCATACGTTCGGAAATGTCGGCCTGGGGCGCTTCGCTTTGTGCAAAGCTGACATTGCCAAATCCGAAATGAATAAGGAGTACGAATACCGGTAAACTCGTTTTTGTGATCATAGTCGCCTCATCATATTCCCGCTTAGAGCCCTGAAACGGGTTAAAGTTTCCAGATCGTGTCAGCCTGTGGTCATTAAGACTGACGCGACCGGGCCCCGGGAAACGCGGTTATCCACTGTTTCAACAAAATTAGTTTGTTGTAAGCAGTACAATCGGTAAGAATTGGAATAATTTGAAATTACCAGCAGGAGGCGAATAACATGAATCCACCCGTCTACCTCGCCTACAACGCCACCACGCCGGTTGACCCCAGGGTCGCGAATGCTGTCGAGCCTCATCTGCGTCAACATTTCGGCAATCCTTCATCGACCCCTGTTTATGGCCGTAATGCTCATCAGGCAGTGGAGTCGGCACGCGAGCAAGTGGCCAGCTTGATCGGTGCTCAAGTTGACGAAATCATCTTTACAGGCTGCGCCACCGAAGCCAGCAACCTGGCAATTCGGGGTGCTGCCCGTGCGCCAATCCTTGCATGGCAGGCATGAGATGGCAGACCAGCCGAAAGCAAAATCAGTCAGGGTCCGGCCCGGATCCTTGCGCGAATCCGTGGCACTGGACACCTCCAACCACGATACAGATGTAGCAGGATGAGTCCTGCAGAGCGAATTTCCCGGCTTAGCCGCAATGGCAGTCGTTACCAACTAAGCGGTGACGCCGACGCGCCGGTGCTTGCATTTATCCATGGCCTTGGGCTTAACCGGCAGATCTGGGAAAAGTATGTATCGAGATTCGCACACCGGTACCGGGTGCTAAGCTATGATCTTTACGGTCATGGCGAGAGTGCGGTTCCCCCATCAAAACCTGGCTTGACCCTGTTTTCCGAACAATTGCTGGGACTGATGGATGAACTAGGTATCGATCAGTGTGCACCTGTCGGATTCTCACTCGGCGGCATGATCAATCGTCGCATGGCAATAGACCACCCTGAAAGGGTCAGTGCTCTGGCGATTCTTAATTCGCCCCATGCGTGTGGCGATGAGGCACAGGCGCTGGTTGAACAACGCGCACTGGAATCGGCGGGCGGTCCGCAAGCAACGCTGGATGCGACCATCGAACGCTGGTTTACCCGGGGGTTTCGTGCTAGTCATCCCGAGTATATTGAACGCATTCGTGGTTGGGTGCTGGCGAATGAGCCTGATGTCTATGCCTCGTGTCGCCAGGTGCTGGCCTTCGGGGTGGTTGAGCTGATCCAGCCCGAACCGCCAATTACTCATGCCACATTAGTCATGACCTGCGAAAATGATAGCGGTAGTACCCCTGCCATGAGCCAGGTTATCGCCAGTGAAATCAGCGGTGCACAGGTCATCGTCGTGCCAGAGTTGAAGCACATGGGGTTGACCGAAAATGCAGAGTTTTTTATCACCGAACTTGCGGCGTTTTTTGAGACATCGCTGAAAAGATAATCGACACTAAACCGAACATGATCATCAAAGACAGCACATCATTCAATGGTTTAGTATGGTGCGCCCGGCCTCCGATAAGACCATCTGCAGCACCCTGAACCAGGAGGTAAAAACAGCATGAAATTTCAGTTAGCAATCAACCTGGAACGCATGGACACCGGCATGGATATGAACGATGTTGCGCGCCACACGCTGGAAATGGTACAGATGGCGGATCAGGCCGGGTTCAAGATTGCCTGGGCGGCCGAACATCATGCACTGGAAATGACGATCGCGCCCAATCCGTTTCAAATTTTGACCTGGTGGGCCGGTCACACCGACAACATCCGCCTCGGCACCGCGGTCGCGGTAGCGGCCTACTGGCATCCGATTAACCTGGCCGGTGAAGCGGCCATGACCGACCTGCTCAGCGGTGGACGCCTCGAATTCGGAATCGGTTCGGGTGCCTACCAGCGCGAATTTGATCGCATGCATCCGGGGCTCAAGCAGTCCGACGCCTATAAGTACATGCATGAAATGCTGCCGGCGCTGAAAGCCCTGTGGGCGGGAGACTACGAGCATGACGGTGAGTTCTGGTCGTTTCCGACCTCGACCTCGGTACCCAAGACCGTGCAACAACCCCACCCGCCGATCTGGATTGCGGCGCGTTCGCCGATAACCTTCGATTACGCAGTTAAAAACAACTGTAACGTGATGTCATGGCCCTTGACGCGCCCGTTTGCCGAGGCCGAGCTGTATCGCTCCCAACTAGACGAGGCGATATCGAACTACCCCGATTCCGCCAGGCCATGTTTCGCCTTGATGCGCCATACCGCGTTATACGTAGATGCCGCAGGCCGTGACGCTGCGATCCGGGCGATTCAAACAGTGCTGGGACAGTTTGAGAACCTGTTCCGTAATCTCGGTGATGTCGATAATGGATTTCCAAAACGGATTCCGCTCGAGGAGTTGACCGATCGTGAACAGTATAACGCGGAAATGCTGGAGCAGAACCTGATGTTCGGTTCCCCCGATGATGTCATCGCGAAACTGAAGCTTTACCAGGCACTCGGCGTTGATGAATTCATTTATTACGCCAGCCTGGGCCTGGGACAAAAGCAACAGAAACGATCGCTGGAGCTATTCTGTTCCGAGGTTATGCCCGCTTTTGACTAGCCCGCTATATTTATGGCGGCGATAGGTTGCGCACCTATCCGCTCGAAATTCGGGCTAACGAGGTCTGGGTAAATATTGCCGAGCCGCCATTCGAGGATAGGTACAAAGCGATTATCGACAGCCTGCGGGATGCCTTCGACGATTACAGCTACGATCGAATCGCGCGTGAAATTGCACGCCTGAATCGACTGGGGGCCGATCCCTGTGATGTATTACGCCTCGCAATCGACTGGTCGTGGCAAAAAATGGAGTTCGGCTTGACCCATGCCTACGCGGGCATGGCTGACTGGTTGAGCCTGTACGATGAATACAGTAGCAGCGATGAGTCGCAGTTGGTTTGCCTGGTGGAAAGCGTAACGCATGTCGCCTATGACGTGTTGCGTGAATTGGACTACCCCTTTTCCGAGGAGGTAAAACCGTTTGATGAACTCGCTTTCCTCGATGCCATCGAGACCGAAGACGAAAACGCGGCCGTCGCGGCCATTCGTGGCGGGATTCGTAATGGACTTCAGTTTGCAGAATTTGAAGCGGCGCTATCGCGCGCAGCGTTGGCCCATTACACCGATTTTGGACACGCTTTAATTTATGTGACCAAGGCCCCACTACTGATCGAGCGACTGGGCAACACGGCGATGGAACCGCTGCTGTTATCTCTGGTGCGTGGTTTTATTTATGGCTCGCGTGAAGACAGGATTCCTGAATTTCGCGCTTACGGTTCCCAGCTCGATAAATGGGGACAGCACAAGGCACTGAAACCCGACCCTGGGCAGTGGCGGTTAAAAAATATCAACGAATCGATGAAAGCTGCGATAGCCTGTAGCGGCAGTCCACCTGAAGAAATATACCATTCCCTGTTGCTTGCCAATGCGATTAACCTGTTGGGATTTGATATCGAGCAACAGGAGAAAATACAGGTCACGGTTTCGGGTAATGTGGGCTGGCTCGATTTTACCCATGGGCTGACGTTTGCCAGTGCGGTCAGGCGGCAATGTACGCGTTACCCCGATCTGTGGCCCCGGGGATTGCTGCAAATGGCCTGCTTTAATGGCCGCAATGCCGGCTTCACGACCGCCGAAATCGATTTGGAAGGCTAGAAATCGAATCATCCCGAAGCCAAGTTAATTCAACTGCTCGAGCGAGTGATGGATCACGAGCAGTCTGAGCATATGGTTTCGGTGCATCTGCTGAAAACGGCGCTTGCCGTGCGCGAAGAGATTGCAGCGCTCGATAAATCGGATGCCCAGATTCTGGTCGCTGCCCTGACCCGCTTGTTTGAATCCCCAATCAAACTGCGGCAAGCACGGCGTACTGCGTATCAGTCGCTGCAGATTGTGGCGAAGGAATAAGCTTACGGGTCGAGTAAGGCTCTCAGTTCGGCGACTTCCGCCTCCAGCTCACTGACGCGTTGCTCCAGCTCTGCCATGCTGTTCCTCGCCGGGGGCGCGGTAGCCACCTCAGCCCGGGGGTTTTTAACCGGTGCCTCGAACTCGACCTGACCGCAGAACAAGTGCATGTATTCTGAATCCTTGCGTCCCGGGGTGCGTGGCAGTTGCACCACCAACGGATCGCCCTCGTGTTCTGTCAACGCGACGAGCGCTTCCACCACGGCGTTATTGTCAGGGAATTGGTGCAGACGTCCACTACGAGCCCGCAGTTCCCCCGGCGTTTGTGGGCCGCGCAGTAATAGCAAACATACGATAGAGAACCGGGCTGAATCTAATTGCAATTCACTATAGGATGTATTGCAAAATCGTTGTGAATATTTTTCCACCCCGCGTTTGAAATTCTCCTCCAGGCGTAGCAGGTGACTGCTTTCAAGCTCTCGAACCGTGTGCTGCACCTCACCCTGGGTCAGCGACATCACCGGGTCGCGGGACGATTTCTGATTGCAGGCGTTGGTCAGGGCATTGAGAGTGATTGGATACTGATCCGGCGTGGTCACGGATTTTTCCATCAGGCAGCCGATGACACGGGCCTGGTTCACAGATAAATTCATCGATAGCATGACGCACTCTTCAAATTAGGGTTCCTACAATAGTCTAGGAGTCTGTCGGACTTAAGATCAATCTACTGTGGAAAAGGCATTTTGGCCAGATTTTCCTATCCAATTCGTTGAATATGAGTGGCTATACCCAAAGCATTCGCTTCGCTCATGGGGCAGGCCCTTCGCCTCATTCGATAGAAAAATCTGACTCAAAATGCCTTTCCCTCGCTACGACACCCTAAGTCTGACAGACTCCTAGTGGCACTTAATCAGACAACGACGAAAAATTAAAATTTTCAATTTTGAGCGCCGGCATGACCATTGGGAAAAATTCACCAGTGGCGCCCGGCCTGCCGCTGGCAACGACATTTTTAAGCAGCTTTAATACCGACTCATTCCAGCGCATATCAACAACCGGATGCGTAATCTCACCGTTTTCGATGCGATAGGTGCCGTCTCGAGTCATACCGGTGAAGCCGAGGGTCGCGGCGTCGGTGGAGCGTATATACCAGAAGCGTGTGACCAGGATGCCGTCGCCGGTATTCCGGATCAGGTTATCCATTGCGGTACCTTCCCCGCTCAAAATTATGTTTTTGGGTGAGGGCTTGGGGTCCAGGTTATTTTTCCTGGCCCAGTAGCGACTGGTTGAAAGCTGCTGCAGACTACCCTGGTCTAGCCAGATCGATTTCCCCAGGGGCTGACCATCGGCTGAAAATGAAATCGTCGGAAATTCCAGGCTGGCGGGGTCCGAATATAGCGAGAGCTTACCGAGGGATTCATGGTAATTTGTGAAAGCCGAACGGCCCTCATCCAATGCGCGCTGATCGAACCCGTACCAGAAGGCCATGGCGATTAAATCGCCGACTGCTTGTGGTTCCAGAATTACGGTCGTGGGCCTGGGTTGATAAACTACCGGATTCTGAGCCATCGCGCACTTCTCAATAGCGCGCCTGGTTGCTGTCATCACGTCATCCGCCTGAATAGTGATTCCCCTGTCTTCGGCCCAGCCACTGCCGGTGCGACCGGTGGCGGTCACGTGAAAATCGCTATGGTGATAGCGCTCGTAGGCAAAGCCACCGGCACTGTCACCGTAGGCTGAAAAATTTTTTCCGAGCACCAGCAGACCAGCCAGATCAATTCCCGCGGCGGCACCCTCGCGGCAGACCGCTGCAGTCCATTCCCCGATCGTTTCAATCTCGATCGCTTCTGATTCAGCGCTAAAAGCATACTCTTTGCCTTCGAGCACCGTTCCTATCGCCGGCATCACTTCTTCGTCATCGGGCATGTGTTCACAGGTCGAAAACACCTGGTCTATGCTGCGCTTGATCAGGTCTTTATCATCGAGCTGGTTGATACTGAGCGTCGTTTTTTTCTGTTCGAGACGTGCGCTCAGGGATAGTGTGTATTGCGATTTCATTGCGTTTTGTGATACTGCGCAATCGTTAAAGCGAGTACCCAGCCGGTGTTCACCGCGAATCGAAACCTGGAGTTCCCCGGTACCGGGAAATTCCAGGATTTCTGAAATCAAATCATGTGATTGTTGCCGATTCAAAAATCGCGCCCCCGACAGACCCTGATATTTCTAAAAAGGGTTGGCGCCGCGCCGTGCGTCATTTGCGCTATCTGCATCGGGTCACCCTTGCCGCAGTTCATGACTCCGTGCGCCTGCCAGTGGTTTTCATCACAGATGGCATCGCAGGCGTTCCAGAAAATCGGGGTGCTGCTCTGGTACAAAGCGGCCTTTAGCATGCCTGCCTTTTTGCCGTTTTTGATTTCCCAGACCGCGTTGCCACCAAATTGAAAATTCAATCGCCACTGGTCGATAGAAAAACTATCCATACCCTCGAAGTACAAACCGTGCTTGACGTCAGCGATCAACTCGTCGGGGCTCAATGCCTGTTTGCCCGGCATTAAAAGCAGGTTTGGGATGCGCACGATTGGAATACTCGACCAGTGATCGGCGCGGCAGGAACCTCGGCTGCGTTCCTCATCCACGTAGTGCGAGAATTCGCGACCCGTACTATAGGCCTGAAAAACCCCGTCACTGACAATTTCCCAGCGCTGACCGGGGACACCGTCATCATCAAACCCCTGGGTGGCGAGGCCGTTTTCGAGCGTATTGTCGGCCATCAGGGTGACCGTATCGCTAGCATATTTAAAATTCCCCTTTTTTTCGCGAGTCACAAACGATGAACCGGCCATCGACACTTCGTAGCCCATGACCCGATCAAGTTCAGTCGCGTGACCTACCGATTCATGAATCGTTAGCGACAGGTTTTCCGAGTCGGTAACGATATCGAAATCACCTTCGGGAGAAAGCTTTGCCGAGAGCTTCTGTTCGGCCTGGCTGGCGACCCGCTCCGCCTGGGTGACGAATTCTGATTTTTGATAAGCCTCGAAACCGCAGTTGCTCGAGGGCGCTTTCCAGTTGCGTTCCTGGAAGTCGCCGTCGCCAACCGCAATCGCCCGGATCACCGATTCAGACGAAGTCACATCGCTGTACAGTTCGGAGCCTTCGGTACTGGAATACCAGCGCCGCACCCTTTTGAACAGCAGGTAACCCTGGGCGCGTTTCACCGATTTGTTCCTGAGCATGATTTCGTTTGAAGAAATCAATAGATCGGCTTTTTCTTCTAGTGAAACTTCGAATGGATCGCGCTGGCAAATTGAGTTGAAACTCAGTTTGAGGCTAGGCTCGAGTGCCCAGTTGACGCCACCTTCACGCAATGCCATAGCCGATGCCCGGGCGATACGTATCGCCAGGGACACTACTTTTTCGATCTCAGTGGCGTTATAACTCGGCGAAGAGGCGAAGCCCCAGGCGCCTTGATATAGAACCCGGATCCCGAAGCCGCGGTCGTCGCTGTCATGGCAACTCGACAGCGCCTGGTCACGCGAATTGACACGTTGTTTGCGAATATCCAGATAACGTGCGTCCGCGAACTGACAGCCTTTCCTGGTGGCGCTTTGACAGGCCTGTTTCAGTAGTTCAAACATGGTTTCACTCTAACACAGCATCCGCACAATGTTGGCATTGAGCCGGCACCATTAGAATCGGTGGCAAAACACTGGTAGCATTGTCGTGAGTTCAACAACGGATTCCGGGAGCAGACCTCATGAAGGCTTTGAAACTAGTTTTAGCTACAAGCGCAATCCTGGTCTTTTGTTTTCCGATGGTGAGTTCCGGCGACCAGACGGATAAACGACTCGACAGGTTGTTTGAAATGCTGAAAAACAGCGAAGACGCAGTGGCTCAGGAGGCAGCTGAATCCGAGATATGGGAAATATGGTATAAAAGCGGCAAACAAGAAATCGATGCCAGGATGCTAGAGGCCGCGGGTCTCGTGGGCTCAGGCGACCTGGTCGCTGCCGAATCGGTT
>CAZAVY010000090.1:0-11092 GCA_964488685.1 uncultured Gammaproteobacteria bacterium
GAATTTGCCGGTGCATTTGTCCTCCAGATTGGCCTGTCGGGCAATGGTTTGATTCAGGCAGCGCATAAACCAGCTGATGCTCGAGAGCTTGCTGCGCCAGACTCTGACGATGTCGCTGACGGCCAACCTTTCGGCAGCCGAGAGCGATGTCTTTGCTGCGATGGCGTTGGACCAGCAGCGGGCCTTTGAACAGGGCGCACCAGCGCTCCATGATTTGCTCATCGGTCAGTTCATCGAGCTGACCGGGGCATAGCTTGAGGACCAGGTGATAGTGGTTGCTCATTACGGCATAGGCGCAGACATCGATGGCAAACAGGGACGAGAGCAGGCGAATCCGGTCGACGACCCACTGGCGTCGGTGTTCGTAGTTTCGGCCTGAAAAATGGTCCACCCCGCAAAGAAAAGCGCGGCGGACACAGCGCGAGGTGACGTGGTAGTAAGGGGTATCGGCGAGCGAGATCAGCACCTTCCGGGGCCTGGTCATCAGTCAATTCCTTTTGCCTGAGATAGTGGAAATCCTACCCCTGGGATGAATATCTGTCAATGATGGAGTGTGTGTCCCTTTGAAACCGCCTTTGAAACACTTGATTTAAACAAATATTTGATGCGACAACTATCCTGACAGAGAGGGGTACTATGCTAATGAATTTTGTGGGGATACCTCAAGCTCGGCCCAGTGTTTAATTATGTAGTTGTATTGACATTTACGGCAATTCAAATACATAATTAAACATGTTTTCCGACACCCAGATACGCGAGGTCTTCCATTTCTGTTTCCTCGAAAGGCTGTTGCAACTATCAGATCCGGGTATCTTTATACTCAAGGGCGGGGTGAATCTACGCTTCTTTTTTAACAGCCCGCGCTATTCCGAAGATATGGATATCGATGTGCTCGCGGGCAGTGTCGCGACATTGAAAAAAAATGGATACAAGATTCTGCGAGATGGCGCATTCAAGCGCAGCCTGCGTCTATTCGGTATCGAAGATATCGAGATCAACAACCCGGACAAGGCAAAACAGACCACCACGACGCAGCGTTTCCGGTTTGCCCTGATCACCCCCGCCGGTAATCGTCTGCCAACCAGGGTAGAGTTTTCCCGGAGAACGCAAGGCATGGTGGACGGCGCACCACTAGAACTCATAGATCCCGAAATCGCACGCCGTTACCGGAAATTGTCCTATCGCTGCCGCCACTACGCCGGCGAGGTGGCCGTCGTTCAGAAGATCATGGCGCTTGCTGGGCGCACCGTGACACAGGCGCGCGATTTATTTGATCTCGCCATCCTGTTTACCGGGGGGTACACCTTGCCTACGAAGATGGAGCCAATGATCTCCGGACAACAACTGGCCCGGGCAATCGATCGCCTGGTGGGACTGACCTGGGAAGACTACCGGGGCCAGGTAGTAGAATTTCTGAATGTTGACAGCCGCGCGGAATACGGGACCGAATCCGCGTGGGAGACTTTACAGGCACTGGTTCTGGACACACTTGGCACGCATGCTTGATCTCTTCAACAAGTCAGAATTTATCATTTTCACGACGCGCGATTTTGCCGGCTACAGCAATATTTCCATGCCTGCCGCTTCAAAACGCCTGCTACGCCTCGCCGATAAAAAGTTACTGACCCGGATAACCAAGGGTCTGTGGGCAAACACCAGCCACCCTCACTTTCATCCGCTGGCGTGCGTGCCCTATCTGCTCGGCAATGAACAAGGATATGTCTCGTTCCTGAGCGCCCTCCATGTGCATGGCGTGGTGTCCCAGATCCCGAAAACCGTGCAGATCGTCACCACCGGCCACGCACGTACACTGAACTCCCCGGTTGGCCATTATGAATTCCTGCAAATCAAACCGGAACTGATGAAGCAGGGCATAAAATGGAGCGACACCCATCTACCGTATCTCATTGCTACCGCAGAGAAGGCCCTGCTCGATGCACTGTATATTTCAACCCGCAAGCGCCGACGCTTCTCGCGCTTACCCGAGGTGGATATCCGGCATTCGCCTTTTCGCAAGCGTGAATTTGAACGGCTGCTGAAGCAACTACCCGTATCAGTCCGCATTTCGGCCGGGATGAATTCACGCTGGGAAGCGCTCTCAACAAACAATGGTAACGGGTAGGATATTGTCAAGTTGCCCGATTCAAAGATAAATGATAATGGGGTCAAATCTTGACTTAACAATTAATACTTTGCGGTTGAGGCCACCCTCACCATCGGCGGAGGTGGGTCGAGTCAGTCATCGGGACAACCGGTATCGGGCAGCGTCACCTTGCAAGGCTGGCGGTATTACACCATCGACGCCTCTGCCAGCATATCCCAGGAACCGCACAACTCACCGGCGCAATAACGGTGCATTTCAGCGTGTATGGCTACGAAAGCGGCAACTAAACGCTGCAAGCCACTCTGACCGGGGGCCAATAATGGAAAATTACTTACAGATAGCCATGAAATCATGTCAGGATCTGGGTAGCGCCGACTGCGCGAAATTGCTGAGGACTTCAATGTTGGCCACTATTCTACGGTGTCACAAACCATTGGCAGGCTAAACCGGTTGATGGCAGAGGATCGGTCAATCGATCGGGATTATAATGTGTTAAGTCAAGATTTGACCCCTTAGTTAACTTAGTCTTTTTTTACAAACTACACAGGCTGTATTTGAACTTAATAACAATATGAACAAAATCACATAAGCCTTTGAAAATAATGAAAATCCGTTATACTCAATTAGACGATGTTGGTTTTTTGGCGGATCCCAGGGAATTCAAGGTAGCCCGTTTTACAGGACGCTGGAAAGTGTTGCGACCCGGGGATCGAAAAATGGTCTATACATAGCTCGTAACAACAAGGCGATTACCATTGAATCGAGTAACGAAAGGACTCAGTTATAAGTCCGGATGTTTTTATTAGCCATAATTTAAAGGTAACAAGCGTGTCGCAAGACCTGATCAACAGGTATAAGAAATCGTTTCGAATCCAGTTCCATAACGTAGAGACCGAAAGCAGGTATCTGGAGGTTCAGAACCAGCGTGGTCGAAGCTCTGGTGTGTTCGCTTTTTTCACGCTGTTTGTACTATGCCTGGTATTTGCCTATCTTGAATCCCGTGCCTTCGGTCACGAGGTTCCGATACCGTTGTATGGCTACCTGTTCGTCGCTGTCCTGGCACTGGTTAATTTTTTCATCAGCCGTTTCATGGCCGATCTAAGCCATCAAAAAATGCGCCTCTTGGGGAATGGTGTGTTGGCGATGGCAACCGTGATCGGCGCGGTATATCTGCAAAAATACAGCGCTTATCATGCGCTGGAGTTTGTGTTGCTGGTGATCTGGCTGGGGAGTTTGAAACCGGCCCCCATGGTTACCAGTTTGGCGATTAACACGGTTGCCGCGATCATCTTTGTCGGTGCGATGTATGCAACCGATATTTCGGGGTTCTGGATTTCCCTGGTGTCCGTGTTGTTGGGGGCCGCGGTTTTTCTAGGTGCCGGTATTGGTTACCTGGCCGAGCGCGGTCGACGAACGTTATTTCTGCAAACTGAAATTACCAGCAGCATGACTAACCGCCAGGAACTTTGGGCGTTTACCCTGATCGACCTGGACATGGCCTTGAGCGGAATTCTTGATTTCAGGGAATTGATCGCATTATTGAAAAAACACCTGGAGCCGGTAATTGAGTTTGATTCTTATATCCTCACATCGCTCGATGGGCAGGGCCCCAAACCAATTGCCGACAAAATAGAAGGCGAATTGTTTGAGAATGACGACCGGACCCTGTGGTCCGAAGACTTGCTTGGCAAGTTGACCCAGACGCGCCAGGCCACGATCAGCGCCGAGCACGAAACCGTGAAAGGTTTGCTGGGCATGGAAAAACAACGTTTTACTTCATATCGCCTCGACGTGCCGATCTTCAATGATTCCCGCTTACTGGGTGTGATAAGTCTGAGACGTGAACTGGAACCATTTGATGACCTCGATATGATCGCCAGCGTCAGTATTGCCGCACAAGCGATGTTGATTTTCAAGCGTTCCACGCGCAGTGCCGCAATGGTGGTCGATCAATCCGTGCCTGATCCCGTGATCAGACCGAAAAAATCTGCCGATGCCACCAATACATCAGTTATAACAATGTCGTCTTCGGAAAACAGGGATATGGAAGTGACCGATCATAGCTACCCGGAACCCGATCAGACCCTGGTGCCCAAAGATGTGATCAACAACCTCAGGCAGGAAGAGGCGACGGCGAAGAAAACCATAACCCTGATGAGTCGGGAAAATGCGGATAAGATAGCGGTCGATCGTTACCGCACCGCGGCAGTTGAAGGCGAGTCGCTGTCGGTGCTTATAGTGGAAGTCGATGGGTTGTCCAAGTTGCGCGAGCAGGATGGCGACCAGGTTGCCTATAAGGTTTTCGCGGCAATCGTCAAGTATATTTTTTCCAAGGTCGACAAGAAAAAAGACATTCTGGGGCGTTACGGCCAAAATGGTCTGAGTGTATTGATGCCCAGAATCGACATGAACGCGGCCGAGAAATTCGCCGAGATGATCCGTCAGTTTGTTGCCAGTGCGCGGTATAAAACCGCCTACGGCGAAAAGAGCGCCACCTTGAGTGTGGGTGTTGCTGCAATTACCGACGATACCGGCGATTACGGTTCGATGGTAAAGCGCGCTGACATGGCGTTGTTCGTGGCCAAGAAAAATGGCCGAAACTGTGTCAAAGTCCGGCTCTAGAAAGCCTCGCTAAATGAATTTAGTTCTCTTGAATGGTCAGTAAGCAGCACTGGCTGGATCGCTGGCAAGAAAACCGTATCGGGTTCCACGAGCCCTCGGTCAATCAACACCTGAAAAGATACCTGCCTCAGTTTGAATTGCCGACCGGCGCATCTGTTTTTGTTCCACTTTGCGGCAAGGCGCAGGATATCGCCTGGCTGGCGCAGCAAGGATACCAGGTCATCGGCATCGAATTTTCACAGCTCGCCGTGGAAGCGTTTTTCGAGGAACAAATGCTTGCCTGTGAAAAGCATGATTCGGATCGATTTGTAATTTATAAATCAGGCAACATCAGTTTGCTGCTGGGTGATTTTTTCGATCTGCGTTATTCCGACCTGGGTGACTGCAATTTTGTCTATGACCGCGCCGCGTTAATAGCATTGGAACAGTCGGATCGACCCCGTTATTATGAGCACATGTTATCGATCGTTCCCGCCACTGTCAGTATGCTTTTGATTACCTTTGTCTATGATCAGACGGAAATGGCAGGTCCTCCTTTTGCTGTGCCCACAGATGAAGTCCGTCAGCATTATGCGGATTCGTTTTCGATCGATTTGCTGGAGTCCAATGACATTATCGATGAACGTCCCCGCTGGCGTAATGCCGGATTGACGGCACTCAGTGAATCAGTCTTCCGTCTGCAGAACTGACGCGTGAAATTCCAGGGCAACCTGCATAAGATGTATACCGAGGCGACCAGCCCGGTGAGCTACCACCTGCAACTGGGTGGCCAACGGCTAGCACTCAACCAATGGGTCGGCAGGCGGGTTAAAATCGAGTACCTGCAGCAAATAGAGTGCATTCACTGTGGCCGCATTACCCGAAAGAGCTTCAGCCAGGGGTACTGTTATCCTTGTTTCAGCAGCCTGGCACAGTGCGATCTGTGTATTGTTTCCCCTGAGAAGTGCCATTTCCACCTCGGTACCTGCCGCGAACCGGAATGGGGACTCGCCCACTGCATGCGACCCCATATTATTTATCTCTCGAATACCTCCGGGGTAAAAATCGGCATAACCCGCGAAAGCCAGGTGCCGACCCGCTGGATCGACCAGGGTGCGGTCCAGGCGATACCGATATTGCGAGTTTCGAAACGCTACCACGCCGGATTGATCGAACATGCCTTCAAACAATATGTCAATGATCGGACCAATTGGCGAAACATGCTCAAGAATGAAGTCGATGAGGTCGATTTGTATCAGCTATATGAGTCGATCTGGCCGCAGGTAAAAGCACAACTCGATGCCGAACTAGTCGCCGATGCTGAAGAGATCGCAAGCGTGGACGGGGTTTTGAAGCTCGATTACCCAGCCCTCAGCTACCCGGTAAAAATCAACAGCTTCAATCTTGATAAACAGGCCGTGGTCGAAGGTAGGCTTGATGCCATTAAAGGGCAGTATCTTCTTTTCGACAATGGCGTCATCAACATACGCAAGTATGGCGGCTACCTGGTAAGCCTGGAGTGTGAATAGCCTGCTAATAGCATGAAGGGACTGAAATCCATAGCAACCTGTGTATCAGGTCCGAAATGAGTCTGGAAATCCAAGGTCAAAACGGGGTGCGGACATGGGGAACTCTTTGCGGGATCGCCGTGAATACATCCATGTAGGCTCGCGCGCGACATCCCTGTCGCGCAGCGTCCCGCAAAGAGTTCCCCATGTCCACACCCTCCTAATATTTGATCCGGTTTCAATCCCCTCATGCAATATGCAGGTTAGTGCAGGCGTATCGACGGGTTTTGATGAAAATATGATTCGATCACCTTGCGCACGTGGGGGGGGTAATCCAGGGCATCCATTTCTTTCATGCCTTCGGCGAAAAACCCGGTTGCTTCCTGCGGTAAGTAGATCAGAAATTCGTCGAAAGCCTGCTTCATAACGTCGAGATCATGACTGCGGGTCGCGACTATGCCGCGATTGATATGTAACAGCCGCCAGGGCCTCATTTCTTCGCTGCCCAGTTGATCTTTTTTAAGTTCCAGTGAACAGTGATCGACAATATCCGCGATCAGGTCGGACAGTGCCAGCAAGGCTTCCTTTTCCTGCATCAGGTTGGCGAGCTGGGCGATCGCGTTAACTACCGGTTCGAGATAATTGATGGTGCCGTTGTAGCTGATGGTCCAGCGCGCGAACACCAGCGAGATCTGTTCGATTTCCTTACGCCTGTGCGGCATGTCGAGCCGCTCCATCAAATCAATTAACTTGAGCAACAAAACAAAACCGTAGTCGCCGATTTCGGTTGCTTCGTCGGCCTCGATCATTTTATCTTCGCTAGTGCGCAGGTTGATGCTGGCGACGATATTGAAAAGCTCTTCGAATTTACCGAGCAGGGTATTGAAGCCTGCGCGGTATTCATCATCAAGATACTCATCGAGTTGCTGTGGGAGTTTCAGCAAATACTCGCGAGCATCTTTTAGCGACACCATTGAATCCATGGTTTAACAAATTCCCACTTTCGAGATTATGCCTGTAGTGATTTTGTAATTGAATTAACCAGTCCCGGACCGCGATAGATTAAACCCGTATATATCTGGATAAGTTTAGCACCAAGATCCAGTCGAAGCCTGGCTTCTTCGACCGAGTCGATACCGCCGACTGAAATAATCGGTATGTCTTGTTTAAGTTGCCGGTAAAAATCGTCTAGCATCTGCCTAGATTTATCACGTAATGCGGTACCGCTTAATCCGCCACCTTGTGCGGCCTGTTTGTGTTCCCGGACCCGATCCCGGTCAATTGTGGTGTTGGTCGCGATCAACCCGTCCACACGATACTCGCGCAGTAGATCGGCAATCGCCGGTATTGCCTTGGGATCCAGGTCAGGAGAGAGCTTGAGCGCCAGTGGTCGATAGACCTGGTACCGGTCTTCGAGTTTAGTACGTAACTGGTCGACTCCTGACAGCAATTCCTTCAATGCAGCCTGGTTTTGTAATTCACGCAAACCCGGTGTATTCGGCGAAGATATGTTTATCGCGATGTAATCCGCCACCGTGTAGACCTTTTCAAAAACCATGCGGTAATCCGACAAAGCCTGATCCACCGGTGTGTTCAAATTCTTGCCGATATTTATCCCCAGTACGAAATCACGTTTGTTGTCACCGATCTGATGCAGTAGGTAATCGACGCCCTTGTTGTTAAAGCCCATACGGTTGATCAGACTTTGATATTCTGATAAGCGGAAAATGCGGGGTTGTGGGTTGCCAGGTTGCGCTTTCGGGGTAACGCTACCCACTTCGATGAAACCAAAACCGAGCCGGGACAGGCCGTTTAGATATTCACCATTTTTGTCCATTCCTGCTGCAAGGCCGACCGGGTTTGGAAAATCGAGCCCCATAACCCGGGTTGGCGTATTATTTCGATTGTCGGGAATAATGCGATTGAATTGCTGCAGCATTTTCAGACTGATATCGTGCGCCATTTCGGGGTCGAGCGAAAACAGTATTGGTTTTAACAACGAGTAAAGCATCAACTTGAAGCGATCAGAGCCAGTACTCCGGTGATGTTGTCTCTCATTCCAGGAGTTTTAGCAGTTCAGGGTAATGTCCCAGGTCCTGCAGCGTATCAATATCCCGTACGGTTTCAAGCAGCGTTACTCGATATCCCAGATTCTCGGCATTGGTGGTAGTTTGTTTGAGCACTTGCGATGAACTCCAGCTGACATCATTGAACAATTCCGGGTTGATGATTCTACAGCCAATCAGGGCGTATCCGCCATCGATTGCGGGTAGAAATACCAGGTCGTTATCCGCCAGTGCCTGCGCCGCCTGCTGTAAATGCGTTGTTACAAGATCCAGACAATCCGATCCTATTACGATGGCACCGTCGTTATTGCCATCAAGCAATTCCCGAAGCGCGTTGAACATGCGGGTACCCAGGTTGTCACCTGTTTGCAGGCAGTAGTCTTCATGCTGGAACAGTATATCGTCACATGCATCGCTTAAGTATAACCGGTACCCAAGTCCTGATCGCCGGGTGACATCCAGCGTATACTCGAGGCAATATCGATAGACCCTGGCGGCTTTATCGGCACCGATATCTGGTATCAATCGAGTTTTTACCCGGCCCGGAAAGGGTGGTTTGGCGAACAAACCTACCGCAACCATTTATGCGCTATCCCCGTTGAGGATAGTAAATCTTGTACAGGCGGCCCGGGTCGGCTCCGAGCCAGTAGGCAAGGCGTAACGACCACATCAGGCAGATGGTTATAATTATGCCTTTTTTACGCCAACGGCGACAAGAGCTGGTAATTCTGCTCGCTATGATCATCGGTTTAGCTTGTCGCCGTGCCAATTTACATATTGCGATATCTTCCATCAGGGGGATTTTCGGGTAACCGTTGATCGATGCGAAAAAGTGCCTGTCGAAGTATAACCCCTGGTCTCCACCGGCGACACGGCTAAATCGAGTCCGCAGATTAATCGAGGATTCGATTACCCGATAGACGATTGAGTTTCCGCTTAAGCGTAACCGAAAAAATCCCCATTGAGCATCGGCATCCATACGGAGGCCGAAGTCTTCCGGCAATGTGCTGTCGGCATGTAGAAACAACAGGAAAGTTCCTTCGGCCTGATGGCTGGCGGTATTCATTTGTTCAGCCCGACCCCTGCCGCTATGCACGATTCGACAGGCGTAGCGCCTTGCAATATCCAGGCTGCCATCTTCGCTGCCGCCATCGCTGATAATAACTTCACAGTGATCGGTCACCCAATCCAGGGCGAATAGTTTTGCGAGGTTCTGGTCGAGGCAATCTGCTTCGTTCAGAACCGGAATAATGATGCTGATCCGGGGTTCGTCAGGCAAGGGCTCCGCCACAACTGCTACCCTGGCCCGCCGTACAGCCGTAACAGTGATCAGCGATACTGATCGGGATATCTTCCAGACAGGTATTCAAGACGTCGCTGATGTGTAGTTTCTGTCGATTTTGAGGGTCACGAATGTTCATGTTCAGCATCTGATTGAAATCACAGTCATATATAAATCCCTGCCAGTCAATGCTGAGCTGGTTGATGCACATCAATCCCTGCATATTCGCTGCGCTGAAGGCGTCCTTCAGCAGGTTCATGTAGTTTTCGAATTCCCCCTTTGAAATCAGGGTGCTGCCAAATCGAGCGATGGGCATATTGGTGATGGTGAAAAGCTGGTTGAACTCGATATCGAATTTATCGGCAAGATGGGTCTTGTAGTCCTGTTGCAGGGTATCCTGAGGTGGTGGCAGGTACGGGCCGGTAGGATTATATACCAGGGTCAGAGTCAGGTTGCCGCCATCTTTTCCATATCCCAGTTGGTTCAGGCGTTTCAGGGCTTGCATGCTTTTTTGATAAACACCCTTGCCGCGTTGGCCATCAACATTGTCTTCAATATAGCAGGGAAGCGAGGCGACAATCTGAACTTCGTTGTCGGCGAGAAACGCTGCCAGATCCTCGAACCCGGGTTCCAGTAAAATAGTCAGATTGCAGCGATCGATAACGGTAACTGCAAGTTCTCGTGCTGCAACCACCAGCTCCTTGAACATGGGATTCATTTCAGGCGCACCCCCGGTAACATCCAGCGTATGTACCGAGGGTTGCTTCAGTATCTCGAGGATATGCTGAATATTATCCCGTTCCATTAACTCCTTTCGGGTCGGTCCCGCGGCCACGTGACAATGTAGACAGGACTGGTTGCAAAGATAACCGAGATTAACCTGCAATATTTCGAGTGCATTGCGAGTTACACTCGGAAAATCGGTTGTTCTTAAAAGCGGCCAGGTGTCGCGCATTGTTATTGAGCCTATAGGGTTGATCCGGAATAGACCCGCAATATACCATAAGGTTCCTACACCGGGTGATTCATAGACAGGAGGTTGTATCAGCACAGATAAACAGGTTGTTGCCTGTGGTGTAGGGGTCATCGTAACCCATCGACGACGGGTACTTTTCGGCAGGCGAGTATCTGCGGTTAACGGATGCGAATGGCAGTTACCCGGGGGATGGGTCGAGGTCGGTGAATCGCCACAACAGGCGGCACGGCGAGAGGTCGGCGAAGAAACCGGCCTGCAATTGCGGGAACTTCTTTTTGTTGGCGTAAGCAACAATATTTTTTCGGCGCAAAATCATTCTTTATCGCTATATTTTGAAGCAGAATGCGCAGATGCCGAATTACTGGCGGTGGGGAAAGGCAGCCAGGGTGCCGACTGGGAATGGAAGGACTGGGCTGAGGTATCGGAAAATCTTTTTTTACCGCTGCGTCGGTTCAAACAATCGGGCTATCGTCCATTTTTAAAGGATAAGTTTCGAAGCTATGCTGCAATATAGTTTTATATAGTGTTTTTATAGGCTTATCCCCGATAAACTAG
>CAZAVY010000091.1:0-10860 GCA_964488685.1 uncultured Gammaproteobacteria bacterium
GAACTGGCTCGAAGATGTTCACATGGGTTATGAGGAAGGAAATCCGGCGGTATTCGATCGCAACATCAACGGATGGGTCACGATTCCCGAAAACATTGTTTTACCGGATAACCAGCAGGACCGTGACATGATCGCGCGCGAGCTACTGGTAAAATTCCAGATGGCGAGTGGTCACCCGATGGTCGATCTGCGTAAAGCTTACGAAAAATTTTTCTAGTCATGGCGCAGAAGCTTAAAAATAGTAGAAATAATGCTGGAAACCGACTACTGTTCGGCAAGATTTTAAACGCTGTTTTCGAATTTGACAGGACCATTTTTGAACCAATAACACTAATTAAAACAAGAGCCTATCCAACAAATCTGAAAATGGTTATGATTGGTTCGTATTTCGCCCGCAGCAGGACGAATGCGGATAATAAGATTGCGTCCAGGGATTGATCGCTTCCCCGGTAACATGGGGATTTAGTTTAAGGAGTTGAGTGACAACCACAGGAAGTAGTTGGCAAAACTGTTGGAGCAACAGATAAGTTAAAAATTTTTTCTTTGCTTATAAGGGGGAGATCTATAATGACACCTGCAGAACTTGAGGCCGCGTTAATCTGGGCCAATACGATAAATTTGGAAATTTATTACTACTGGTGTACGGCTATCATGATCCTGATTCATGCAGGCTTCATGATGTACGAGATGGGAGCGTCTCGAGTCAAGCATACGCTTGCTGCCGGAACCAAAAACATCCTTGCCTTTGCCTATATGATTCCAACCTTCTGGATGTTCGGATGGTGGATTTATCTGGCGATGACCAACGGCTTCGTACCCGATTGGGAAGCTGGCGCAGCTGCTGTTCCGTGGGGCGAAAGCATGGGACCGAACCTTGCGGACAATGCTACCGGCGTTTTCTGGGGCGCGTTCACGCTGTTCGCCTGTACTACCGCATCGATAATGTCGGGCGCGGTGATTGAGCGTATCCGCATGACCGCGTTTATTATCCTCGCAGTGGTTCTGGGTTCGGTGGTCTGGATCCTGGCCGCATCCTGGGGCTGGCACTATGCCGGCTGGATGGTTACCGAATGGGGCTACCATGATTTTGGTGCTTCCGGCGTGGTACACATCATTTCAGGTTTCTTTGCGCTGGGTGTGTTGATTCACCTCGGACCCCGTGTCGGCAAGTTCAACGCCGATGGTTCGGCCAACGTGATTCGCGGACACAGTTTGCCGATGACCATGGTCGGGCTGATGCTGATTGTCGTCGGCTTCTTCGGTTTCCTCGGCGGTTGTCTGTTCTACGGCGGCGGCGGTCCGGCTGGTATCGGTCAATGGACTAATATCTATGGCATGCCAACAACCTTGTCTGCAATCTGTTTTAACACCTTGATGGGTATAGCAGGTGGAATGATCGGCGCCTATACCAAGACACGCGATCCCTTCTGGATGATGTCTGGCGCCTTGTGTGGAATTATTTCGGTTGCCGCGGGAATGGATATGTACTATCCCGGCCTGACATTCGTGCTTGCGTTTGCAGGTGGTGTTATCGGTCCAATCGCAGCTAAGTTTATTGAGAAAATGGGTATCGATGACGCAGTTGGCGCAGTATCGGTTCACGGTGTCTGCGGTGTCCTCGGTGTTGTTTTTGCCGGCATCTTTCTCAGTGGTTATCCGCAGTTTTCTGCCGACATCCCGACCATTACCTTCATGGGCCAGTTCAAGGGAATGATCGTCATGGTGGTGCTGGGCTTTATCCCGGGTTTTGCACTCGCGTGGATGTTTAAAGCCATGGGCATATTGCGAGCCGATGACGGTGTCCAGGAAATAGGTATGGATGTTGAAGTTGAAAACACGGCTTATCCTGAATCAATCAAGAGCTAATCATAGAGGAGAAATAAAAAATGTTAAACTCAAGTCCAATTGAAAGTTGGGATGGTGCTGGCGTAATCTACTCGTTCGCGGGAAGCGGAATGACCGACCTGATTTTCTGGTTGTCTGTCATACTTTGCATAGTACCTTTGTATTACGTATTCAAGGCTGAAGGTGAAGCTGAAGATAAGCACAAGCAATAAACCCAACCTGGGTAGTAAGATGGGGCCTCGTTTGCTGGTGCAAACGGGGCCTTTTTCATGAAACGGGTTAATAATTTATTTTTGCGGAGTTAAGGGAACACGACAATTAATTCCACACAGATTTTTATAGGAGCAGCGAACTAGTGAGCAAGATCATCGACGGAAAAGCACTTTCGGCGAACCTGCGAGGTGAAATTGCCCGTAAGGTTGAATGGTTAAGACAAAACCACTCGGTCACGCCGGGATTGGCGGTAGTGTTGGTGGGTGAAGATCCAGCTAGCCAGATTTACGTGCGTAGCAAGGGCAAACAAACCGAGGAAGCCGGGATGAATTCCTACGAGCATCAGTTCGATGCCAGTATCAGCCAGGAAAGCCTCTTGAAGCTGATCGATGAGTTGAATAGTGATATTAATGTTCACGGTATCCTGGTTCAGTTGCCATTACCCGTGCATATCGATGCCGAGTCAGTCATCAATTCAATTTCGGTGGACAAGGACGTTGACGGATTTAATTTATCAAACGTAGGGCGATTATCAATTGGTGCCCATGGTATTGTTCCCTGTACGCCACTGGGGTCGATGATGATGCTAAAAGATTACCTGGGAGATCTCACGGGTAAAAAGGCCATTGTAGTCGGTCGATCCAATATTGTCGGCAAACCGATGGCTCCCCTGTTCCTGAAGGAAAGTTGCACCGACACCATTCCGCATTCGAGTACCCGGGACCTGGCCGGTGAATGTCGCCAGGCCGATATCGTGGTGGCCGCGGTCGGGCGTCCCGAATTGATCAAAGGAGACTGGATTAAACCGGGTGCCACTGTGATCGATGTCGGTATCAACCGCATCGAGAACGAAGATGGATCGACGCGGTTAGTGGGCGATGTGGAATTTGACAGTGCCGTCGAAGTTGCCGGTGCGATCACTCCGGTTCCGGGCGGAGTCGGTCCGATGACAATCGCATGTTTATTGCACAATACACTGCAGCAGGCCTGTAGACTAAACGGCATCGATATCCCGGATTAACCGCCAACCCACACGCAAACGGGGATCCTGATTTTACAGAAATTTGTAAGACCTGCTTTACACGGGTTAGAAATCAAGTTTTTTGTCGCTAAGGGCACGGTTATTACCGCGTAACATTACCAGCAGGGTGCAGCCATGCGGTGTCCGAGAACTGTGCTTGGAACCCGGCAGCAGACGTACAAAATCACCGGCCCGGTAGACGGTTCCATCACAATCGATTAACTCTCCCTCCATAACCAGGAATTCTTCGATTCCTGTATGTTCATGTGGTTTCGATTGCGAGCCGGCTTCCATTTGTAGCAGAAAACATTCAAATTCACCGTTTAACAGTTCCCCACTCAATGCAATCCAGGACATTCCGTTGATGGGCGCACCGTAACGGTTATATGGCTTGAAGTCATTGCCTCCGACTGATTATTTGACGCAGCTTTGTATCTAGCCCGAACATTTCATAAACCTGCTCGCGCCCTTGCTTGACCCTTGTTTCCTCAGGAGATTTTCCTCAGTCGGCCGGATCCATTGGTCCGACACTTCTTCGGAAAATCCCCTGAGAAAACAAGGTCCTGCGCAATCATCGCGGCAGTTCATGAAATGTTCGGGCTAGCATAGGTGGGTCGTTGCGCACGGTGGACTGGTGCGCTTCCATTGTTAGTGATCCGGGAGCACAATATTACATCAATTCAGGTAGCGGAAACCGACCGGTGGTGAGAGCTTACCACTCATCGCCAGGCGTTTTGGTGAAAGTATTGCCGGTCAAATCGGTATTTTGGTTTCCCGGGATGTAGAAACAGAAAAAATAAAGCGAGCCCTTTTGGAAACGCCTTAAAAAGTACCTGCTACTTTGGAGATGAGCAGCTTCAGGTTTCGGTTTTAAGATAGGCTTGCAGCGAATCATCGAGCGCATCCCGCCACGGGGTGTGGTGCCCGGGCGCCATGGTGCCGGTTAACGCCGATTTGTAACCGTGGTTGCGGAAGGTCATGATGTTTTCCTTCTTGTGCTTTTTCCACTCGAAAAATGCCTGATTGGCACCGGCACAATCGAATTCCGGATAATCGGTCATTTGCATTAACTCCATGGTGTACCTGCCCTGAAAATCAATACACCCGTAGTCATCCGGGAGGTTATCTTCCTGTTCTCGCCACTTGTCGATATCCGCATGCATATCGGCCTGCGAGGGGATGTCTATTCTGCTCATGATCACATCGCGCGCGTACCAGGCCTGGGCATCGAACATGTTGAAGGTGTACCATTGATCCTGCATACCGAGGTACATCAGCCTGGGGTTGTACTCCCAGATAACGCCATTGTAAAGATTGACCGGGTACAGACGGTTGTTGGTTTTTAGTTTCAGGCTTTCGGCCAGGAACGGGAAGTGATGCAGATAACCGGTGCAGAGGATGATGGCATCGACATCCCGGGTCGAACCGTCAATAAAGGTGGCGGTATTGCCTTCAACCTTTTCCAGCAGGGGGACTTCTTTCCAGTTATCGGGCCATTTGTATCCCATCGGTGCGGTACGATGTGACACCGTGACCGATTTGCAGCCGTATTTCCAGCACTGCGAACCAATGTCTTCGGCGGAATACGAGGTACCGATGATGAGGATATCCCTGGCGTAAAATTCCATCGCATCGCGAAAATCGTGAGCATGCAGGACGCGACCCTGAAAAGTGTCGAATCCGGGAAAGTCCGGTACGTTAGGCGTCGAGAAATGCCCGCTGGCAACAATCACATGGTCGAATTCTTCGTTATATTCAACGTCTTTTTCATGATCCTTGACGGTGACGTGGAACCTGCCTTGGTGTTCGTCATAAGTGACGTGTCGCACCGGTGAGTTGAAACGAATCCATTGTCGTATGCCGGCATCTTTTATCCGCCCTATGATGTAATCAAATAAAACTGCACGCGGTGGATAAGATGCGATAGGGCGGCCGAAATGCTCTTCGAAAGAATAATCGGCAAACTCCAGTCCCTCTTTCGGTCCGTTTGACCACAGGTAGCGGTACATACTGCCATGCACCGGTTCACCGTATTCGTCGAGGCCGGTGCGCCAGGTATAATTCCACAGTCCACCCCAGTCAGATTGTTTTTCGAAACAGACGATATCGGGAATTTCAGCGCCTTTATCCTTTGCCGACTGAAATGCCCTGAGTTGCGCCAGTCCACAAGGTCCGGCACCAATGACCGCGACACGTTTACTCATATTCCCTCCGACTTGTTGATTTGGACACTTTATTTATTATTGTAATTACCATGCCCCAAGCATAAATAAATGTATCTTGCCGGTCAATTGTGGATTTCCCGTAGACGATGGAACAGCCGCCCTTGCGGGTGATAATCCGATACTCGACTTCAAAGGGTTCGCCTTTGTCAGCTGCAATGCGCACCTTACGATCGACTTCGTCGACCATATCCGGATGGGTAAAATCTCCCCACAGGACTTGCTGGCTTTCAATTTCATGGCGCTCGTAACCACATAGATCGAAACATCCATCGCTGACAAAGTCCATCGGCCAGTGTCTCAGGTTCAAACAGCGATACGCCATGCCGGGCAAATTTTTCAACAGGGTTTCGAGTCGATCGAAGTCGCCGCTCGATTGCCGGTTTAGCGGCGTTGTTTGCGGCGATTTACCCATGTATTCCCGCGTTTTAGGCAAGTAATTAACCATAACCATCAAATCGAGAAGTTGCAATCGGTTGCGTGCTGGGGTTTGATATGTCATCGGCTTCCGGGAAAATAAAATACATCGATGAGCGCACAGGAAAACCAGCAACACAGTCCCGAATCCTTGCCGGAACAGCATAGCGTCGAGGCGCTGGAAATCGCGATCGGCAAACAGGTGCGCAGCTCCCGCAAACGCCTTAATCTGACGGTTGCGGCGTTGGCGAAGCAGGCGCGGCTTTCGACCGGCATGTTGTCAAAAATTGAAAACGGGCAGACCTCGCCATCACTGGCGACGCTAACCTCGCTTGCCAAGGCACTACAGGTTCCGGTGACTTCTTTTTTTCGAGGTTACGAAGAGCAGCGTGACGTAACCTATATCAAGGCAGGCGAGGGGTTGCCGATCGAGCGTCGCGGTACCGGAGCAGGGCATCAGTATCAGTTGCTGGGGCACACCATTGGCAAGCCCTATAATATAGAGCCTTACCTGATTACGATCGATGATAAGTCCGAAGTGTTTCCGGTATTCCAACACGCGGGTACCGAATTGATTTATATGCTCGAAGGCCGGGTCATTTACCGTCACGCGAACCAAACCTACATCCTGGAACCGGGTGACACGCTTTTTTTCGATGCCGAGGCCTCGCACGGGCCGGACGAAATCCAGCAACTGCCCTGCCGCTACCTGTCGATTATCATTTCGGAATCCGCAGCCAAATAGATTGGTTTCCTTATAGGAAACAATATTTCATATCAGTTGACAAAATTATCCGCCTTCAGTAGGCTACCCTGATTCCATTGATCGTTGGAGAGCTCGTTATGTGCGGAATAGTTGGGCTGTTTATCAAGAACCCCGACATGGAAGTTGATTTGGGCAAACACCTGTCGCATATGCTGGCAGAGATGACCGATCGAGGGCCCGATAGTGCGGGAGTCGCGATTTACCACGATCCGGTTATCGGTGCCAAGGTAACGGTTCTGGCCGATCGTTCAGATTATTGCTGGGACACTCTCAGCCAGGAGCTGCAACAGGCATTCGGCAGCGACACTGCAATCGCAGTGCATCGTGATCATGCCGTACTCAAAGTATCTGCCGATCCTGTCGCGGTGCAGGACTGGTTGCTGCAAAACCACCCGGAGTTAAGGATTAATAGCGCCGGTGAAACCATCGAAATTTTCAAGGGCAAGGGATCGCCAGCTGACTTTATCGAAGATTTTGCAGTTGCCGGTTACAGTGGTACCCATGCGCTTGGGCATACCCGTATGGCGACCGAGTCGGCAATTACTACGGAGCACTCGCATCCTTTTTCAACCGGTCTCGATCTTTGCCTGGCGCACAATGGTTCTTTATCGAATCACAACCGTCTGCGCGAAGTGCTGTGCAAGAAAGGTATCAGTTTTCAAACCGATAACGATAGCGAAGTGGCCGCGGGATATCTCGCGTGGCGATTACAGGAAGCTGACACCCTGGATCAGGCACTGCAAAACGCACTGCGCGATCTGGATGGGTTTTATACTTTTGCAATCGGCACCAGGGACGGTTTTGCGGTTTTTTGCGATCCGGTAGGCTGCAAACCTGCGGTGATGGCCGAGACCGATGACTGGGCGGCCATGTCATCCGAATTTCGAGCGATTGCCACCCTCCCCGGTGTTGGAAACGCTCGTATCTGGGAACCGGCGCCCGCGCAAATCTATAGCTGGTATCGGCAGTAGGCATGATTTTTTTTGATTTAAAAGATGCCGGCGTTCGAGAATTGAATCAGTCGCTGCATCAAGCAATTGCCGAAGGTGCTGACTATCAGATAATCAATCCCAATGGTAAACATTCGGTCGCGGTAGGCGCAATGTACGCCTGCGATATCACCATCGATGGTCATGTCGGTTATTACTGTGCTGGTATGAATCAATATGCCACCATCACGATTAACGGCAATGCCGGTTCAGGGCTTGCGGAAAACATGATATCGGGCAGCGTCCGCCTCACCGGCAATGCTTCTCAGTACTGTGCCGCGACAGCACATGGGGGCATGGTAGTGGTCGAAGGCGATGCCGCCGCTCGCTGTGGGATATCGATGAAGGGTGTGGATATCATTGTTGGCGGCTCGGTCGGGCATATGTCGGCATTTATGGCGCAAAGCGGACGATTTGTTATTTGCGGCGATGCCGGGGATGCACTTGGCGACTCACTTTACGAGGCGCGAATTTATGTCGGCGGCAAGGTTAAGAGTCTTGGCGCTGACTGTATTGAAAAGCCGATGCAGGAAGAGCATCAAACCGAGTTGAAATCACTGCTCGAGAAGGCTGGTATGGCTGATGTGGAACCATCGAAATTTAATCGTTACGGTTCGGCACGCAAACTTTATAACTTTAACCTTGATCACGCAGGGGAGTATTAGGAATGGCAGATAAAGAATTTGAATCTCGTTTGCGCGAATCGTCAACCTTCCCTCGCCATGTGATCGCGGAAATCCAGCGTGCTGCAGCCGAGGGAATTTACGATATTCGAGGAGGCGGCGCAAAACGACGGGTTCCCTGTTTTGACGATCTGCTGTTTCTTGGAGCGAGCATGTCGCGTTACCCGCTGGAGGGATACCGTGAACGTTGCGAAACCAGCGTCACGCTGGGAACCCGATTTGCCAAAAAACCAATCCAGCTGAAAATACCGATTTCCATCGCCGGCATGAGTTTCGGCGCACTCTCGGCACAGGCCAAGGAAGCGTTGGGACGTGGCGCCAGTATCATGGGCACCAGTACCACCACCGGTGACGGTGGAATGACACCGGAGGAACGGGGGCATTCTGAAATCCTGGTGTATCAATACTTACCATCGCGTTATGGCATGAATCCGGATGATCTACGCAAGGCCGATGCCATCGAAGTTGTAGTGGGGCAGGGTGCCAAACCCGGTGGAGGCGGTATGTTGCTGGGGCAAAAAATCAGTGACCGTGTTGCTGAAATGCGTAACCTCCCCAAAGGCATCGACCAGCGCAGCGCCTGTCGTCACCCCGACTGGACCGGGCCGGACGATCTTGAAATCAAGATTGCCGAGCTGCGGGAGATCACCGATTGGCACAAACCGATTTACGTCAAGGTCGGTGCGACCCGTACCTTTTTCGACACCACGCTTGCGATCAAGGCGGGTGCCGATGTCGTCGTTGTAGATGGCATGCAGGGCGGGACCGCGGCGACGCAGGATGTATTCATCGAGCACGTTGGGATTCCTACCCTGCCGGCTGTGCGTATGGCGGTTGACGCATTGAAAGAACTCGATATGCACCGCAAGGTGCAGCTGATCGTCTCCGGTGGTATCCGCAGCGGTGCCGATTGTGCCAAGGCGCTGGCAATGGGTGCAGACGCGGTATCGATAGGAACCGCGGCAATGATCGCGCTTGGGGATAACAGCCCTAAATTTGAAAAAGAGTACAACAGGCTCGGTACCTCGGCGGGTTACTATGATGATTACCAGGATGGCCGTGATCCGAGTGGCATATCGACCCAGAATCCTGAATTGGCAAAACGACTCGACCCCGAGCAAGGCGGTCGTCGACTTGCCAATTACCTGAATTGTATGACCCTGGAAATCCAGACCCTGGCGCGGGCTTGCGGCAAGAGTCACGTACATAACCTGGAGCCTGAAGATATGGTAGCCTTAACCGTGGAATCAGCAGCCATGGCGAAGATCCCATTGGCGGGAACCTCCTGGATTCCGGGCAACGGATTTTAGTAGAACGAAACTTCGACCTATAGATAATCACAGGAGAACAAAATGGCTAAAGATCTCGAAGCGATCGCGAAATCCAAAAGAATCAAATATTTTCTGGTAAGCTGGGTGGACTTGTTCGGCGTGTTGCGCGCCAAACTGGTGCCGGCTCGCGCCATCAAGGGGATGCAAAAAGATGGCGCAGGCTTTGCCGGGTTTGCCGCCTGGCTCGATATGACGCCTGCCCACCCCGACCTATTCGGCATTCCCGATCCGGACAGCCTGATTCAACTACCCTGGCAGCCTGAAATCGGATGGGTCGCGGCGGATTTGTGGATGGATGGCAAGGAAGTGGAGGCATCGCCGCGGGTTGCATTGAAACGTCAGTTGGCAAGGGCAGGTAAAAAAGGTTACCGCATGAAAACCGGGGTCGAATGTGAGTTTCATTTAATCACGCCCGATGGCAAGACCCTGGCTGATCAGGCCGACACCCAGTCAAAACCCTGTTATGACCAGCTCGCATTGATGCGACAATACCCGGTGATTGGAAAAATATGCGATTCGATGCTTAAACTTGGCTGGAATCCATATCAGAACGATCATGAAGACGCCAACGGCCAGTTTGAAATGAACTGGGATTATGACGACGCGCTGAAGACCGCGGACAAGCATGTGTTTTTCAAATTCATGACCAAGACCATTGCCGAAGAACAGGGTATGCGGGCTACTTTCATGCCCAAGCCATTTACGCATTTGACCGGTAATGGCTGCCACGCGCATGTTTCTTTATGGGACCGTGCCGGTAAGAAAAACCTGTTTGCCACGGCACGCAAAGATCCTCGTGGTCTGGGTTTATCGCCCCTGGCCTACAAGGCGCTGGGTGGCATCATGCACAGCGCGGCTGATTTAACCGCGATTTTTAATCCGACGGTGAACAGTTACAAGCGTATCAATGCGCCACGAACTCTGTCGGGAGCGACCTGGTCGCCAAATGCGGTGACCTATGGCGGCAATAATCGTACCCATATGATTCGAGTGCCGGAAGACGGGCGTTTCGAATTGCGGTTGATGGACGGTGCGGCCAATCCTTACCTGATGCAAGCCGGCGTGCTGGCGGCGGTGCTGGACGGCATCGAAAACAAGCGTGATCCGGGAGATCCACTCGATATCAATATGTATGAAGAGGGGCATAAGGTTAAAAATGCCAAAAAACTGCCGTTAAACATGCTCGACGCATTACGCCAACTCGATAGCAACAAGGTTATCAGGGCTGGGCTGGGTGACGAATTGATCGATTCCTACATCAAGCTCAAGCAGGGTGAGTGGAATAGCTTCGCGAGTAACCTGAGCGACTGGGAACGCGCCAACACGCTCGACTGCTAGCCCTCATTTCTCACCGTCGTTGGTTGCGAGACGGC
>CAZAVY010000092.1:0-6220 GCA_964488685.1 uncultured Gammaproteobacteria bacterium
GCTCGTGGTCGAGGTGGCGGAATCGATGCGATTTTAGCTGAGTTGATTGAATTTGGCCCGATATTTCTGCTCGATCAACGTGGTTTCGGTAACGGTGCCCTGATACAGAAAGCCCTTGACCGCACTGGTAAATGTAATGCCAAGCGCGACCGCAAGCAGGGCGATACTGACGGCGCGCAGCGCCATTCCGGTACGGTAGTGCTGGAAGTAACGGCGCTCGCCAGGTTTGGCATAATGGTTGATGGTCAATTTTTTGCTCGCCAGGTAACAGTAGAGGCCAGAACTGAAATCCTGTTCGTCACCGATTTCAATTTTTTCATTTTCCAGTAATTGATTGATTTCGTGGATCTGAAAATCAAAATAGCTTTCTTTTTCACAACGCATCACCAATTTATCGAAATGACGCTTGTTGGTGACAATGTGAACCGTGATGGTTTCCGAGCGCTCGACAATGCGCTGGCTGATCAGGTAACGTTGCGTCGATTCTATATCGCGCAATAGATCGGAAGCGTAATCACCCTGGTAAAAACTTGCGATCGGCACCAGCCGACTCAGCACCAGCTTGCCATCGACGAATACCGATTGACGCAGATTACTGGGCACTTGCTGGCTCACCAGTATGACCGCCTTGTGTTCCGACGGCAGCTGCTTCATGTAATTTTCAGATAACAGCGGTAAACTGATGATGCCCGACAACGGGGTACTGGTTTCTTCGATGACACGTAACCAGGGTTCAAGCAGGTACTGGTTGGTGAGGCCAATCATGAGCAGTTTTTCTTCTTTGCGGGTTTTCTTTTCCACCGATTGTGAAATCGCAAAGCGGTATTCCGAGGTGCGGAAATATTTGGTAAAGTTGCGATCCACGATAGCCTGTCGATCGGAGCCGCGCAGTAGCGGAATTTTGATCTGGCGGAATTCTTCTTCGATCAAATCCACCAGCAGACGCACCGGTTCGTTTCTGAACGAACGCAGGTAGGAACTGAACAAATCGAGTCCCTGGTCATCGGGTTCGAAATAAACACTGCTCTCCAGCTTACGGCCGGACCATTCCTGTGCGACCATTCTGTATCCGGTGAAATATAGGATTTTTCTCATATTTATCCCGTTAAAAATCGATGGTCGAGATGGTGTCGTAAATCGGGCCCATCACCGAAAGCGCAAGCCAAAGGACGATGATACCGATGGTCGCCATCAACGAAGTTTGTAGAATCGGTTCCATTTTTTCGATGCTGTCGTTGATGTCTCGATCAAAAAAGTAACTCACATTGTTCAGGGACTTGTCCATTTGGCCACTGGCTTCACCGACGCGCAGCATGCGCACCACCAGCGGCGGGAAAATACCGATGTTCTTGAACGCTTCGCTGATACTGCTGCCCTCGGAAATCTGCTGCCAGGCGCGATCGATACCATCCTCGAGTACGGCGTTACTGACCACGGATTTACTCAGGTTGATAGCGTCCAGCACCGTAATCCCGGATGCAAACATCAGCGAAAAGTATCGTGTGAAACGCGAGACCTTGATTTTTTCGTTGACCGGACCTATCACCCATAGTTTCAACATCAGTCCATCCAGTCTGAAGCGGGCCTTGCTGCTGGTACGATAGGAATAACTGAGACCCAGGTAAATTGCGACCGGTGTCGCAAACACAAGGTACCAGTAATCGATCAGAAAATTCGATACCAGGATCAGGAGTCGTGTTTCAAGGGGAATTTTTCCCCCCAGCGCGACGATTGCATCCATGATATCCGGTACCACGAAAATCATCATGAACATGATCACCGAAAACACCAGGCTGCCGATGACGGCAGGGTAGGTCATTATCTTTTTCGCCTTGGAGAGCAGCTCGTCCTGCCACTTCAGGGTTTCGGTGATGTCGACCAGCACGGCGCTCATCTTGCCGCTGCGCTCACCGACACGAATCAGGCTGACAAACACGTCGTCGAATATTTTCGGGTATAGGTTCAGCGCCTGCGAAAAGGAGTTACCCCCTTCGATGGCTTCGATAACGCCGGTGATGATATCGCGAAAGGCCGGGTTTTCTTCACCATCTCGCAAATCCGCGAGTCCTTCCAGTATCGGCACCCCGGCCCGCGACAGCTGTTCGAGATAAAACGAAAAATTGATCAAATCCCGACGCCCGATTTTATTGCGCCCGAACAGATCGGTACCGTGCTCCTTCTGTTTGAAGGTGACCAGGTCAAGCTCCATCTTTTCAAGACGCAGCTCAAGATCATTGATGTTACCCGCATCGAGACTTCCCGATATGAACTTGCCGCTGGCGTCGATGGCCTTGTACTTGTAAAGCGGCATGACTAGTCCATTCGCTCGGTCAGGTCGGCGACACGCGCGACCTCTTTGATTGAAGTGATACCCTCGATGATATGTCGGATCCCATCATCGGCCAGGGTGAAAAAGCCCTGCTGGTAAGCGGCATCCTTGATTTCCTTGGTGGTTGCCCCATGCGCGAGCAAATCGTCGATATCGGGCGTCATTTTCAATATTTCGAGCAAGGCCATGCGGCCCTTGTAACCGGAATTGTCACAACTGGTACATCCCTTTGCCTTGTAAATCTTGCTCGGTACCTGATCCCGGTCATTTTGCAGCATGCGCAGTTCTTGCTTGCTCGGCGCGTAGGCGCGCTTGCAAAATTGACAAAGTTTTCGGATCAGCCGCTGGGCGATCACACCGATAATATTACCCGCCATGATTTCCGGGATGATGCCGATATCGCGTAGCCTCGGCAAGGCGCCGATTGCGGAATTGGTATGCAGGGTCGAGTAAACCTGGTGGCCGGTCATGGCGGCGCGAAAGGCCATTTCCGCGGTTTCCTCGTCGCGCACTTCGCCTACCAGAATGACATCCGGATCCTGGCGCATCAGTGATTTTATACCGGCTGCGTAATTCATTCCGGCGGCCTCGTTAATCGAGGTCTGTCGAATCAGCGGGAACGGGTACTCGACCGGATCTTCCAGCGTCATGATGTTGATTTGTTCGCTGCTGAGGTAGTTCAACAACGAGTAAAGCGTTGTGGTTTTGCCGCTACCGGTCGGGCCCGTCACCAGGATGATGCCTTCGGGCCGTGACATCATGACTTTCAGGGTACGTAGCGATTCCGCGGGCAGTTCGAGTTTTTCCAGCGGAATGACGCCCTTTTCGCGGTCGAGTACCCGCAGCACGATGTTTTCGCCGTGAAGGGTCGGTTGTGACGCTACCCGGAAGTCGATCTGGCGCCCGATTATGGTCCGCGAGATACGACCATCCTGCGGTGCACGGGTTTCGGCAATGTTCATATCCGCCATAACCTTGAGGCGCACCGCGATCGCAGCCCAGTAGGTCTTGTGCAAACTGCGTATCTGGCGTAATACGCCATCGATACGATAACGAATACGCAGGAAGCTTTCTTCCGGCTCAAAGTGCAGATCCGATGCGCCGCGCTTCACTGCGTCAGACAACATGATGTCCACCAGGCGTACCAGTGGCTGACTGTATTCCTCGATATCACCCTGGTAGTTGGTGTAGTCGGCCTCGCCGGTTTCGATTTCACGCAGAATTCCGTCGATCGACAATTCATAGCCATAGAATTGATCGATCGCATTCGATATTTCGGCTTCGCCGGAAAGTACCGGCAGCAGCTCGATATGCTGACCGATTTGAATTCTGATTCGGTCCAGCGTAAACAGGTTGAAAGTATCCGACATCGCGATGGTCAGGGTGCTGCGAATCGGATCGTAGTTAAGCGGGATAATCTTATGCTTGCGCGCGGTATCTGAATTGATCATCTTGATCGCGTCCGGATCCGGAACAACACGCGTTAAATCGACGCTTTCCTGTTCCAGCGCCTCTCCCAGCGCTGAACGCATGATGGCCTCGGTCGCGAAGCCGAGGTTTACCAGCAACTTGCCCAGCGGTTCGTGAACCTTCTTCTGCTCGGTTAAGGCGATGTGCAGCTGATCTTCGGTGATGACACCTTCATCGATCAGGATCTCGCCTAAGCGCTTGGGTTTGTTTTCCGCGTTCATGGTTTTGCCAGCAACTCCAGTCGCTGATCGACGACATCCCTGCTAAAGGTCGCGAGTCCATTTTCGAAATTGTCAAGGGCTCGCCGGTAATACACGATCGCAGTCCCGGGTTGTGAAATGTGCTCGAGGCTGACCGCCAGATTGTAAGCGTAGTTCGGATCACTCGAATTATTTTGCAGCGCCTGGAAATAATGTCGCTGCGCTTCCCGCCAACGATTCTGTGCGCTATAGGCGTTTGCCAACGCAAAGTTCAAGTGCGGCGAATCAGGTTCGTCGCGAATCATCAGCTTCAATTGAGTCTCGGTGTCCTGCGGAGAAAAACTGGCAACTGCAACCAGCGAAGCCATTGCGAACGAATCCCTGGGGCTAGCCAGTAAAATTGTCTGGTAATCTTTGATAGCACCCGCGGTGTCACTGGTTTGAATATAGATAGCGGCCCGCCCCAGCAATGCATTGCGATTACCGGGGTCTACCGCGAGCACCTGTTTATAGCGGGTCAGCGCCAGCTCGTCGTTACCGGACTTGTAGGCAGCGTAGGCTTCACGCAACCAGGTATGTTTTTGTTCGACCCTGCTGCTGGAGGAAATCTGCAACTGCGACGACGCAGCTTTGGTTTCAGACCCGGAAGACCCGGAAATGCTTGAGACCTGGATGCTGATCGTCGGCTCGGCGGGAGCTCGCACCGGGCTCATGACTGCAGCCTCCGGCTCAGGTTGAGCTGGTTCGACATTAGTCATCGCGACTTCCGACTCCGGTTGGGCAGGCTCAACGCTTGCCGTCGACATTTCCGCTTCAGCTTCAACTGCAACAACGGCGGGTTCGACTTCCGCTGACTGGATCGCCACGCCACCGCCGCTGACGGCCGTCTCAGCGTTTTCAATCATTTCCAGGGTACGCGCATTGACTCCGGACTCGGGTTCGGTAAATAATTTTATACCCTGATCCGGAATGCCGGATCTGATGACGCCAGGCATCGGATCACGTTTCAGTGGTCGTAGGCCAGCATCGATATTGTCGGACTCTGCCTGAAATTCGAAAGCACCGTAAATACCGGCCGAGAGCAATATCGCGATCCCGATTCCGGAATAAATCTTGTAGTGTTGCATGCGTTGCGCCGACGACTTGCTGCGAAAAACTTTTTTCGCATAGTCGGGCGTCATGACAACATCCGATTCCGGCTTCATTCCGGCAAATATCTTCGAAGCATCGTCACTCGGAAGTTTCATCAGGGTGCGATCATAGTTATCCGGTGCATAGGTGCGGGTCGTTGTCGATTCTGTGCGCGTTATCCCGCCCTGGGCGGTCTGGGTATCGAGCGTGATTCCGGTAGTGGCGCTGGTCCGGGTTACTGATCCAGCCTTGGAATCTTCTCCGGGAATTCGATGGCGGGTGGTATCGATCAATGCAAGTTCATCAATACCTGCGGCATCGGCCCTTAGCGCCTGCATTTGATCCCCGGGTTGCTGCGGATCCGTTTGCGAAGTGTGACCGGTAAAACTGGTTTGATCTCGCTCCACCATTACCAGCGAAATATCCTCGTCATCGGTCGCCCGGGCTGCTTCGAATTCGGGCTCCGGTTCACGGTCAGGTTTGCGGCGTTCGCCGGGAACCGCATGCTCTATCTGGTCGGCCCGCACCACCGGCAGACTAATATCGGTTCGGTCGGGCGCCAGTCGACTGAGCTCGGTTTCCTCATCGGCTGCAACCTCAGCTGCGCGGTCGTCCCTGGTGGCCGGGAATGCTAATTTACTGCCATCGGTCTGATCGGCATCGAGTTCACTGAGTTCGGTATCCTCTTTTTCTGCCGCTTTAGCAGCGCGCTTGCCCTTGTCGACCTGGAACACCAGTTTACTGCTATCGTCCTGATCATTTTCGAGTTCGCTAAGTTCGGTATCGTCATTAACGGCCGTGCCGGGCGCAAGGTCGTCGCTGGAGGCCGCCGGCGTCAGTTGAATTGGATCGGTCTGATCCGGCGCCAATCCAGTCAGTTCGGTCTCATCTTTTACGGATGCCTTAGCCGCGGGTTGCTCGCCACCGGCTGCGGCTCCCAGTTGACTGCGTTCGGTCTGATCCGGCGCCAGGCCAGTCAGTTCGGTTTCATCTTTTGCAGCTGCGTTAGCCGCGGGTTGCTCGCCACCGGCCGCAGCTCCCAGTTGACTGCGTTCGGTCTGATCCGGCGCCAGGCCGGTGAGTTCGGTCT
>CAZAVY010000092.1:6320-10842 GCA_964488685.1 uncultured Gammaproteobacteria bacterium
GCTCCCAGTTGACTGCGTTCGGTCTGATCCGGCGCCAGGCCGGTGAGTTCGGTCTCATCATCACCTACCGTGGTAGATGCGCGATCATCTTTGGATGGGGCGGGGGCCAGTTGACTGAGATCGGTCTGATCCGGCGCCAGGCCGGTGAGTTCGGTTTCATCCTGAAGATCGCGCTTGACCCGTGCCGGGTCACCTATAATTTCCGAAACATCTTCCGCGGCAATGATAAGGGTTTCATCGTCGCCGGTTTCCATTTGCGCGCTCAAAGCTGACGCCATAGTCTCAGTCGTATCGTCAATTTCGAGCTCGGTTTCGTCACCCGTTTTAGGTTCGACACGGGTATTTTCCAACTGCGTGCGCAGTTCGGAGTTATCGAGCTCGGTTTCATCGCTCAATTCACGCTCGATTCGGGTATTTTCTATTTGGGTTTGAAGTTCCGATTTATCCAGTTCGGTTTCGTCCTGAAATTCACGCTCTGGTATGGGTCTATCCCCGGCTTCAAGCGCGGATGCATCTGCCGCGGCGGTATCCAGCAGCGTTTCGTCAGGCGCGCTGACTTCAGGGGGATCTTCCCTGCTCTTTTCCGCCTTATGCTCGGCGGCTTTTTTGAGCGCGTCTAGCAGTAAACTCATGGATATTCCTATTGCTGGAAGATTTCCGGTTTCAAAAATTTCTTGAAATCACCGAGACTGGTTTCGAGGTTTGCGTTATCGATAATGCGCGGGCGCAGGAAAATCACCAACTCGGTTTTGTCTAATTTTCGCGTCTTCGTGCCGAATAATACGCCGACGCCCCTGATATCGTGCAGGCCCGGCAAACCCTGATCGGTTTTACTCGCGGTATCTTGCATTAACCCACCCAGAACGGCCGTGTTACCGCTGGCAATTCGCAATACAGACTCCATTTCGCGCACCTGGATTTCAGGTATCTGGGACACAACGCCGGCTGCTGCGAGCGCGGGGTTGGGATCATTCACGAATCTCAGTATGCGGGTAATGGTGGGGCGAATATTTAGAATGACCTCGTTGTTATCGGTTATGAACGGTGTCACGTTCATGACGAATCCCACCGGAACCGTTTTTACCGTGGTATTAAAAGTGTTGGTCACGGTACCGGCGGTGCCGGAGATGCTGCTGGTCGCTTCAATCTCAAAATAGACCGTATTGTCCGCAACTTTCAACACCGAGGTCTGATTATTCAACGCCATGATTTTCGGGCTCGACATGACCGACACATCGCCGAAGGAATCCAGGGCTCTGAGCGCACCGCTAATGGTACGTTCCCCATCGGTATTAAAGTAGGATGCCTCAAAAACGGGGCCGCCCGACCCCAACGCGGGTAGCGTTGTGGTAGTGCCCAGCAATTCCTGGCCCAGGCTCCAGCCTTCGCCATTGGCGATGCGCGACCAGTCGACCCCGGCCTGGAAGTCATCGTTCAGGGTGACCTCCACCACGGTCGCTTCGATCAATACCTGGCGCCGTGCACTACCGACTACGGTATCGATAAATTCCTGAATAACCTCGTGCGCGGCGCTACTGGCCAATACCGATATGGTTCCCGATTCGCGATTTGAAATGACCGCGCCTTTACCGCCGTCGATACTGGCCAGAACTTCGATATTGGCTTCCAGGGTTTTCCAGAAATCGTTAGTTGCAGTGCTCGATACCGAGGCCGACGAATCGCCGGTGCTGCCGCCGGCTTCATCGTCGCTCTCGCCAAGGGCCGTCTCGATCCCCACGGCGGAGATGGTTACTCTTGCCATATTAAGATAGTCAACCCGGTATATCCGTATGAACGGCCGGTCTTTTTCGACTACGAGGTTGGGACCATCGACATAGTAGCGTAATGACGCCTGCCTCGAGATGCGTTTCAGGATTTGCGGCAAGGTCTGGTCGATTGCGTTGATGCTGACCAGGCCGTCGATCGAGGGATCGATATCCAGGTTCAATCGTGCATCGCGCGCCAGCGCGAACAGAAGCTCGTTGGCAGGTAAACCGGTCGCGACCACGGTAAAGGTCTGCATCGGTTCTGCCGGTTCAGGGGCAGCGATGATTGGCAATTGCTCGACTACCGGCGGTATATCGACAACAGGTGCAGGCACCGGTGTATCGACATGCCCATCCACGACATTCAGTCGTTCATCTCTTTTTTCCATGAGGCTGGTACAGGCCGTCAGGTTGATCACAGCAAGCAACAATAGAATTCTTTTCATCGTGTTATTCCAGTTAAAATCCAGATTGCTATAGCAAAGCTTTTTGCATGCGGTAAACCGAATGCAAATAAGGCGAATTGATCTTCACCGATTCAGGCAGCAACTCGAGCTGGTTTCTACCATGCGCTAAAGAATTAAACTCACTATAGAACACTCGATAAATACTTTTGTTATCAGTATTCACTTCGTACAAATACGTTTCCGACAAATCCAGAGGCCACTCGTTACGCAGATAATCGACCAGCTCTCGTGCGGCAGATTTGCGGCGCATTAGAACCTGGATCGAGATACTGCCCCGATCAGCTTGCCTGAGCCAGTCGCGACTTTTCTGCAACTTCATATTTAGCCACTTATTGTGATCGGTGGTCAAGCTGAGATCGGTGCTGATTTCAGTTACCGCGATGTCGCTGGATGCAACCTTTTCAGGCGCAGTTTGCAGATCGCGATTTTTTTCCTTCCGCGCCTGTTGTTTCGCCTGTTGCACCGCTGCTTCGACTTGTTGCACCACGTCATCGACCTGTTTACTTATCGCCAGGGTTTCTTGTTGCACATCTAACCCGAATTGCTGCCTCTGCTTCCGGGATTCCTTATCCGCATTTACCTCGGATAGCTGTTCCGGGGTTCCCGGCTCCTCATCTTTCCCGGGTAGCTGCCCCTGCTCCGGGGTTTCAGGCGGTTTTATGTCCTGTTTCGCAACCGTGACCACAATGGGTTTATCCGGGAACTGATTCGAGTCGGCTTCCAGGGTCTTGCCAGCCTGGAATGTTATCGCCTGAATCGGTTCAGTTTCCGATGTCTGCGTTGCAATATCTGTGATCGGTTTGTCATTTATCGCAGCAATTTCCTGTTTTGGCGCCATTTCCGCAGCCTGCATGGCAAACATCTGTGGCCGGGTTTGATAGAGCGCAAACATCAGCGCCGCCGCGGCCAACACCATTAACCACCAGTAAGCTCGCGATTTGCTTGGCGCCGACTGGCTGAAGGCGCTATCTTCAACGGCCGCGGTTACATGTTTGGCACTGAGGTTGTGGGTGCCCTCGGCAAACGCCGAAAGCAAGATCTTGTCAGCGATAATGTTGATTCGACGCAACAGGCCTTCCGAGTGTACCTCCACTTTTCTGGCAACCGCGCTGTTGATTAATTCCGGCCCGGTATATCCTACTTCGCGCATGCGGAAATTCAGGTAGCTATGAATTTCATCCTGGGTCAGGGGTTCGAGGTCAAAGTTGTGCGTGATTCGTTCGCGTAGCTGTCGAATCGACTGTTGCGCCAGGTTTTCATCGAGCTCCGGTTGCCCGAACAGAATGATCTGCAACAACTTGTTTTCATCGGTCTCGAGATTCGACAACAGGCGAATTTCCTCGAGGGTATCGAGCGGCATGCCTTGCGCTTCTTCGACGAACAACACGACCTGTTTGTTTTCCATATGCCGTTGCAACAGGTAATCCTGCAACAAGTGCATGACTTCGTGCTTGGAAGCGTCCTTGGCCACCGGCAAAGACAATTCGTGCGCAATTACGAACAGGATATCCTCTGCCGAAACGCTCGGGTTGGCGATATAGACGATTTCCACCGTGGCCGGCAATTCGAGCTGCAGCATGCGGCACAACATGGTTTTGCCGCTACCCACTTCACCGACTACCTTGATGATGCCCTCACCACGGTGAATCGCATAAACCAGCGCCGCGAGTATATCGCCGCGCTTGCCGCCTTCGTAAAACAGGCTGGTGTCCGGTGTGATTTTAAACGGCGGACGTTCAAGGCCGAAATATTCTTCGTACATGCCTTATTCCCTGTCCTCGAGCCGATCCATACGCCCGTACAATGTGGTGCGATTAATGCCAAGCATTTCAGCTACCTTGCTGACATTGCCCTGGTGCTCGCGCATGGCCAGGTCGATCACTTCTTTTTCAACCTGTTTCAGCAATTGATCGAGTTGAAAACCGGACTGGTGCAATGCTGATTTGATCCAGCTTTCGCTACCCGGGCTTTCGTTGTGTCGTTGCATTCCTGACATTTCTCTCTTCAGCACCGCGGGCTTAATCGTCTGCCCCGGATATTTCGCCGAAAGCCTGATTATTATATTGCGTAATTCTCGCACATTTCCCGGAAAAGTGTAATCATTCCAGAGCTTTAGCGCATCCGCGTCGAGCTGGAAAGCAGCCACCTCCTCGGCCACCTGCTGCATGAAGAATTGCAGTAACTTCTGTTTGTCGTCGCTGCGTTCGTCGAGCGATGGAACCCGCACCGTCAAGACACTGAGACGATGGTATAAATCTTCCCGGAACTGGTTATTTTTAATGGCCGCGA
>CAZAVY010000093.1:0-10503 GCA_964488685.1 uncultured Gammaproteobacteria bacterium
GAATTGGATAGGCAAATCTGGCCAAAATGCCTTTTCCGCAGTAGATTTATCCTAAGTCCGACAGACTCCTAGAGCCTGCGAAATAACGCGCCGCCGGTAATCGTCCAGACACCCCGCTCAAGCGCGCGACCGGCTTCGAATAATATGTAGCTCTGGCCGCCGTAGTGGGGCAAGGGTCGTAGCAGTAATCTCAAATCATCGGTACTGGCGGCGGACACCACCAGTACCACCGATCCATCCGCGCGACGCGCGGTCCATGCCGTGGCGGAATAAGCGCCATCCGGCAGCCCGACCGGTGGTTCGAGTTGCAACAGTGACAGTTGCTCGGTGAGGCTGTCGTTGGTGGTGATGAGCAACAACGAACGACCCGCTTTTGAGGTTGTTGTGCGATTAACGAAGTTCGGTCTGGTATCCATCATTCTCACGGCTAAATCCCTGGCGACTCCCACAAACTCACTATCCGCGGACGCTATCAGCGTGCTGGCCGCGGGATCCAGGGTTACATCGCGTAAAATTGGCACGGTTTCATTTTGATGCAGGCGACGAAAGATATCGTTGTCGGGATCGGCTTTAAAATAAATCGGTTTTCCCTGAGTGACGAACTCGATTCGAGTCAAGGTATCGCTGATGGTTATTTCGTGTTTCTGGCTGCCATCGGTGGTAGCCAGCATCACCGGCAGATTGAACCGATAACCGGTGACCGGTTGCAGAATTTCAATGTGGGTATGAAATCCTGCTTCATCCTGTTCCACACTAATCGCTCCGAGGCTTAACCGTGGCGCACCACTGCGTTGTACCCATTGCACGAAGAACCAGTCGAGATCGCGCCCGGATGCCTGCTCGAAGGCAGCCTGCAATTCCTTCCACCGCGCCAACTTGTTCTGATATTTATTCCAGAAAAGCTGCAATCCATCGTCAAAAGCCGGCTGGCCAATTTCATTTACCAGCATGTGGAAGATAAACGCGACTTTGTTATATCCAATCACCTGGGATGCCTGGTGCCGCTTCGATTTGAATGCGTTAGCCGGATGATCGCGTTCTACAGGAAGCGCCGCGTAATCCCGCAGCCATTTCACGCGCATGGCCCGTGCCGCCACCCTGCCCTGATCCACGGCGAGCGCATAATCAGCCTGGTAAGTGGTTAATCCTTCGGCCCAGTTGCCACTGGCATAGTCAACCCTGACACCGTTTCCCCACCAGTTATGAAGCACTTCGTGTGCCAGCGAGCGAGCACGCATAAACGGCAGTGGAATCACCCGGCGTGAGACATAGGTCAAATTAGGGAACCCGAGTCCCACCGGCAGCGGTGCCGAAACGATATGAAAATCGTCATAAGGATAGCGACCGATACTCACCTGGTAACGTTGCAGGAAACGATCGGCAGCTGCGAGATAGGTATCGGCGAAATCGGCCAGCTCGGCATGAAAGTAAGTGCGCAACCGCAGTCCCTCGCTTTGTCGTTCGCGCAACTGGTATGGCCCGACAAAAAGCGACGGCGCCTCACTCGGATTCAATGTTTCAAATATGGCCTGGTAATGCTGCCGGGTGGCTTGATCGCTGATCAGCTTGCCGGTGGCAACGGCACGTTGTCCGGGTGGTACCGACACCATCAGGTGATAACTCATATATCCGCCGGCATCCTGTGGAATCCAGGCGTCATAACCCGGCAGGTAAACCCCGTCTACACCACTGCTGCTGTTCAGACCGGGCGATGATCCCTGTCGGGTATTCCGAGCGGGTATAGATCCTCGCAGCGTGAACCGGAGTTCATGCTGGCCGGTGTCCGGCAACGCGACGACATACCTGTCCCCTTGTCGCTCCGGACTCACTTCACGCCCGTCCAAAGTAAGACTTTCAATATCGAGCCAGGGCACCAGGCGAAATTGATACTGCTCCCGGCCCGCAACCAGCAACTTGTCGCTAATCCGGATTTCACCGTTATCCGGCGTCAATTTTACATCGATGAAATGCCGGGTTAGCGGGCTGCTATCCTGTGCGCTAGATTGTGCATAGATGCAAGACAGCAAAATCGCAGCGATGACGGACCTTGGCTTACTCAAAACTTTTTGGGAACCTGGCAACCAGTTCCAGCGTCTTCTGGCCACGCGTTATTTTCAACGGCAACCAGGTTCCGGGCGCCTGGCGCTGGATAACCTCGATCAGCGCGGCATTCGTCGTAGTCTCAAATCCAGCCGCCGATCGGATCAGATCACCTTTAACAATCCCGCTGCGATCGGCGACGCTATCAGCAACGACCTGCATAACGCGCACACCATCGTCACTAGCCTCGATAATAATTCCGAGCCGCGGCCGGGATGGGAGCGGTTGCCCGGCTTCCGAGTCGACCACAAAAACGGCAGTTGCCAGATCCGCCGGCAGGGGGTCACAACTTTCGCTTGCATCGAACGGTAGCAATACATCGACATCCTCGATGCCCAAATCCAGTAGTTGGTGTGGAATTCCGAAACCGTACTCGAGATGACCACGCCCTACGATACCGACCACGAGCGCGGACGGGTCGCGCCGATGTGCGCCAGCCAGGGCTTCGGCCATAGCTCTGTCCCAGGTTAACTGAGCATCGACAAAATTCGCAAGTTCATCGCTACCAATAAGTTCGTCAAGGTCGGGAGCAACGGCCTCGCTTTCATCTTCACGATTAAAGCTTTGCTTGAAAGCGAACACTCGGGCCAATGAAGCGCGATAGTCGTCGCTGGCAGGGGCCGGATCTCCCAAACCCATGCGTTGCTCTTCGCTCAACGCCTGCCAGCCCTGCTTTCCAACCTTCGATACCAGCTCGCGATCGACATTAAGTGCAATCGTCGGCAGCCGATTGAGACGCGCAAAATGGAGCAATGGCAGGTAAAATTCCGGGTCGAAACCCCATACATCCTGCCATCGGGATTGCTCGAGAAATTCTTTCTCGGTCAGCCTGCCCGCGCTCCAGGCGTCGAGCACTGGTTGTGCCCGACGTGGCAGCATTTCGAAACCGATCATCATATTGGGATTTTGGGAGTGCAGTGCAGCCAGCATATAGTGCTGCCATCGATGATGCGCCGCTGATGTGTGCGCCTCTCCAAGCAACACGATACGCGCGCCGGCAAGACTTTCGAAAAACTGCTCAGGTGTCAGGGTCTCACCGCTTTCGGGGTCGAGCCATTGCGCAACATGATGTTCACAGCTATTGTCATCATGAATTGCCTGGGCTCGACCTAACTGGGGCAACAACAGGCAAATCGATACCAGGCATACACTTGCTATGAAATTCATCTGCAAACAACTTCCTTAAATTTGACGCATAACCAACCAGTTGAAACGGATAAAACTGACACCCGGAATGGCGGAGTTATAGTTACGACCTGCCGACCCGGCTAAGGTTCGACCAGGACGAGTCTGATTCGCTTGTTCTGTTTACCCTTGCTCTTGATGCCGGCAACCAGGAGCTCACCTATCTCGGCGGTATTGCGCACATGCGTCCCACCGCAGGGTTGATAGTCGGTATCCTCGATCGTAATGGTACGTATCGTTCCCTGCCCGCGCGGCGGTTGCACTGACATGGTACGCACCAGTTCCGGATTTTGATCGAGCTCGCGCTCGGTTATCGCGCCGGTACTGACGGGTAACGCGCTGTCGATCAATACATTCAAATCAGCGGTTAGCTGTGCCTTATCAATCACCTGGCCCTGTAGATCGAAATCGAGCCGGCTTTCGGTTTCACCGACCGAGCCGCCCGTTGCCTGTGCTGATATTAATGAACACAACAAATGCATGCTGCTGTGCATGCGCATCAGGCGATGCCGACGCGCCCAGTCAATTTTCATGTCAACACTATCGCCAGCCTTGATTGCGCTTAGATCCCCTTGTTCCAGTTTATGGATAATATCGTGACGATCGTCGGCAAAACGCGTATCGACAACTCGATAATCCCGCTGGTTGATCGTCAGACGTCCGGTGTCGCCCGGCTGACCACCACCCAGGGGGTAGAAAATCGTCTGCGCGAGAATCACGGCGTCTTCCAGGACTTCGACCACTTCACTACTATGTGTCTTCTGGTAACTGTCCTGGTAAAATACTTTTTCTGTCATCGTTTAGTCTTGCCTGATATGCGGTGATTTTTACCCAGCCTGACGCCAGACGCAAGTAATCAAACCGTGAAAGCAACTCTGCCTGCCAACAGGAAAATTATCCATTTAGACGCGGATTGCTTTTATGCTGCAGTCGAAGTCCGCGACAACCCGGCGCTTCGGGGCAAACCGATCGCGGTCGGCGGCAGCGCCAGCCGGCGTGGTGTGATTGCGACTGCGAGCTACGAGGCCCGGAAGTTCGGGATACGCTCGGCAATGGCGAGTGCAACCGCAGTCAAGCGTTGCCCGCAATTGATATTGATCCCGGGACACATGTCGGTGTATCGCAAGGCTTCGAGGCAGATGCGGGAAATTTTTAGCGATTATACCGACTTGATCGAACCCCTGTCACTGGACGAGGCTTTCCTCGACGTGTCTGACTGCCCCCGCTGTCGCGGCAGCGCGACGCTGATCGCGCAAGAGATTCGACAACGCATCGCCGAAACCGTCGGTATAACCGTATCCGCGGGAATTGCGCCGAACAAGTTCATCGCCAAGATCGCGAGCGACTGGAATAAACCCGACGGGCAATACGTGGTTACTCCGACACAGATCGACGACTTTCTAAAGGAGCTCCCGGTCAAGCGAATCTGGGGCGTGGGGAAGGTCACCGCGCAGCGACTCGAACAGCAGGGCATCAAAACCTGTGGCGATGTACGCAGTTACGATATCTTCCAGTTTGTGCAGCAATTCGGTCAGTTCGGCGAGCACATCCATAAACTAGCGCATGGAATCGACAATCGCCCGGTGGTTTCGAAATGGCGGCGCAAGTCTGCCAGTGTCGAGAATACCTACCATGAGGACCTACCCGACCTGGGTAGCTGCCTGCAAAAAATTCCCGCTTTAATCGAATCCCTGCGACCCCGCTTAGCGCGACTCGATGACGACTACCGCGTTCAGAATTGTTTTCTCAAAATGAAATTTTTCGATTTCAATCAAACCACGGTGGAACGCCAGCAAACCGAACCCGCTTACACCGACTATGCGATGCTGTGCGAAGAAGCCTGGCAACGCGGCAAAGTTCCGGTACGCCTGTTGGGTATCGGCGTACGCCTGATGGATTTAACCGACGTTAGCGGGCAGATGGATTTGTTTGGCAACTAATGGTTTATGCCTCGCGAACCGCGCTTCAGGTTGTATAAAGTAATGATTTATAAAGGAATTGTGGGCACTGCATATTATTACTAAAACACAGTTTTCGACAGAGTAATGGCATATTAATCCGGCACTCAAAAATATCAATTATTTACGCTTGTTTTTATTTATCAGCAAGTTATGATGCATTCTAAATGTAGGTTGGCACCAAAGATCACTAACTTATCGGCTATTGACAGGTAAACCATGGGCAACAAAACAAAGGCACCAAAGTTTGATTCATTGATTTCGTTACCCTGGGGGAAATCTGTGGACAATTCCTATTACGGCGACCCGCGCTACGTCGACAAAGAACAGCACGGCCTGGAGTATATCGATCGCGACAAGAAAGACGAAGACGGTGTCGAGCAGGTCGTTATTCTGGGATACAACTAGAATCAGGGCTTAAAAGGGGACAGATCTGTCCCCTTTTATTGATGGGCCGAATCAGCTTAAGTACTGCTCCAGTATCTGCAGCATTCGTCCTTCAACCCAGCTGTGCGCGGACAGATTTTCGAAGAATCCACAGTGACCGCCATGACGGTATATTTCGATATTCAGAATATCGGTGGGCTCGATGCGCACCAGATTATCGATCGGATTGTTACCACAGGGCATTTCTCCCATATAACCGATACGTTTTAACTCGTCACCCATACTGTTACCGTCGCTGTCGGTAATCGACCAGGCGAAGTTTTTATCGAAGATCCCGGCGTAAACACCGGAGGCAATCATCGCCGGGGCGAAACGTGAACCTTCCTCGTTAGTCCAGACCACAATTTCGACCGGCGCCTCGGTTGTCACGTTGTTTTCGTGTAGCGTGCGCATCACTTCAAGCGCGGCGAGTACCCCGTAGATACCATCGAACCTGCCGCCGTGGGGTTGAGTGTCGAGATGACTGCCTGCTACTATCGGAGCCAGCTCATTGTTACGACCAGCACGTCGCGCGAAGATATTCCCCATGTCGTCGATGGTAATGCTGCACTCGGTTAATTCGGAGGAATCGGGAATCCTGGTTAAATCATTGAAGACCAGGATCAGGAGGGATTACAGGCGTTTCCTGGAACATGTGCATTCGATGGACAGGGTGTCAATTCGCATTCCGACTGTCAGATCGACAGGTATTTCCGAAACAGCGATGCTTCGACGCTAGCCGGGAATATTAAATGCTGTTTTGCTTAATGTTTTCATTGTCGAGGGGCGCATGGATGCTAAACAGTGGCATAAAAAGCGGGTACTGCTGAAACGATATCACCATCAGCTGGATGCATTTTGCCTCTGTCCCGATCACAGTTCGGATGAAGCTGAACTGAAACAGATAAAAATAGTGGAACAATTGCTCGGCGACTGGCACGATCGGGTCGTAACTGCAGAGATTTTGTAGGAAATCCGGGGGCTAGAAGGCCAGGCTAAATCCACCATCACGAAAATGAAGAAGCAAGATATGCTATTGCTGGGGTCGGCAAAAATTTACCTGAACAAGCTAGCCAAATAGCATCGAAGTCGTGAAGACTAGATAAAATTTTCCTTAAAAATAAAGGCTCATCGGAAAATTAGTGAGTAAATATCCTCAAATCCGTCATTCCGACGCATGCCGGCATGACGTAATCGTGAGAAATCAGGTGCTTGCGAACAGATACGGGTTGTTTTACTCTGCCTTCAGAACTGATGTCGGGAAAGATACCCGTCCTGATTTCAATATTATGAGTATAAATCAACCGCTTAATGAATTGATTCGATCTATGCTACCCACGAAATTTTCTGAAGAGCCAAAATGAAAAACTTTTCAAGTTTACTATTAAATTTAATTCACCTTTAATTTACCCCAACAAAATGTCCGAAACGGTCCAGTTGAAAGCTGGGTCGCTGAAGACTGCTGTGAGCTGGAGAACCCACCATGGCTGTGAAATTATATAGATAAGGAATTCAATATTGAATCCAGATTGAGTTGGTAATACCCCGAAATAGATTGCAAGTTAGCTGCAATATCGCCCCGGACACTCACCGGCTTGGAGTAAACTTTACCTATGAATCCTTACACCGCGGTTGGTGCAATAATTACCGGAATTGTATTCCTGCAAGGCGGAATGGGACTGCTGTCGGTGCTGCTCCCGTTACGAATGCAGGAGGCGGGTTTTAGCAATACCGAAATCGGCATCATGGCCGCTGGTTTTGCCACCGGCTTTTTTCTGGGATGTTTCTATGCACCTCGCCTGATTCAGCGAATTGGCCATATTCGCGCCTTCGCCTGTTTTGCAACGGTGTTGTCAACCCTGACTCTCGCGCTCGCCATCGATACCGATCTGGCGCTGTGGACCAGTGCGCGACTGCTATCGGGAATCTGTTTTGCCGGGCTGCTGACGGTATCCGACAGCTGGATTTCGAGCGAAACAAAAGCATCGATGCGTGGTCGCGTAATGAGTGTCTATATGATTCTTTACAAATCGGCACAGGCGCTCGGGCCGCTGGTTTTTACGTTTTCAGCCATCAGTGGAAACTGGCATTTCATGGCGGTAAGCGCCCTGTTCTCACTCTCGCTGCTACCGGTTGCATTGCGCAAAGGCGGTAACCCGACACCACCGCTGAAACAGCGGATGAGTCTTAAGCAAGTTTACCGGACAACCCCACTGGCGGTAGTTGGCTGTATGTGCCTGGGCATGACAAACAGTCCGATGAACAACCTGATCGCGATCTACGGGGTTGGAATAGGCCTGGAAGTGTCGGGTGCCGTCATGCTCAGCGCGGCCCTGCAATTCGGTGCGCTTGCGCTACAATGGCCGATGGGTTGGGCCTCGGATAAACGCGACCGGCGCAAGGTCATAATCTTCGGCATGCTCATGATGGCGTTGTTTTCCGCGGTCATTGCCTTTATGCCAACCTTGCCGCTGTGGGCCTATATCATCCTGGTTGGTATTCTGGGCGGCTTTGCAATGTCGATTTATCCCATCATCCTGTCTCATGCCGGCGATTACGTATCGCCGAAACAGATGGTGCCATTGTGTGCGACCCTGATGCTGGCTTTTGCCGTAGGCATGGCAATCGGCCCCATCACGGGCAGTCTTGCGATGGATGTGCTGGGTCCTGCGGGGCTCTTTATCCACACCATCTTTTTCAGTCTTGTATTTGTCTCCTTTGCGCTCTATCGCATCGGCAAACGAGATTCGATTCCGCTTGATGAGCGTGTCGGCTTCGTTAATATGCCCGCCAGTTCTACCGCCATATCGCAACTAGATCCGCGTGCCAGGGTTAAATCGAAAACAAAAAAAAGGGCCTAGGCGTCTGTCGGACTTAGGGTGTCGTAGCGAGGGAAGCTCCGGGAAGAATAACTCGCGTTAACTGACAGCAACGCTTATATAGATTGCTCGTGCCAAACCACCGGCCGTCTAGTGTGCGCCCAAGGCCATGCAGATGCTGCCGGGTTTGAAGCGAAATTTAAAGGATTTCGTTATGCCGGTACGCATCGAGAAATGGCAGCTGGTATCCGACTGGACTTCTATGCTGGATCGGCGCGCGGGCAGCTTGTTTAATCGTATCCGCCGCAGGGAAAATGGGTGGTCAACGAACTCGTCTATTCATGCGAGGGCCGAAAACTATAACCGCAAAATGGTTTTTACTCTGACCCGAAATTACCCATAATCAATCTCTATCCAGTAGGGTTGATGATCAGATCCCCGGGCTTGTTCATCGATCCGGGCTGCAACTACCTGTTTTTGCATCGACTCATCGACAAACACATAGTCAATGCGCATTCCCCGGGTTTCCCCGGATATGGAAGATTCCAAAAAGGTGGTTCCTTCATGCTCCCCGCGCCCAGCTGCGACCCAGGTGTCGATAAAGTCTTCGCTGGAAGATACCCGACCAATATCACCATCTCCTGCTCCCACCAGGTGATCATATTCTGGATCATTGTACTCCAGGTTAAAATCTCCCAGTAACAGGAAGGGTTCCGGCATAGGGGGCGGATTGGAATCCTCTTTCCACAAATCCTGCCCGGGAATCTTCTTCATGCATTGTATATCTGGCCCGGTCCAGGCTCCGCCTTCAGTGGGTGCGCGGCGTATGATGCGGCGAATCGAGTTGATCTGAGCCATACGGTCATGTCGAGAACGAGCGCTTAAATGGGTGTTATATATTCTCAATGCATTACCATTTTGAATTTTTACGACCGCTTCAAAAACCCCGACGACCATATTATGGCGATGGCGTAAGGCTGATTTGGGCAGTGGAAAGAGCCGCGTAGACAGGATCGGTGTTTTCGACAAAACCATATTACCGAATTGCCGCCGGACGTTTGTTATGGTGCCATCCGCTTCGGATGTGCTTGCGTCAACATCGAAGTGAGGGCCGTAAGCCCAGTAGTATTTGCTCAGAATTCGGGCTAGCTGTTCCGGTTGGTCGGCATTCCCGCTACGCTGCCAGTATCGTTCGACCTCTTGCAGAGCGATAATATCGGCGCCGGCAACTTCGCCAGCAACCCTTTCCAGGTCAGAACGATTGTCTTTACCGAGCCCGAACTGGATATTGTAGGTGACAATTTTCATTCAACCCGCTGCGATATAGAACCTGATGCCAGCTGCCCCTGTCATCGACAAACTCCGAACCCGCTCAAGAAGGCAAACGAACACTACCATATTTGGTCTCGGCCCATCGTGCCAGGCGTAGAACTGGATAACAATAAATGAAATACAATAGTGCTGTCATACCATAGATTACCATCAATTCTCTTGGATGGCGCTGGGTGGCATGTTCGCCGGCACGGACCAGTTCGGCGATGCCGATGACCGAAACAATCGATGTGCCCTTGATGATCATGACGTATATCCCTCCCATGGGTGGGATCATCATTTTAACCGCTTGCGGCAACACCACGTACCACATTGCTTCAAGCGCGGTCATACCGGTTGCCCGGGCCGCTTCGCTCTGGCCACGCGGTACGGCCTCGATCGCACCACGGATAATTTCAGCGACATAGGTCGAGGTATACAAACTGAGCGCTATGACAGCCGCGGCATAGGCTTCTAACTGCAGCCATGAAACGCCGGTTGCCGGCAGCATGAAATAAACGAAATAAAGGTGAATCAGAAATGGTGTTCCTCGCAGTGCATGGATATATATGCCGAGTGGATAGGTGACCAGCTTGGAGTCCAGCGTCCTCAGCAAGCCCACGATGGCTCCGAGCAAACTACCGCAGAATATTGTAATCAGGGAGATCTGAAAGGTAATCCATAGACCTTCCAGCAGAAACGGC
>CAZAVY010000094.1:0-2768 GCA_964488685.1 uncultured Gammaproteobacteria bacterium
TTTATTTCGTGGTCAAGAACCACCCGTTTTCCGACGGCAACAAGCGCAGCGGTGCGTTCCTGTTCGTCGATTTCCTGCACCGCAACGGCCGCCTGCTGAACCCTGCCGGCGACCCGGTGGTTAACGATACCGGTCTCGCGGCGCTCACGCTGCTGGTGGCCGCATCCGACCCGAAACAAAAGGAAACGCTAATCCGACTGATCATGCACATGCTGGCTCAGGGAGAAACGCATGACGATGGATAAGATCACCGAGAACGAGATCGAACAGCTTGCTATCGAACGCCTGGAGGCGCTTGGCTATCAGTACATCTACGCTCCGGATATTGCACCCGACAGTGATAATCCCGAGCGGGAACGCTTCGAGGATGTCATCTTAACCGAGCGGCTACGCACGGCGGTTGCACGGATCAACCCATCCATCCCCGCCGAGGTGTGCGCCGACGCCATGCGCCAGGTATTACGGCTGAACTCGCCTGAACTAATCGCCAATAACGAAGCCTTTCATCGCATGCTGACCGAAGGCATCCAGGTCAGTTACCCGGATAAGGGGCAGGAGCGTGGTGATCTGGTGTGGCTGATCGACTTCACTAACCCTGAAAACAACGAGTTCGTCGTCGCCAATCAGTTCACCGTGATCGAAAACAACCAGAACAAGCGTCCCGACGTGATCCTGTTTGTCAATGGCCTTCCACTGGTGGTGATCGAACTCAAGAACGCGGTCGATGAAAACGCCACCATCGACTCGGCCTACCAGCAACTGCAAACCTATAAAGCGGTCATTCCCGGCCTGTTCAACTACAACAGCCTGCTGATCATATCCGACGGACTCGAAGCCAAAGCCGGATCGCTGTCGGCGGGTTTGAGCCGTTTCATGGCGTGGAAAACCACGGATGGCAAGCTCGAAGCATCGGCTCTGGTTAGCCAGCTCGAAACCTTGATTAACGGCATGCTGAACCCATCGACACTGCTCGACCTGGTGCGGCATTTCATCGTCTTCGAGAAAATGAAAAAGGAAGACCCGGAAACCGGCGTCATCACCATCAGCACGGTCAAGAAGCTGGCCGCCTATCATCAGTATTACGCGGTTAATGCGGCGGTTGCCTCGACACTGCGCGCCGCCGGTGAAGTCGAGTTACAGGCTGTGGCCGAAGCTCCTCTGATCTACAGCCTCGAAAACACCAACAAACAACCTACGGGTGACCGCAAGGCCGGAGTGGTCTGGCACACCCAGGGCAGCGGTAAATCGCTGTCGATGGTGTTTTACACCGGCAAGATCGTGCTCGCTTTGGACAATCCGACCATTGTGATGATCACTGACCGCAACGATCTCGATGACCAGTTATTCGATACTTTCGCCGCCTGTACCCAGGTGTTGCGCCAGGAACCGAAGCAGGTTGAAGACCGCAAGGAGCTAAAGGATTTGCTTCGCATCGCTTCCGGTGGGGTAATTTTTACCACGATCCAGAAATTCCAGCCCGAAGAAGGCAATGTCTACGAGGAACTAACCGATCGCAGCAACGTCGTCGTGATCGCGGACGAAGCGCACCGTACCCAGTATGGGTTCACCGCCAAAACCGTGGACACGAAGAACGACGAGGGCAATGTGACCGGCAAAAAGATTGTCTACGGCTTTGCCAAATACCTGCGCGATGCCCTGCCTAACGCAACATATCTCGGCTTTACCGGCACTCCGATCGAGAAGACCGACGTTAATACACCCGCCGTATTCGGTAACTACGTTGACGTCTACGACATCGCCCAGGCGGTCGAGGATGGCGCGACCAAGCGCATATACTACGAAAGCCGTCTGGCCAGGGTGACGCTTAGCGATGAAGGAAAAAAGTTGATTGCCGAGCTGGACGACGAGCTGGGCCAGGACGAACTCAGCGAAACACAGAAAGCCAAGACCAAATGGACGCAGATGGAAGCCCTGGTGGGCGCCCAGCAGCGTATCCACAATGTCGCCAGCGATATCATCACCCACTTTGAAGCACGCCAGGAGGTATTCGCCGGCAAGGGCATGATCGTGGCGATGTCACGCCGCATTGCCGCCGAGCTATACGACGAATTGGTCAAGCTCAGACCCGACTGGCATGCGGATGATCTGAACAAAGGCGTGGTCAAGGTGGTTATGACTGCATCATCGTCGGACGGCCCAAAAATGGCCAGGCACCATACCACCAAGCAGCAACGCAAGGCATTGGCCGAGCGTATGAAAGATCCGGACGATGAACTGAAACTGGTGATCGTGCGCGATATGTGGCTGACCGGATTCGATGCCCCTTGCCTGCATACACTGTATATCGACAAACCGATGAAAGGCCACAACCTGATGCAGGCCATCGCCAGGGTTAACCGGGTTTACGGCGACAAACCGGCCGGCCTGGTGGTCGATTATCTCGGTATCGCTTCCGATCTCAAACAGGCGCTATCGTTTTACTCCGACGCGGGCGGCAAGGGCGATCCGATGTTGGCCCAGGAACAGGCCGTTCAACTGATGCTGGAAAAGATCGAAGTGGTAGCAGGCATGTATCACGGTTTCCCCTACGAGGATTTTTTCGATGCTGATACCTCGCAAAAACTGTCGATGATCCTGGCAGCGGAAGATCATATTCTCGGCCTGGAAAACGGCAAGAAACGCTATATCGATGAAGTGATCGCGCTGTCGCAGGCATTCGCGATCGCGATACCACACGAACAGGCCATGGACGCCAAGGATGAAATCGCATTCTTTCAGGCCGTCAAAGCTCGACTGGTGAAGTTCGA
>CAZAVY010000094.1:2868-9207 GCA_964488685.1 uncultured Gammaproteobacteria bacterium
ATGCAGCAGGACCAGTTACGCGAACTCGCAATCGTACTGTTTGAAAAGGTCAAAGCCAACGCCTCGATCGACTGGACCATCAAGGAAAGCGTGAAGGCGAAACTCAAGGTTATCGTTAAGCGAACGTTGCGACAGTACGGTTATCCGCCCGATATGCAAAAGTTGGCGACCGAAACAGTGCTCAAGCAAGCCGAACTGTTGGCCAGTGAAATGGCTGCATCTCCTTAGACATGCTCCTACGGTTAAAATTGAAAACATGAACATCGCCGGTAAAACCAGGATGCGTGCATTTGACATCATCGGCGATATCCACGGTTGTAGCTATACGCTTAAAAAACTACTGGAGCGGCTTGACTATGTCCCAGATTCAGTTGGTATATATCGTCATCCTGAACGCCGTGTGATATTTCTTGGTGACTTTATTGATCGAGGACCGTTTCAAAAAGAGGTTCTGTTTATTGTTAGACCCATGATAGAGGCAGGAGCTGCAAGATCGGTTATGGGAAATCATGAGTACAATGCTATTACTTATGCAACAGCAGATCAGGAAAACGGAGGTTTTTTACGGACGCATTCTGCAAAGAATCAGAAACAGCACAAGGCATTTCTGGATGCATATTCCGGTGACACCTCTGCATATAGAGACGTGATCGAATGGTTCAAAACCTTACCACTTTGGCTTGACCTTGATGAGGTCCGGATTATTCATGCCTGTTGGGATAAAGAAAAGATCCGCAAGATCGGTTCGCCGGTGTTGACCGATGAATTGCTTCATGCATCCTGCGACAGAAGCCGATGGCAATATGAGGCAATCGAGACAATTTTGAAAGGCAAGGAAATACCTTTGCCTGACGGGCATGTTTTTTATGACAAGGATGGCAATCCAAGACACAACATCCGCGTGCGCTGGTGGGATCAGTCTGCGGGCAATTACTCGACCGCTTTTCTGGGGCCGGAAAGCGCCCGCACCCATATCCCTGATGACGAGATTGCAGGTGATCATTTAATCGAATACTCTCACGATGAACCACCGGTATTTTTGGGACATTACTGGATGGAAGATACCCCTGTCCCACTGGCACCCAATATTGCATGTACCGATTATAGTGTTGCGAAACCTGGAGGGAGACTAGTGGCTTATCGGTGGGATGGTGAACAGAGATTGCAAAAAGATAAATATGTATGCGTTGACAGAGTTGAGAAGGCCGAAGTATCTGGTATCTAACCATCGAGAAAAATGAGGGTGATTTTTACTTTTAGTAGTACGCTTAGTAGTACGCTTAGTAGTACCATCTAATATTATCAGTTGTTAGTTCATTACAATTCAATAACTTATACCTTCCGTTCAATTCCCGCCGTCCCAGTTTCAGGTTCAAAGAGAACCTTTAAAAACCCGAAAACCTTTGTAATTTAATCGCTTATTCGCTGTTGTACGCTTTTCTTTTGGTTTCGTATATCGGTGCGCTGAAAGCGAACCGCACGACATTACTGCTAACGATTCATAGAGTTTCTCGTTATTTACACAAGCAATTGATTAGATAAATATAATTAATTTGTTAAAACGCTACCAGTGGAGTAAATATGTAGCCCCTAGCAGCAGTAATTCGCGAACAAGACCGGAGATATCGATATGACAGAAAACAGCAATTGCCCTTTTAACCACGCAGCTGGCGACGGCAAGTCGAACCGAGACTGGTGGCCGAACCAGTTACGGCTGGATATCCTGCGCCAGCATTCTTCCAAGTCCAACCCGATGGACGAGGATTTCAACTACGCAGAAGAGTTCAAGAGCCTGGATCTCAAGGCTGTGAAGAAAGATCTCGTTGGACTGATGACCGATTCACAGGACTGGTGGCCAGCAGATTACGGCCACTACGGGCCTTTTTTCATTCGCATGGCCTGGCACAGCGCGGGTACCTACCGCACTAACGACGGTCGGGGCGGCGCAGGAACGGGTAACCAGCGCTTTGCGCCCATCAACAGTTGGCCTGACAATGTAAATCTGGATAAAGCTCGCAGGCTGCTGTGGCCGATCAAGCAGAAGTACGGCCGGAAATTATCCTGGGCCGACCTGATGATTCTCGCAGGCAATGTCGCTCTGGAATCGATGGGATTCAAGACCTTCGGTTTCGCCGGCGGACGTGAGGACATCTGGGAGCCGGAAAAAGATATCTACTGGGGCGCCGAGGATACCTGGCTGGACGACGAACGCTATTCCGGCGAGCGGGACCTGGAAAATCCTCTCGCCGCTGTTCAGATGGGTTTGATTTACGTGAATCCGGAAGGGCCGAACGGCGAACCGGATCCAGTCGCGTCCGGTCGGGACGTTCGGGAGACGTTCGCACGCATGGCGATGAACGACGAGGAGACGGTCGCGCTCACCGCTGGTGGACACACCTTTGGCAAATGCCACGGCGCTGGCGATGCGGCGCTGGTCGATGCTGAACCCGAGGCTGCTGGTATGGAACAGCAGGGCCTGGGCTGGAAGAACAGTCATGGCAGCGGTAAAGGTGGTGATCAGATCGGTAGCGGTCTGGAAGGTTCGTGGACGCCGACCCCGACACAGTGGGACAACAGCTATCTGGACATGCTGTTCGGCAATGAGTGGGAGTTGACGAAAAGCCCGGCTGGCGCCTTTCAGTGGACACCGAAGGATGAGACTGATGGCAATCTCGCGCCCGCCGCTGCCGATTCGTCGAAACGGGTTCCGATCATCATGACTACCGCAGACATGGCGATGCGGATGGATCCGGCCTATGAACCGATTGCGCGGCGCTTCCAGCAGAATCCGGACGAGTTCGCAGACGCGTTTGCCCGCGCGTGGTTCAAGCTGACCCACCGTGACATGGGCCCTCGCGCACGCTATCTTGGTCCGGAAGTTCCTGCCGAAGAACTGATTTGGCAGGACCCGATCCCTGCGGTCGATCATGAACTGATCGATGACGAGGACGTCGCCACCCTCAAGGGTAAAATCCTTGATTCGGGTCTGTCTGTCTCCGAGCTGGTTTCAACCGCCTGGGGGTCGGCTTCTACATTCCGCGGCTCCGACATGCGTGGCGGTGCAAACGGTGCTCGCATTCACCTGGCGCCTCAGAAAGGCTGGGAAGTCAACCAGCCGGATCAGTTGGCGAAAGTGCTGCAGACTCTCGAAGGAATACAGGGTGAGTATAACAAGAAGGTTTCTATGGCTGACCTGATCGTGTTGGCAGGTTGCGCGGGCGTTGAGAAAGCGGCACGGAATGCCGGTCACAATGCGACAGTTCCGTTCACGCCGGGACGCATGGACGCCTCGCAGGAGCAAACCGATGTCGAGTCTCTCTCCTTTCTGGAGCCGGCCGCAGATGGTTTCCGCAACTACCTCAAGACCGATTACACCGTATCGGCCGAACAGTTGCTGGTCGACCGGGCACAATTGCTGACCTTGACTCCGCCTGAGATGACGGTGCTGGTTGGCGGCATGCGCGTCTTGAATACCAACTTCGACCAGTCCCGACTCGGTGTCTTCACCAACCAGCCAGAGGTACTGACCAATGACTTCTTCGTCAACCTGCTTGACATGGGTACGACGTGGAAAGCAACCTCGGAAGACGAAGACGTCTTTGAAGGGCGTGACCGCTTAACGGATGAACTTAAGTGGACCGGCACTCGTGTCGATCTGATCTTCGGTTCAAACTCCGAGCTCCGCGCCCTGGCTGAAGTCTACGCAAGTGCAGACTCACAGGAGCAGTTTGTCCATGACTTCGTGACGGCCTGGAACAAGGTGATGAACCTGGATCGCTTTGACCTCGCCTAAACTTGGCAACCACGTCTTCGAGGGATTCTAAAGCGTATATAGTTCGATTTTCGCTGTCCCGTCAAAAACTGAAAGGCCTGCATTTATGTGGGCCTTTCAGTATATGGAGAAATTGAAATGGATGCGAAAAAAACGACAGGCTACCGGCATGCCTGGTGCCTGAGATTTGAGTGGATTGTTCGACGCAAAGGATAAGTGGCGCACGCCTTAATTTCTCTTTTTCTTTATCGCTAACAGGGGGATAATGACACTTCGGATTGTCCGCTAAAGAATAAAATGCAAAAAGCAAACTGTGCGATCGTGTTCACCGATGTGAGTGGAAGTACTAACATGTACGATCAGCTGGGTGATGAAGTTGCCAAGCAAATCATCGATAAATGCCTGGACCAGCTGCAGGTTGTAACCGAAACCCACGGCGGTACTGTTATCAAGAAAATTGGCGATGAGTTGATGTGTCGCTTTGATTCCGCGGCAGCAGCGATATCCGCAGCGCGGGTATCGCAATCCGAAATCAGCACGTTTCAGGCCCATGGAAATACGCGACTTTCAATTCGTACCGGTATCCATTTTGGCGAAGTGATCGAAGACGATAACGATATATTCGGTGATGCAGTGAATGTTGCGGCGCGTATGGCGGGTATTGCCAAAGGCGGTCAGGTGATTACAACCGCTGAAACTATCGAAGGATTACCACCTGAACTCAGTGCCCAGGTGCGCCAGATCGATATTGCCAAGGTTAAAGGTAAACAGGGAAAACTCGCGGTCTATGAAGTCATCTGGGAGCAAGGGTCTGCGGTAACCAGGGTGGCGACCGAACTGCTATTACGTAGCGCCGCCAAACCAACCCGGCTGCGACTTAGTCTGGGTCCAATAACCTGTGAGCTCGAAAACGATAGTCACAGCATTAGTATCGGTCGTGCCGATGATTGCGACCTTGTCATCGACACTGCACTCGCGTCTCGCAAACATGCCTATTGCGAGTTACGCCGCAATAAATTCCTGATTGTCGATCAGGGAACCAACGGCACTTATGTTTCCAGTGCGGGTGGTGACGAAGTATATCTGCGCCGGGAGGAAATGGTTTTGCAGGGCAAGGGGAAAATCAGCCTGGGCAAGCCAATCGCTGAAACCGATGCCGCGGATATTATTCATTTCGAGTGCTGAACCACCTCTTCGGAACTCACTCTACGCTATAATACAGCGATGGATCCGAACCAACACCACAATGCGCTGAACCGGCATGATATGCTGCATTGGTATGAAATCCAGGAGATTCTTGGCCAGGGTGGCTTCGGAATAACTTATCTCGCCCTGGATACCAATCTCGACCAGAAGGTCGCGATCAAGGAATACCTGCCGACCGAATTCTCCACACGCGACGTCGCCAATAGCGTCCAGCCTATTTCAGAAAACCACACCGAAATTTTCAACTGGGGCAAAAAACGCTTTCTCGACGAAGCCAAAACACTGGCACAGTTCAGGCACCCGAATATCGTGCGGGTCAACAGCTTCTTCGAAAACAACAATACCGGCTATATGGTAATGGAATACGAAGAGGGAACAGATCTCTCCGCGGTGATCAAATCCGGGCGGGTTTTTGACGAGCAGGGCCTGCTCGGCCTGCTGTTGCCAATCCTGGAAGGGCTCGAACAAATTCATGCACAGGGATTTATTCACCGGGATATAAAGCCCGCCAATATTTTTATTCGTAACGATGGTAGCCCGGTGCTCATCGATTTTGGTTCCGCACGCCAGGCGATCGGCGGTCAGACACGCACCTTGACCAGTCTCGTGACACCCGGTTTCGCACCCTTCGAGCAATACCACGACTCCGAAGGTAAACAGGGTCCCTGGACTGACATTTATTCCCTGGGCGCAACCTGCTACAGCGTAGTGACCGGTAAGCCTCCAATCGACGCACTCAAGCGAGGCATGGCTCGACTGGATCACTCAACCGATGCCTACCTTGGGCTTATCGATCTAAAGGCGAGTAAATTTTCCGAGCATCTGTTGCTGGCTATCGACAAGGCACTCGAGTTCAAAGAGACAGACCGGCCGCAAAGTGTCGTCGAGTGGCAATCGATGTTACTGGGAGAGGTACAAATTTCTCAGTCTGAAGTTGTAACGCAAGTCAGTTCGGCCCCTTCACAGGCAATCGAAACCACCGTGGCGGGCGAAACCCCGATCGAAGCTACCCAGGTTGTTATCGAAAAAGCTGAAGCATCCCCCTCTAAGACACAGGTCAAGCGAATATTGTTTGGCATGGCTGCAACCACGATTGTGATAGCTGCAGTTGCAATGTTCGCGTTATTACCCAATACAGATTCGCAGGTATTGGAAAAAGTCTCCGAGTCCACAGCAACCCAATTAGATCAGCCAACCGTTTCCCCAATGAAGTCAGAGGAGTCCCTGGAGCAACCAGTGGTCTCGACGGTAGAGTCCAATACCAGCAAGCAGATTGCGCTTGAACAGCAACAACTCGCGCAGCTTGCTGCCGAGAACGCGAAACTAAAACAGAAGCAAGCAGAACAACAAAACCGCCAACA
>CAZAVY010000094.1:9307-10391 GCA_964488685.1 uncultured Gammaproteobacteria bacterium
CAGGAATTAGCGAAATTACAGGCTGACGAAAAGGCGCGCCGAAAGGAACTTGCCGGGAAAAAAGAAGCTGAGCAAAAACGCCTGGCTGAGCTGGCATTGATCGAACAAAAGCAAAAAAAGGCGGCGCAAGCGACGCAGTCCGTAAAACAGAAATCTGTCGGCGGGATTGCAAGTTTTATGGGTCTGTTTTCACCGGATGAAGGATTCGAGGAGCTTAAGTTGACACAGCATGGCAACAAGGTGAAAGGCGAAATCGGCACCAATGGCAGTACACTGGACGGGATAGTAGACGGCAACCGGCTGACTTTTGATTTCAATTATTCTCGCACCGGATACGGCTTTAAAAAGGGTACCGGGGAGCTAATCATCAGTGCCGATGAGCAAAGCTTGATTGGCAGTCGCTACAAGGGAGGTTTTGCAGTACGGACTGTATGGAGTCTCAAACGAGTTGTCGAGCAGAAGAAGCCGGGAAATACTTCACCGGTTGGCCTGTTTGCGAATTTAACCGGTGTTTTTGTACCCGATGAAGGTTTTGAAGAACTTAAACTAGTGCAGAAAGGCAATAAAATAAAGGGCACAATCGGCACCAATGGCAGTACCTTTACCGGCACGCGCAAAGGCAACACGATATCATTTGTGTTCAATTACTCACGTACCGGATATGGATTCAAGGACGGATATGGAAAACTGACGATTAGCAAAGACGGCTCTCGACTTACCGGCACCCGGAACAAGGCTGGATTTCCGAAAAATAGCCGCTGGAGATTGACTCGAAAAGTGAACAACTAAGCCAGACCCGATGATCGCTGCGAATTCCTCTGTCGGCAGCGGTGGCCATGCCTAAACGGATCATGTATCTAGATCGTACAAATTCTTTAGCTCAGGATCGTACGATCCTCAGGCCGAGGGCATTAAAGTTAGCGAATGGTCGCAATGCGCTTTATTCGATATTCCCAAAGCAGAAACCGGGACTTGCCGGACGTTGAATTTATACTAAACGCGCCTATATATCTGTGTTTACAAATTAACCTCATCAATATTGCGAACCCGTGAAATACTTATTTGAACACAGCGAATTTAAATG
>CAZAVY010000095.1:0-7388 GCA_964488685.1 uncultured Gammaproteobacteria bacterium
TTTTACTATTCCTGTATTATACCAAAAGCAATAGCTGATTACTTTCACAGTCTCGAAAGCGGGGATGACATGCTTATGTAAGTGCCATTCAGCTCCGATCCCCGAGTATGACACCCCTTATACGGAATTAAAGTATCGATTGAGTTGGCAATATTTCGCAAATTGGCGATTAACAATAGAAGGATCCTTAAACAGATGGTTCAATACGCTTGTCGGCTCGAAGTTTTGTCCTCATCAATCTAGCTGAGCACTGTGAAGATGCCCAACCTGAAGAATGTTATCGCTCGTTATCGCAACAGTCGATCGGCTTACCTCGCGTTATGGTGCATCATTGCGCTTGGAATCGTTCCCGCAATCATCACGCAAAGTATATTTCCGCTAGACATATTTTCCCTTCAATTCGGCATCGAGATAACCGGCATCGCTTATCTTCCGGGGCTGGTTGGCTTGATAGTGTTCGTATCAGGCGTATTTATTTGTATTGTACAAAAGCGCTTTCTGACTATTGTATTGCTACTGCCATGGCTTGCCCTTTATGGTTACGAAGTTGATGAGCTTACTTTTCAATTACCGACTTATTCGCAGGTGCAGGAGCAACTTCGAGAAAACTACAATTGGGTCCAAGAAGGCAGTGACACGCCATCAACCAACGAAATTCGCAGCAATCTCGATCAGGTCGTTTATGCAAAAATCGAATTGATGCCGTTTGACGTGGAAGCCGTGCGCAGTGAATTAAACAGTATCGACGCACAACTTGATATTAAGGACACGGGGCTGGATGCAAGGGCAAAAAAGATTTCATCCGATATCGCCAATAAATCCCGGCAAATTACTCGGACCAACACCCAGATAAGCGCAATCAACCAGGCGAAAAAAACGACCGAATGGATATACCGAATTAGCCTTGGTTTGTCCGACAGGCATCTGCAAACCGAGCTGCTCAGGGGATTAAAGAAAGTGACCGCTCATCGAAACCGGCTTGTCTCGGAACGCAACGGACTGCGCGCCACACTCGATGGCATCGCCAAATCAAAAGCCCTTAAGGTCTCCGCCTATGAGCGTCTGCTTGAATTACACGCGGAGGTAAAAACCTACCTGTGGGTGAGCCAATCCTACCAGGCCTGGTACACCTCGCTGGTGTATAAATCACTATGCTTCCTGGTTCTTTTGGTGCTCATCTGGAAATTTGCATTGAGCTCCTGGGTATTTTTACTAACCGTATTTGGGTCGTTGCTGGTGTCGCTGCTTTATGTTGATGCCCCGATCTCATTTAGATTATGGGTAGTGATCAAGTTTCTCATCATTGCCATTGTCATCAGATCGATTTATCGGCTCGCGTTTGAAAATTACCCGGTCATCCACAACCAATCACGCGCTTTTTTGCTACAAACACTGAAGACAACGTTTAAGTATTATTCGCCGTTTGTGATTTTGATTGCGCTCGGCATCTTCGCGTCAATATATGTGAACAGACTAATAGATGAAAAGCTTTATGCGGTTGAGGTTATGAACAATTCTGATTTGTCGAGCAACACTCGGCGATTCGACATTGATATTGCGATCGATACCTATTTCGACAACCAGGAAAAATCGGCTCATGGTCGACTCGATATTTTGTCAACAAAAGCAGGTCTGAGCGCAAACGATGTGGCTGCAAAAACAGTCGCTATCTATGAAGACAGTTTCAAACCCGAACTGCCGCAGATGAACCCGGCATTCGAGGAACCAGCCTGCGATCACGTTTTTCACTGGATCTTCAAACCGGGTGACTGTGTCGAGAAAGAGATCAAACATCCCATCAATGTCAGCTATGGCGATATGCGGGAGGAGCAACTGGGTAACTTGCAACGATCCAGCAGCGCTTATGCGCAACGCGCGAACAACAATGCGCAAGCAGCGATCAGAATTGCGAAACGCGATCTCAGTGAAAATTTTCGAGCGATTCGGTTAGCTGTCAAAACGCAACTGAGCCATGTTTATACTGCAATCGATTTTTATGCCTGGGTTTCCTTGCTGGTCTTGATTTTCGTCACTTTGAAAAGCTTTTTGTATATATTTGCACGCATCTTCTTCGCCTCGGACAAGTATGATGAAAAGCGAGCGATACAATTTGAAATGGCGCCACAGCCAAAGCAAAAAGGTCGGGTCAAAGAGGTTCCCGGCAAGCTCAAACTGACCGCCAAAATGGGGGATCAGATGTACCTCAACAAGGACTTCGATTTCGCCAATGCACCACCCGATGAAGTAACACCACAGGCGCACAAGGCATTCTTTTCCAGGTTTAAAAACAGAGTCTGGCACATGAACAGGGTGAAAACAGCGGCTCGGGGCAAAAAGAAAAACGCCCCCTATTGCCGCATTCCCGATGACGAGCGTATCGTCGTGTGGAGGTTGAAGCCGGGTGATTCGGTTGTATTTTCATGGAAAACTTTTGTTGGCATGAGCGAGGCCATCACGATACGCACCCAATTCAGCTGGCAACTATCGTCGCTGGTGTTTGGCCGTATGTTTTTTATAGTCGCATCCGTCGATGCGGATTCGCCCACCGATGGCTCGCTTTTGCTGATCGCCAAGGGTAGCGATGGCATCGATGATTCCAGCAACCCCAGCAATAGCCCGGATCAGTTGCTGGCATGGCAGACTACCACCCGGTTCCAGTTACACGCGAACCTGAATTTTCGTAATGTTTATCGCAGTGGCGTTCAGATCAAAGCCAGCGACTCTGACCTGGCCGTAATGCATTTGAATAGTAGTAAGCGAAAATCCGGGGTCGCTACATTCCTGAAATATTTTTTGATTCCTGTTTAGGCTGACTTCGCATCATGAGAAACCTGATCACCATCGTTGGATTTACCATCGTCGCAATTCTCCTGTACATAATCTGGGGGAGCTTGAATTCCAAGCTTGTCGCCATTGAGTCGAACACGGGTAGTTATATCGACACAAAAAACGAGGACCCAAATATCGATTTTGGAGAGTTGCTCGAAAAGCTGGCAATGCTGGAAACCGCGCAGTCTGCAAACACAAAGGCAATTACCACCATTATTCAAAGGTTAGATGAGCTCGAAATCAAGGGCTGCGGCGAAGCCACCTGCGCTGGTAAATTAGTAATCCGCGAAACAATCTATTTCGAACATGACGACAGCCAGCTATCGGAAGCCGGGATGAGGAAGATAGATAAAATGCTGGACAAAATGGGCAAAGATTCAATGGTTTCCCTAAGAGGGCATGCCGACACCAGCGGAGACAATCGATACAACCAGCTGCTTTCCCTGCAACGTGCGGCCGCGGTGAAAGGCTATATCAACAAAAAACTAAGCGCCGATAAAATGAGTAACAACCGGGTGATTTCAATTAGCGGCACCGGGGAGGAGTCGGTAGTCAATGCCACCGATGATGGTGTCGAGGATGGCACCAACCGGATTGTCGAAATCCTGATTTTTGAGTAGGGATCAATGCTGTCCCGATTGTTCGTCATGCCCGTGGAAGCAGGTATCTTTTGGGTGAAATGCAACGCCTTGCCATTAGAATATGCAGGGTTCTCCCCGGGTTCCTAAATTATCTGCTCGATCAGCTCCATGAACTTGACCGGCGTGCAGTTTTCATCGATATGCTGAATCGCCTGTTTGAAGTCTTTCAGGTCAAAATTATAGCTCCATTGAGACACGGGTTTTTCCAGCTGAAACACCGGGAACCGAATTGTAATATCGATACTTTCAGAGGCCTCGATTAAATCGGTTTGTTTCAAAACATTGACATCGAACTGTTTCAGGTTAATCGCGGAACCTTCAGCCACGGTTTCCCACATCTTCCTGAGCCTATCGCCATCCCCCAGGGTGGGGGTGAACAGGCTGTCATCATCGACGGCTTGCAATGCCTGAGCCTGGATGCCCAAGCGTTCATCGGCATCCAATGGTAAGTCAACGCCAGTAAATAAACTGTAGTTTTTGGAGATCAGGATGGGGTCTTTCGCATCGAACGTAGCATCGTTTTTATCGGGCTTGTAAATCATCAGTTTACACTGGTAGATCAATTGCCCCAGCTTGCTCAAGCGGCGCTGATCCGCATTTTTCAATCCTCGCAGTGAATTGTTGGTTTCAGGAACCAGCGCAGTCAACGTCAGTATCGCCACACCGGTATCGGCTAGCCGGTAGTTGTAGAATACTTCCGTGTCACCGACGTTAACGGTTTTGGCCGCATCGGTGGCGAATGCCGATGAAAATGTCACAACCGACCAAGTGAATATCAAAGTGTTGATCAATTTCATAACGCGGTACCTGCCTGGCCGGTCAACCATTTTTATCTAGTGAAATTACCACAGATCCTTGTTGATCGAGTAATTGCCGGGACAGTATAAACCTATCTGACGGTCATATGTTAAGTGCTCTGACCAAGAGAAATGCAGGCAGGGTGCGGCATAATGCCGTCGCAGTAGAAGCACCCTGATCAGTTAATCCCGGTACCGGGTTAATTTTAATTCCTCCCAGATCCAGCGGCTGTCGTACGGCGCTTGCCCCTGATCGGCGGCTCGGCGCAGCTCGTTGTTCTCAAGGTGCTTTAGCCATTCGATGACCATCTCGCGGCTCTTTTTATGTCTGGCGCATTGTCTTGGCGTTTTGTTTTCCAGCACTGGAATGGCTTCATCCAGGCACTGACGGTAGTGCTGGTCAAGCATGTTGTGGATAACTTCAGCGGCTATTACCGGATCGATGCCGTCAACCGGCTCCGGGGTGTCATCGCTATGTTGGCCGGTTTCTGCTTCCGCCATCAATTGTTCAGGCGACTGCAACTTGCTCAGGGCCGGGCCAATGAGGCCCTGCAGGCGCGATTCCAGCATATCCTGCCCCCGCTGCGCCCGTTCCAACGAGTTGGCGGTGAATGTCAGTACCCCTGGTTTCAGTTCCACCGTGCCGCTGATCAGATGTTGCCCGCCCTGTAAAGTGTCGATGGCGAGGCCCTGCCCCGATTGGTTGCCGGGGGCATCCGGTTGCGGCAGCCAGACCCAGGAATATTCGTCCGCCTGGTCGCGTTCCAATTCGGGAGCGGCATCCAGGAGGGTGGCTATCTCGTCGCATTGTTCCGCGAGAAACGGGAAACGGGTTTCGGTAAACATCAGCGCATCGCCGTCACGGTTGACCATCTCAGGTAATGGTTGATGCAGGCGCTCCAGGGCATGCATGATCCAGATGGTCGTGAAGGCGGGGCAACTGTTCTGAAGAAACAACTCTTGCTGGTTTACCGAAGACAATACCTCGTCCAGGGCCTCGTTATCAGTCACTTGCGAGATTTCCTCGTCAAATATTTTTCGTGAATCAGTCAGCATCCGGAGCAGGCTTTGTGCCGTTTCGCGGGAGAACGGGAGGATACCGCCGGAAAATACGTATCGGTCATTCGACTTCATTACACGGGCTGCAAGCTGATCCCACTTCACCAGGTTTTGGGTGCCCATGTGTTCATAAACACGGATAATTTTACCCTCGTGTTCGCGCAACAGGTCGCGCAGGTCGCAATGCCGGCCCTGGGAGACATCGACCACTTCGTACAGCGAGAGCACGGAATCCCGAAGCTGTTGCAGATAGCGGCGCCCGGGCACGCTTTCACGCCAGCCACGCCGTTTCAGGTAGTCATCGACGACGTTCCTGTCATCCGGCGGCAGGCGACGGCTGAGAAAATCCTCGAACATGATGCCGAATAACATGCCGTTGTAGCCGTGCGCCTCAAGCTCCTCGGCGAGCTCTCCCTGGCTGAGGCCAATGCGCTCACAAACCGGGCTGATATGCTCATCAAACACCGCATCCTGTTGCGCCGACCACGCCGGGCGATTAGCCCATTTTATAACATTGCGGATGGCTTTATCGGTATTACTGCGTTTGCCCATGTCCTATAATGTTCAGTGTCGACCAGTGGCCGGATTGGGAATTTTAGACGCGTCGAATTATTCATCGACACACCCTTAGTTATCTGGATCTGCCCGCAATTTTGAAAGAAAAGCCGCGCTATTGCAAACCAGTGCCGAAATCCTGGCTGACCGACGCCGAAGTTTTGACCAGATCCGACAACTCTACGATGATATCGATTAATTCGTCGAGTAAAGCCAAAGCATGGGTAGCCGCATATGCCAATGAAAAATAGCTTTCCTCTGAGCGCCCTGTTTGCTTTACATCATTTTGAATAAACATGGCGACGAACAACCCAGGGTTCGGCAAGATCGTCGCAATGGTGTAGATTGCGCCAGGAGATTGATCTGCCCGCGAAAGCAACAGACCCCTATCACCTTCCAGATTGACCGCTGGTTCCGGCGGCAAAACAGCAGGGATGAAACCCGTGTAGCCCATTTGCGCTTTACGAAATTTACCGCTTCTCGCCGCTCGATGCGCTCCGGGTTTAAAAAAATACAGACTCTGTTTCTAGCCCGAACATTTCATAAACCACTTTTTACCGCATGCTCAAGACAACTTACGCCTTACTTCTTCTCAAAAAACTGATTATAAAGTGCATTACCAATCACGTATGAAAAGAGTCCCACGATGATTCCACCAAGATAATCGTTCACGGTGATGGAAATAGGCAGGTTCGCGCTACCGATACGATGAATCAATAAAATGGCAGTGATTGAAACCACCGAGCCGGAAAGAAAATAAACCACAAACTGGCCGAACGCGAATCGCAGTGCGCCGGCGCCCTGATTGTCATCGTGTTGACGCTTGTACAGAATCCGATAGGCCGGCACGAACAGTGCCAGCAACAGCGCTCCAATCACGCCGCCGCGTAAAACGGCACTCAGTGGTGGCTCCAGCGTCAGCTCGGTGGTCGCATACAAGTTACGAATCCCTTTTTCGGTGCCACTTTCCTTGAGCACGACTTCTGCCCGCAGCCGGTATTTGCCGGGTACAAAAAACAGGGTTTCCGAATCGAACAATGACTCGACAATGGGCATGTCTACCCTTGGTATGCCAAAAGAATAGATCCTCTCGTCTTCCCCGCCAATGGCGTGGAGTTCATCGGTAATAATTTCGTTGAAATCAGGCCTGATGGCGGAAAGGCTTTGTGGCAGAAAAAGCTTCACGCTCTTGATGTCGTAAGCCTTATTGGTCAGATTGATTAGCACAATCTCGCTGTCAAGGGGTGCGTTTATCGATTTGCTGGTCTGATAAATGGTAAGTTGCAGCGTTGGCAGCTCCCTGAAACCAGGCGAGTCCTGGGCATACGAACTAAACGGGACCACCAGGGTGTACAGCAATATTGCAGTAATCAGCCCGGCTCGATTTCTATCGCGCCACATTATAATCACGCATCATTTCCCAGCGAGTAACCCAGATCCATTAACCAGCGTTCGTATTTTCGTTTTTTGCTTGAGGTCAGGTCCTGTTTTGCGATCCACTCGTTGC
>CAZAVY010000095.1:7434-10262 GCA_964488685.1 uncultured Gammaproteobacteria bacterium
GGCCGCTATCAAATTTTTCCTTGAGCCCTCTCAACGAAGGATGGGAGACCAGCTCCCAGGAAGGGCAGCGGAAAAGCCAGTTGCGCCATAAACCCATCGACTTTGAACTTAAATATTTCGGCGGCAGGTCTCCATAGGCGGCAAACAAGTCCCGGATTGAATACTCGCCAACGTTATCTCGTCTCATATAGGAGTTGCCTAGCTGCCGTACAGCTCGCTGGATTCGAAAAGAGGCGGGATTGCCGTGAATGATTTCCAGCTGAGACTCGTCAAGAATTCCATACCACTCAATATAATCTTGCCATTTGTTGATGGATTCATTAGCGAAGTGTGATGTCTGCGCCGGATTTTGCATCGATTCGGCGCGATCCAGATTTAACTGCGCAAGGTCCCAGCGCAGCGCCTCCTCGTCCAGAATCGGGCGCCGCTCGAGTTCCTGTAACATTCCACTTGCCCTGCCCAACAGGTCTAGCGCCAGCGCTATATTCTCTCTCGATACGGCCTCCTTGACCTCCCCCAGCAAGGCTCTGAATTCGCTGTAAGAATCCCCCTTGACTGGCGTATTGAATGTCGATCCTGCGAACAACAGGAAAACCAGAGAAAAAAGTAAATTTCGTTTAGTGCTAACGCGCCGCTCGGGTTTCATTGCTTTGCCTTTATATTCTAATGAGTTGGTTGTCAATCAGATAACTGGAAGGACTAAAGCCCGGTTGTCCTTTTAGAACGACTAGCACCTGTTCAAAAATCCATACTATTTCCCGAAACTGGTGCCTGTCAATCCGTGCAATCGATCGGCAGGTAAATAATTCCGCAAGTCTACAACAAAATCGCCACCTTCAAGGAACCCTGGCGAGTAGCGGTAGTTAGTCCGGCTGCATGCGCTTGCATGATTGAAATTTTCTTCTTTTAATTGATTTTATTCTGAAGATATAGTGAGGCTCATACCTGCATCCATTTTACTTATTAAGTAGTCTATCTTGTCTCGTCTATGTCCGGTTTCCAGTTTAAATTCTTTTGAATATTTCATTCTTGTTGTCATCAATCGTTACCTCAGTTAAGTTTCATTATCTCTTAACTGGGTGGTATCAATCTATTGGATCATGTCACTTTATAATGGTGCTGATTTTCGATCCGGGTCATGGTCAGGATGCCTACGGCCGTCATTCGGTCCAGTTCCTTTTTTTGGTATGCACACCCATGCCGGTTATTCGTAAGATCTGATTGACGAAAAAGCTCTGGTCCGGGCGGCCATATAATAACCCCAGCACTTTTTTCTGGGTTATGGAGAACAGAGCATCGCCTAAGCGGCTAACTGAATTGGTCTTTGCATTCATAATTTTAGGCTCTCCAGAAAATTTCTTGGATAGCATAGATCGAATCAATTCATTAAGCGGTTGATTTATACTCATAATATTGAAATCAGGACGGGTATCTTTCCCGACATCAGTTCTGAAGACAGAGTAAAACAGCCCGTATCTGTCCGCAAGCACATGATTTCTCACGCATACGTCATGCCGGCGTATGCCGGGATCCAGGGATAGTAGCAGGGCGCTGATAGGGAACGATAACCGTGGGTATATAGGCTCGCGAGTAAACCAAACGGAACTCTATATCAAGGGTGTGACTTCGAATTGGTTGAAACGAGTTCGGGAACACAAAAATAATCCAGTTGAGGGCTTTACCAACCAGTATGGTGTGCATACCTTGGTCTGGTATGAGCGACACAATACGATGGATTTAGCTATCCAACGAGAAAAGGCTATCAAAAATTGGAAACGGGCCTGGAAATTGAAGGTGATTGAAAAGATGAATTCACATTGGCATGAATGTATTCTGATCGGCTATGAAGCATGTATTTTAACTTGAACTCATCTTCGAAGAACCTGGATTTCGGCATGCGCCGGAATGATGGATTTGAGGATATTTACCCACTAATTTTTCCGATGAGCCATAATTTATGTATTATCGTTCATAAAATATGAATTACCATCCAGGTGCAAACTGGGCTTCGTAGCGCACTTTCACTGGCGCAGGCTCTATCGAATATAATGCTGAAACTGGGGCCAAAAGGGGTGAAATCGAACCACCGATACGAGGATTTTCAAATTGACGACCAGCTTATATATCTTTACGCATCAACAACGTCTGGGGCGTCCATTGCGGGACATTGCACTACGAAGCATGGCAATGCACAACTAATCCCCGCAAAACTCGATGTGGTGGAAGCGGGTTATACGAGTGTCTCCACACGTCAAAGCCTATACACACACCAGAAGCTACGCATAAATTAGCTCTTAAGAGCGTCTTAAACGATCCTAATTGCTATTGAGAGCTTATTAGTCTTGCTCTGTTTCGAAAAAATTTATATGCTCTTAAGCGCAAAATAAACGGCACAAGACACCCTTAAGAGCAGATGACGGCAAAAAATACACTGACGCAGACCCCGCCCTATCCCGTTGAACAGGCGATAAAACACCTGGGTGTGAACCTCCGTACGGCGAGGCTACGCCGCAATCTAACCATCGAGGAGGTGGCCAGGAAGATCGGGACGGGCCCGCGCGCAGTATCAGACGCCGAGCAGGGCAAGATATCAACGGGGATTGCTGTCTATACCGCCCTACTCTGGGTCTATGATCTGCTAAAACCCATGAGTGATCTGGCCGACCCTGGCCGTGATGATGAGGGCCTTGCTCTGTCGATGCGTCGCAAACGTGCCCGTGCCGGTTCCCCCGATGAGCTCGACAATGACTTCTGAGAACAAGCCGGGGATATGGGGGTCACCCATTAGGCAAATTGTCAATCGAAAGCACAAAAATATTCTCCTGAAG
>CAZAVY010000096.1:0-9946 GCA_964488685.1 uncultured Gammaproteobacteria bacterium
GATGATGGCGAAAAACGTGGCCGCCAAAATAGTCCCCGGGGCACTGAGCGAGTTCCAGGTCGTTCGCAGAAACATGACCCAGCCGATAAACAGCACAATCCCGGTCGCGGCCTTGTACACAGTTGGAATATCCGACTCCAGCCATCCAACCCGGGAATAACCGCTGGGGTTATAGGTCAGAAATACAAGTGCCAGGGCAAACAGAAAACGCAGTATAAAACTGGCAAAGGTGAAATCGTTGCGGGCCAATGTTTCGCCGGGTAAAAGTAAAAATTCAATGTTAACTCAGTTCGTTTACCAGTGCATCGCCATTTCTCAATACCGCCTGCAGCAGCCCCTCGACCTGGGAATGGTCCGTGCGCGCACCGAGAAAACAGGGGCGCAGCGCGAGCGCGGCCTTAATTCGGGTGGTGCTTGGCATGAATTCATTTTCACGTACCAGTTGCCGATGCAGCCTTTGATTTAGCCGGTCAAGGTCATCCATCTGCGGCGATACGATACTGGCGACGGTAGACGCCAGCGTCGACGCGCTCGTGCCCCCGGGTAGTGACGTAACCGGTAAATCCCGGCCGGGTGACAGCTGAGCCGTTGGGTACAACCAGTTCCAGCAGTTCCCGAGTGACTTCATCAATACCGACGCCATACTCAGGCAGCGCTTTGGCAAGGCTTGCCTTCCTGTCATCCTGACGCGAGTATGCATCGTTGTGTTCAAATTTTAAAAACTCATCGAGGCCCGAACCGATTCGCGACAGCAGATCCTGCAAGTTGCCGACCTCGGCCTTAGTCTTGTGGCATATCATCTTCTCAATTGCCGGGTTGTTGCTAGCGACGTTAATGTCGAGGGTGAGTTTTTGATGCGTTAGGGCCCTGTGCCGCAAATCGAATGCGAAATTCGGCGCCGGGCTCACAGTTTACAACATCGACATCGGCTCGCATTGCACTTGCGAGCTGCTGCACCAGCGCGAGACCGATGCCGGTGCCGACGGTTTCTCGCGTGAGCTCATTCTCGGAGCGGTAAAACAATTTAAATATCTTTTTCATCTGACCGGGCTCGATGCCGGGGCCATAGTCACGCACTGAAAATTGAAGCTTGCCATCCCGCATCTGCTGATAACGGATATCGATACATCTGCTCGCGCCTTTGGCGGAAAACTTGACCGCATTGTCGACCAGGTTAATGAAGATCTGGATAAACCAGTCGATATCAATTTGGATGCGGACCGAGTCGACTTCGGCTGCCGCGCCGTTGATCGTCAATGCAAACCCCGAAGGTTCGAGCTGCGATTCCAGTCGTGGTTTGAGCTCGGCCAGAGCATCACCTACCGACATGTCGGCAAGACTACCGGCCTGCTCGTTGCGAGACATACGCGCCAGCTGTAACACGTTGTTGATCAGGCGTGTGAGACGCTCCGCCTCGTGAAAGATGAAATCATAGTATGATTTACGCTTGCTCTCGTCGACCCAGTCCTGGCGTAACATCTCCCCGTACATGCGGATCGACGTCAACGGGGTCTTGAGTTCATGACTGACCGCGGAGACGAAATCCTGTTGCTGGCGCGCCAATGCAAGCTGACGTTGACCCAGGCGCAACAGCATCAGGCAACCGCCGACGAGCACGATGGCAAGTACCAGTGCCGACCAGATGATGACTTGCCCGCCGGCGCCGACCGGCAGGCGTGCGAGGGTATAGATCAGTTCGATATCGCCAAAAGGCGCAATCAAACGACTCTGGTAAAGCAGTTCACTGGACGCCTGTTCGGTACCGGGACGATACAGGCGACTGTATTCGGCGGCGTAGTTTTGCAGGATCGAGCCCTGGTAGGCAACGATCAACCCGCTCATCGAGGACAGGCTGGATTCTCGAAACGCGGGGGCGATCAGGCGCTCGATAAAATCGGCTCGATCGATCAGTATACCCTGCACGTAACGCTGGTTCTGATGCCATACACGTCGGAACAGGACGAAATGACCGCTGTCGAGCAAGGCAAATTCCATTGGATCGACTTCGCTTTCGAACGTTTGAATCCGAATCGCCTGCTGTTTCAATACCGGTTCGGTGGCGAGTATTTCATCGTCCTCCGCGATGCTTTCATCAAGGCTCTGCACCTGCTCGGACAGGGCCTGCGGCAGGTTTACCTTCTCCTTACGCGATCGTTTGGCGGTAACATTTTTTTTCACTTCCAGCGGTTGCAATTCAGGAGCGGCTGAAGCCGCTACTTCGAAATTATCCTCCAGTTTCAAATCCTTGACCTGGTCAGCGGAGGCAAGATTTTCGGAGGCAATGACCAGTTTGCGCCGGGAAAGATTATCAAACCCGACCTGACCCTGGTTATCGCGATCGTCCATTTCAATGCCCGAAACGGAGCTGATAAATTCCGATGCCGGAGACGGGCTATCGGCGCGTTGCTGTGCCATTTCTGCTTCGGACATCACGTCACTGACTGCCTCCGATGCCACCGAGACATCGCTTCTACCGACCAGGCGGTTCTGATCCAGAATGCCGCGAATTCGACTTTCCTGCTGCTCGCGCTGCTGCAGTTCGGACGACGAAATTCCATAGTTCGCGGCATTGGACCCGGGCACAATCGGGGTTCGCAACCCCCCCGACGCATCGACCTGGAAATAACCAAGCAAGCCGGGAACTCCGGCTTCCAGTGGAAATTCGGACAGCGGTGAGCGTTGCAGGAATGCCAATTCTTCGGTGCCGGTCACATTGAGAAATTCATAATCACTGATTGGGCGACTTTCCTCGCGTTCGATAAAATCCCTGAATCCGGCATCGATGCGGAGAGTCATTTCGCGTGCCAGGCGTTGGTGCTGATAAAAAGCTTCCCATTTCAACTGCCCGTAAGCCTGGTAAACCAGGATTGACGTCGGTAACGCCAATGCCAGGAAAAACAGCACCAACAACAGGACGAGGCGGGGCGAGGTCATTACTCTGCCAGCATCAGGCGATACCCCGCGCCCCGCACCGTGACGATTGCTTCGGGGCTGGCGGGATCTTTTTCGATTTTGCGGCGCAGCTTGGCGATATGGATATCGACCGTGCGGGTTTCGATTTCCAGGTGGTTGGCATAACCCCAGACCCGCGCGAGCAATTCTTCACGCGCCACCGGGCGTCCGGATTGCTGGCACAGGTACTGCAACAGATCCATTTCGCGACGCGTGAACACGGCATCGCCGGCGCACAGGTTCTCGGTATCGATCACGATTCCGTTATTGAGTCGAATTTCGCGCGGCGCAGCTTCACCGACGCCGGAACGCCGCAGCACCGCTTGCACCCGCAACACTAACTGGGTGACCGAAAATGGTTTGGCGACATAATCGTCAGCACCGAGAGTTAACCCCTGCACAATGTCTTCATCGCTTGATTTGGCTGTCAGCATTATCACCGGTTGCTGTCGATCCTGCTGGCGAATCCGGTTGCAAATTTCGAATCCGTCGAGTCCGGGCAGCATGACGTCGAGCAGGATCAGGTCGAACTGCCCGCTCAATGCCTTGCGCAGACCTTCATCGCCCTGTTCGGCGGTGTCGACCTCGTAGCCGTGGTAAACGAACACGTCCACCAACCCGCAGCGGATCGCGGCCTCGTCTTCGACTATGAGTAAGCGCGTTTTCTGCGCCATGGCTGTTTACCCTTAATTAAAAACACAACAATCCTAGCATTCCATCCAGTCCTCCATGTAAATTTCTTGTAAACCCGTGAGCCGAGGTTTTACCAAACTCTGCCTGTTTTAGTACCCGTTCCTGACCCAGAATGACTGCATCTTTCACCAACAATGGAGCAAACGACATGGCACTGATAACCCGATTATCGCGGTTGTTTCAGGCCGATTTCCACGCCGTCCTCGATCGCATCGAAGAACCCGACCTGCAACTCAGGCAAGCGGTCCGTGAAATGCAATTCGCACTGGAGCAGGATCAACAGCGCCTGAAACTATTGCAACACGAGTCCACTCAACTGGGCAGAACAGCAGCGAACGCGGTTGCAACCCTCAAGGGTTTCGACGAAGAACTGGATATCTGTCTCGCCGCTAAAAAAGACGACCTGGCGCGTGATTTGATTAAACGCAAACTCGGCACCGAAAAACAGTTGCAGGCCCTGCAACAACAATCTGACAAGATTGATTCGCAACGCCAGAACCTCGACCGGAAAATCGACGAACAAAGTCAACAATTGACCGGCATGAAACAAAAACTGGAGTTGCTGGTCAGCGACGACAGGTTGGCAGGCGGCAATTGCAACCACGCCGAGGCGATTCGAAGCGAAGAAATTGAAATCGCCCTGTTGCGCGAAAAAGAAAGGAGGGTCAAGTCATGAAGACCCCCGGAATAATCGACGGCGTCATCGTCGCGATCGTAATCAGTCTTGGCGCCGGGGTGATTAGCCTGGTGCTGGGTGGATTTATCACCCACACCACCCTGTTTACCCTGGTGTTGTGTGCAGCCACGCTGATCTACCTGATTTACCTGCTAAAACGCAGCGCCGCCAGGGTCGGTCGCGTGGTCGTCATCGCCGCATGGGCTGTCACCGGCTTCGCCTGCTGGTTTTTCGAGGTGGCGTTGATTGAACTGGTGTTGATCCAGGCCGGCATCATCTGGCTGGTGCGCTCGCTTTACTTCCACGGCTCGATGTTTTCCGCCGCGCTCGATTTCGGGCTGATATCGGCGGGGCTAGCCGCCAGCGCCTGGGCCATGGTCAACACCGGTAGCCTCGCCGGCTCTCTGTGGAGTTTTTTCCTGGTCCAGGCACTGTTTTGCTGGATTCCGGAGCTTGCGCGCAAGCACTCAGATGAGATTCATGAAAACCGGCCTGACCAGTCATCGTTTCAATCCGCGCACCGCGTAGCACTCGATGCGGTGCGCAAACTCACTCAACCGTAAAACCATCCAAAACCGGAGATAATCCCATGAATAGCAAAATATTTAACCCCCGTATCATTGTACTGGCGCTGCTAGTCGCAACCGCAACCGGCATCGCCCTGTTCCCGACCTTGCAAAAAGCACAGGCAACCCAGATCACGCAGGTTTTACCCCAGTCGAGCCATCGCATCGAAGTCGTATTCGTGCTCGACACCACCAGCAGCATGAGCGGTTTGATTCAGGCGGCCAAGGAAAAGATCTGGTCGATTGCGACCACCATGGCCTCGGCCCAGGAGAACCCCGACATCAAGATGGGTCTGGTCGCGTTCCGTGATCGTGGTGACGCTTACATCACCCGGGTATTCGACCTGTCGAATGATCTGGACACAATGTACGCGAGCCTAATGGACTTTCGCGCACAAGGTGGCGGCGATGGCCCCGAAAGTGTCAACCAGGCGCTCTACGATGCGATCCACAAGATTTCCTGGAGCAAAGACAGCAACGTTTACAAGGTTGCCTTCCTGGTCGGCGATGCGCCACCGCATATGGACTACCCAAACGATGTCAAGTACCCGGTCACGCTCGCTGCTGCCGCAGATAAAGGTATTATTGTGAATGCGATCCAAAGTGGTGAACACCAGTTCACCCGACCCGCATGGCAGGAAATTGCCGCGCTCGGCCACGGCGAATACTTGCAGGTTGCAGATTCGGGCAACGCGGTCGCAGTATCGACCCCGTTCGATGAAAAATTGTCTGCGCTTGCCGCCGAGCTCGAAGGCACCCGCCTCTACTTCGGTGACGAGGAAGCAAAGATAGCGCAAAAATCCAAACTCGATGCCAATGCGAGACTGCGCAAGGAATTATCCAAACAAGCTCTCGCCCGTCGTGACACCTTCAACGCAACCGCAAGTGGCAAGGCAAATTTCCTCGGTAACGATGAACTGGTGGATGCGATTACTTCCGGGCGCATCGAACTCGATGAAATTGAGACAGAAAACCTCCCCGCCAGCCTGCAGGCGATGGAGCCAACGGAACAAATGGAAGTGATTACCGAACAGGCAAAACGCCGCGACCAGTTGAGGCAGGAAATCAAGAAGTTATCCGAGTCACGCGGCAACTTCATCAAGGAAGAGATTGAATCCGCAGGCGGTGCCGACGATTCGCTGGACGAAAAGATATACCGTGCAGTAAAGAACCAGGCCGCTTCAATAGGACTAACCTACGATAGTGACAGCGCCAGCTACTAACAGTTTTGGCGCCATTTGCTGAAGCCCTTTGGAAATCCCCGCTTACGCGCATCCTGCGAAAGCGGGGGCTGACAGCAAAGCTTCACGCGATGGCGCCGAAATCCAGGGAGTACCCCCTACTCTCCTCAAGCCTTGACCCCTGAAGTAGATTCCAGGGGTCTTTTTTGTTTTTCGACTGCCTCCGGAACGATTGTTGATACCTTTGACACGATATCGGTTCATAGCTGTTAGCTGCTACTATCTTCTCAGGTTACCAACTACGGTTTCGACGGCACGGGAAAAATACTCATCTCATAGATACGCCTGTATCTGTCGGCGAGACAATATCAGCCCTCCACCCAGGTAACTTGATCCGATTTAATAATAGTTGTGCAACAATAAGAGTCCAACTCATTAACACTTTCAAAGATCAACTCGGCTAATTCAACTTACTTCGCCTAAAATAGATATCACCCCCCGTCAGCGACACCGATAAGTGTAGTTTCCTGGATTCCTGTGAGGACCTGGCAGGACCGGAACGAATTGCAGTGTTTGGTTTCGCATCTTATATCTTCTTACTCATAAAAATACTGTTCGGATCAGGTTTGTAGCTACCAAAAGGCTCGCAATAGGTAAATCCAAAATTGCAATACAGTTTACGAGCAGCTACAAAGTAATCCATTGATCCTGTTTCGAGGCTGACCTTGCGGTAACCCCTTGATTTTGATACCGACAATATGTGCGAGAGCATAAAAGAACCGACACCAGCGCCGCGTTTCGAAGCACTGGTACGCATAGATTTTATTTCACCATGGGTGTTATCCAGCTCCTTAATTGCGCCACATCCGATCAATCTACCTTCATCCCAAACAGACCAAAACGTGATATCGGAAGCTCTTAATGCTTCCAGGTCGAGGGCATGCTTACTTTCTGGAGGAGACACCGCCTTCATGTCGTCAATGTGTTGTTCCAGAAAATCCGCTATTTCCGGACCGGATAAATCATCGATTTTAATCTCCATACTCATCTCGGTATGCCTACTACCATAGGCTTCACATTTCCAATCCAGCCTCGCCAAATTCGATGCACTGGTTTGTTAACTTACTACCATGAACCCCGTAACCCGCATCAACTACAAATGCCATAAATACGCCACCGGATACTTTGGCTGTTTTCGGGTTACAAAGCTAAATGGATAACCCGGAACAAGCTACTAATGAAAAAAATACTGAGCCAGTACCTCCCACCGGGGAAGTTGCGTTACCATGAGAACTCGACTTTTCCGATGAAGATTGCACCAAAAGTAAAAAACCTGGGCCCGGGCTAACTACACCGACAAACAATACTATTGCGACAGGCACCAAAAATATACCCATCCATTTTCACCTCGCAGTAATTTCAAAATTCAACCACCTTTCTCAAAAAGCCATCGGGCGTAAAACAAGTTATTAATCCACCGCACTAATGTGTTAACCGTTATTTTGACGGGTTTTGGTGGAATTCAATTACGTTCCTGTCTTGATCGCGAATAAAAAACATTACGCCCCCATCAGGTAATGTCAAAGGGCCCTCTGTAATCTCAATTTCCAATTCCTTTATGGTCGCTTCAACTGCTTTAATATTTGTCACATCTAGTGCGATATGAGTAAATCCGGGGTGCTTTTCCGGGATGTCCATTAGTATATTTTCGGTTACCCCGGAATCCGCATTAAGAATGAAATTAATATTCACACCCGAGGGATGCTCCATAATTGCCACTGGTTCCGGTCCCATTGGGCCTGCAATAAAAACAAATCCTAGCTGAGCATAAAAATTTCTCGCTTTTTCCAAATCCTTTACTCGGATTCCGATGTGATTGATTCCAGATATCTCTTTCATCCCAGTTAGCCTCTTAATCGATGTTTCTCAATGATTGCGGATTCGACCAACGCCTCGCATCTGCTAACACAACCTTGCCGATTCCAATTGCATACGCGGGTTAGATTTATTGATGCAATTTCAATCACCATGTAGCAATTTACCGACGCACGGATAAAAAGACACCAACCGCCATCAGTAAAAGTCCAACCAAACGTTGGCCTGGCATTGTGTGATTTGCAGCTCCCGGCAAACTATAGTGATCGATGATTGCCATGGAAATCAGCTGGCCTAATAAAACGAATGCACTGCGTTTTCAACACCGAATTTAGGGGCAATCCAGGTTATTCCCAGCACATAAAACACTATGAATAAACCCCCCATAAAAGAGTAAACCAGAGTCAAACTGGGTATTTTCCCGGATAAGAACATCATTCCGGCACATGCGACGATACCGACAAATAGCGCAATCATTGCAGGCAGCATTCCTCTAGAGCTCCTCAACCCTACCTTTTAAGGGGTGTCTACCGTATGAGACTGAACATATTTTTTTGCCCTCATAGCGCCGGCATTTTCCATAAAGAATGGGCCATGTTTATTCATCCAGTAGTCTTTAAATTCTTCGCGAGACATATCTGGGTGCCGTGTAATACACATAACAAACTTGATCATCTTTGTATTCTCCTGTGTTTATTCGATTCTTCTGGGAAGATTGTACCCATGGTTTAAGTTCAGCCTTAGAATTTGCCATTGTCGTTCCTCCATTCGCTGCGCGGGGGGAGCGCCTCGGTCGTGTCCCAGTGTTCTACAAGTTTTCCATGAGCAACTCGGAAAAGGTCAAAAAATGAGGAGTGAACTCCGTTTACAGAACCCTCACTGACAGTAAGCACAAAATTTCCTTCCGCCAGGATACGATGCATTCTGTCGTATTTTATGGTGATGCCTTCGTTAGAATTTGGTTCGGATAAAGCCGAGCGCAGCGCCGACAGACCATCTCCGGTACGTGGGTTATGTTCGGAGTAGCATTCGTCGCCAATGTAATGTTCCAGTTTGTCGAGTTGGCCATTGATGAGGACGGTGTCAACGAAGGATCTCACGATTTTCCGGTTGTCTTCGGTTTTGTCGAGATCGGTTGCTTCGGCTGGTCCATCAACCATGGAGTGACTGGAGGGGTTGGGTCCTTCCCTCGGCTGGATATTGTCCCAGTGCTCGACGGTCAAATCACCCTCGAAGCGGAAGATTTCGAAGCCGATTCTCGAAGTGTCAAAGTCGTACTCAGTGTGGGCAAATACATAGTCACCATCCGAGAATATGCGTACGATATTGACGCGGGGGGAGCTTTTAGCTAGTCGTTTGAACAGCGCTGCAAGGCCCTCTCCCCCTTCGTGAGTCTGAGGATTATGCTGGATGTACTTGTCTGGGTTGACGACGGCAACCGATGCCTCATCGCCAGTTTCGATGCCTTTGAGTAATGTGCGAATTTGGCCTTTTCTTTTTGAGGTCATGGATAATTACGCTTTTATTTGTGCAGCTAATCGGGATAGGGGGATGCCTCACGACATCCCTCCTCCCACACCACCGGGCATACGGATCACGTACCACGGCGGTTCAATGAGTTGATATGGCATATTTGTCCGTTTCATGTGATCTCCTCCACCTTGCCAGACTCAGCAAAGTCTATTCTCTTTGCACTTTACCACCAAGCGGGGTTTAGCTGCAATGTAGGCCCTTGGAGCCACTAATCTTCACCTTCTAACTCTATCGTCAGTGTTGATCGACCCATATTTCATCTGGAATCTGTTTCCCGAATTTGGAAGCCACCAGCGTTTGCAACCCATACCCTTTCAGGCATCGCCGGGCGCAGTAACCATGATCCAACCAAACCGCTTCATCCTCCTCACTGTTCAGGCCTTCCTGAGATTTCAGTACTACGCCTTCTGCTGACTTCTGTAATGCGATCACACTGAATTGCTCCAGCGTCAGTTGATCCTTCAACACAA
>CAZAVY010000097.1:0-9875 GCA_964488685.1 uncultured Gammaproteobacteria bacterium
TCATTGAATTAGCCCGGAGATTTCATGAACTGCCGCGATGATTGCGCAGGACGTTTTTTCTCGGGAGATTTTCCGAAGAAGCGTCGGGCCAATGGATCCGGCCGACTGAGGAAGGTTCCTGAGGAATCAAAGGTCAAGCCAGGGCGCGAGCAGGTTTATGAAATGTTCGGGTTAGGTATACCGTCCCCCGATTACAGTTATTTTTAATTCAGATAGAAACCCAGTCGAAACCTTGATCCTGGTCGGCCAATACCGACGCCGGCAATCCATCGATTTGTCGAATCAGCCGATCGACAATTGCGGGATTATTATTTTTCTCCGACAGGTGCGCCGCAATAAGGCATTCAAGTTTGTTGGTATCGACCTGACACAGCAAATCTATCGATTGATCGTTGGAAAGATGCCCGAGATCACCGCCGACCCGTTGTTTCAACAGTTCCGGGTATGGGCCTTTATCAAGCATTTCCTGGTCATAGTTAAATTCCAGCAGCAGTGCATCCAGACAACTGAAGGCCTCGATAATATGGCGCGTAATATGCCCGGTATCGGTCAGGATTCCGAGTCGCTTGCCATTGTCGAGCTGTCGAAAAACAAACTGTAGCGGCTCACTGGCATCATGCGGTACCGTAATCGGCATCACTTCGATGCCGCCAATAGTTACCGCCTGACCTGCTACCAGCCTGTGATACTGAAAATCCGGTGCGAGTATCGCGCGAGCAGTACCTACCGCGGTCCACAAGGGAATCCCATGGGTATTGCAGAGACGCTCAATGCCACTGCCGTGATCGCTGTGTTCGTGAGTCAGCAAAACCGCGTCGATCGCCCCGGGTTCGATTGCAAACCTGTCCAGCCGCAGTAAGAATTGTCGTAGAGAAAACCCGTTGTCCACCAATAAGGTGGTATCGCCATGCTGCACCAGGGTCGCATTACCCCGACTGCCACTTCCCAACGAAGCAATACGCATGTTACTTTATTTGCTTGAATAACAGATTTAGAAACTCTGCACCGGCAGGCGAGGTATCAATATCCCCTTTGTCATTTTCGATTATCACGCGGGTATGTTCATGGCTTTGTTCGGATAAAATCAATGCAATCTGTATTATTTCCGTTTCGGCAGAGGTCGAGAAAAACGAAAATCCGCTAATATTGTCAGCGTCCTCTTCAACAGCCGCGTTGACAACAATGACACCCTCGCCGGACAAACCACTTTTGAAGTCCGAACTATGTATGTCAAAATTCATACGTTCAAGTTGATGATAAACGCGATTCCATGCGATATGGTAAGTGTCGTTCAGAATCAGAAATGGCGACTGTTCTTCGACGTCGACATGCAGTGCCGCGCGTGGCGAAAACAGTTTTACATTCGCCAGTTTCTGTTCAACCCCGGCTTTTTGCAATCCCAGATATACCATCAGCCGGGACAGCATTTCAACTTCCAGCTCAGGTTCGGGCTGGCGAAAACGCCACTGGTTATCGTCATTGGTTTCAAGGCCGGTTTGATTTCGATCGGAACCCTGGAGTACATAAACAAATTCGGTAGCACGATGTGTAATATAAATTCGGCTTCCCTCACCGGCCTGGTTACGTTCTAGTCTGGTTTTGAACTGGTCCTGGCTGGCAGACAGATCCTCGCCCGAAAACAGACTTTCAAACCATCCCTTGTCAGTTTGACTGGCGCCCTCTTCTTTCAAGATCCATTCTGTTTGCATAACGCCTATTACGGGTTCATCGATCACCAGGCGATAACCTTCGAATGCCCAGAAATTCTTGACCTGCTGGTACAGATTATCGATTGGCTCATCGACACTGAGCCAGTAAAAGTCCCCGTTGCTCTGCACTTGCAAAGATTTCACTTTTGCCAGGACCGGCACTTTGTTCCGGACTGACTCATCGTCACCGGAAAACTCTTTCGGCAAATCAAAACTCGATTCGAGCTCGTATCTCGATAGATCCGGAGGCAGGGCGAGGTTTTCACCTACCGCTGAATCCAGGTATCGAAGATCAGAGCCTGAACTACAGGCAACCAACAGGGAAGTAAGCAGCAAGCTTATATTGATTTTAAATAGTTTCATAATGCACCGCAGCCGATTAAAGCCTGCCTGAGGGGATCCTGGTATGGTTGATCGAGTACCGTCATCGGCAGGCGCAGATTCAAATCACCAAATCCCATTTGCGAAACAGCCCATTTAACGGGTATCGGATTCGACTCGACAAACAGCAATCGATGCAATTCGGAAATTTCAGCATCGGCTTTGCGGGCCTCGTCTTCCCTGCCTTCCAGTGCAAGCTGGCACATGCTGGCCATTTTGGCCGGCACCACGTTGGCGGTTACCGATATTGCGCCATGACCTCCATTCAGAATAAATTCACAGGTGCTCGCATCATCACCTGTCAGCAAGCAAAAATCATCACCCACCTGTCGTTTGATGTCGGCAAGCCGTTCCATGCTGCCGGTGGCCTCCTTGATACCGACGATATTGCTGACCTTCGCCAGCTCGGCTACAGTATCGGCCTGCATATCACAGGCGGTGCGTCCCGGCACGTTATATAAAATTTGCGGGATATCTACCGCCTCGGCGATCGCCTGATGATGCAGGACCATACCCTTTTGCGTGGGTTTGTTGTAATAGGGAGTTACCAGCAAGGCTGCTTCCGCGCGACATGACCCGGCACAGCGGGTGAGTTCGATCGCTTCCGCGGTCGAATTGGCGCCGGTTCCGGCAATCATAGGCAGGCGTTGATTGATAATCTCGTAACTTTTTTGCAACAATTCACAATGTTCGTCCGGGCTCAAAGTGGCGGATTCACCGGTGGTGCCGGCAATGACGATTGCCTGCGTGCCTTCACGCACATGAAAATCAATCAAAGCCTCGAGCTGCGAAAAATCGACCTCGCAATTGCCCAGCATTGGTGTTACCAATGCCACAATACTACCTTTAAACATGGATGGCCTCATGTATCCCCACAGTTTGTCAAGGGGCGTATGTTATAAAGAAAACAGGGCATTTTGAAGTTTTTCCTACGCTAGCGCAGTCTGTCGCCACTCAACCCGTGGTTAGCGTGTCGGAAGGCCAGGCCTTGATAATTGCCTGAACCAAAGTAGCGAGCGGTATCGCAAAGAAAACGCCCCACACCCCCCAGAAGCTACCAAAAAACACGACTGCGACAATAATTGCAACCGGATGCAGATTAACCACTTCCGAAAACAATAACGGTACCAGCAAATTCCCATCTAAAAACTGGATAAAAGCGTAAATCGCCATCAACCAGCCGAACTCGGAATTGAAGCCCCATTGGAAGAACGCAATTAGCGCCACCGGTATTGTCACCACCGTTGCACCGACATAGGGAACTATCACCGATAAACCCACTGCCAGGCTAAGTAACATGGCGAAATTAAGACCCATCAGAGCAAACGCCAGGTAGCTTGCCGACCAGACTATCAAAACTTCGATTACCTTACCGCGTACATAGCTCGCAATTTTGATATCGAGTTCCGCCCAGACAGTGCGTAGCAATCGGCGCTCTTCGGGTAGAAAATCTGCGAGCCAGCGAATAATCATGTCCTTGTCTTTGAGGAAGAAAAAAACCATCAGCGGTAACAAAATCATATATACCAGAAAGGTGATAATGCTCGCTACCGATGACAGTGACAAACTCACCACCCGCTGACCGAAGGTTGTCATTTCATAACGCGCCAGGGTCAGCATCTCCTCAATTTGTTGCGCGGAAACATAATCGGGGTACTGTTCAGGTAACCGCAACAAGAGTTGCTGTCCCTTACCCAGCATGATCGGCATCTCATGAAACAGTTCGCTAAGCTGTTTCGAGAGCAATGGCAGCAATACAAAAAACACCAGCATTATCGAGGTAATCATGAGCGTGGTAACGCAACTTGCCGCAACTGTCCGTCCGAAGTTGATCTTTTTCATCCAGATCACCATACCCTCCGCCAGGTAAGCGATAATGAGAGCGATCAGAATTGGCATCAAATGCGCGTTGAGGACGAAAACCAGGAGTCCGCCCCCGATCAGGATGAAGGCGAATATTACCGTTTGAGGATCGGTGAAATGGCGGTTATACCACTGCTGTAGAATACTAAACATGATATTGACTGTTGTTCATGACAGCTGGGTAAGGACGCTAATAATTTTTATCAAAATACGACTGGGCAAATTCGAGCAGCTTTTCCATAACCGTCACCCGGAACTTCTGTCGCTGGCGCACAAACGAAAAAGGTCGGCTCAACGGTGGATCGAGTTGCAGTTCACAAAGCGTATTCAGTTTTAACTCCTTGTCGATTATCGAACGCGAGATAATCGTTATTCCCATACCCGCTTCGACCGAGCCCTTGATCGATTCAGGGCTACCCAGTTCGAGACAGAAGTTCATTTCACCCAGGTTTACATTCTGATCCAACAGGTACTGTATAATGACATCCCGTGTGCCCGAGCCTTCTTCACGACTGACAAACGGATACCTGACAAGGTCGGAAGCGCGGACCTTGCCACCTCGTTTCACCAGCTCATGATCCGGTGCGGCCACGATCACCAATTGATCGACATGGCAAACTTCGACAATCAGATTTTTGTTGCTCACTGGAGATTCGACGACGCCGAGATCAATTACGTTATGCTCGACCATCGAAACGATACCTTCGGAATTGGAAACCTTGAGTCGCAGATTGATATCCGGATATTGATTTTTAAACTCACCCAGTAACGCCGGCAGCATGTATTCCGCAATCGTAGTACTCGCTCCAATGGTCAAGGCACCACTGATTTCACCGGTTATATCACGCACCGTGCTTTCCATCTCGGCATAAAGGTCGAAGATGCGCTCGGCAAATTCGGAAACGCGCTCCCCGGCGGGAGTCAGATTGACCTTGTTATGCGTTCGATCGAACAGTCGGGTGTTGAAATATTCTTCGAGTTGACGTACCTGGAAGGTGACAGCCGGCTGGGTCATATGGAGCGCTTCGGCCGCCTTGGTAAAACTCAGCAACCTGGCCACTGAATGGAAAACTTTTAGCCTGCGATCGCTCATTGCCTGTGTTAACCCATTAACTTCGGGCCGATATTATATATTGTTTTTATTTATACCTACAGGAGAGATAAATTTGTTTAATGATAATAATTTCGAATGGTCTCATCTTTAAGAGGTAACATTAAAAAAAGATTGTAAATATTTGGATGGCAACTATTATTTGGATTCGTAAACTATAGAAGTTACCGCGAAATTAGGAACAACATGCGCTATTTGATTTACCTGACGTTACTGGTTGCAACCTCTCTGAACGCGGGCTCGATTCAAAAATGGGTCGACGATGACGGAAACGTTCACTATGGTGATGCGCCACCGGTTACTGCGAAAACCGAGAATGTAAGAGTGCAGTCGGCGCCGAGTAATCCCGGTAAATCATTGCCCCGGCTATCCCAGCCAAAAAATTCGTCAGGTGACGCCACACCCGCTACTGCCAGTAACGATAATGTCCCTGAAGATCAGGCCAAAATCGCTTGTGATAATGCGCAGGAGGACCTCAAGGTAATCAATCGCAGCAATCGCATCAAACTTAAGGCTGCCGACGGTAGTACCCGATACATGACTTCCGAGGAAATCGAGGAGCGGAAGCTTCAGGCTGAAGCCGATATTGAGCGATTTTGCCTATAAAAGCGCTTTTCCGCTAAATTTCTATCTACCATTCTTTTATACTTCCCCGAATTAAATAATTTTGGTGCTCGTGCGCTGCGTTTGAAACACTATGAGAACTTCTCGCTTCCACCTGGCTACCCTTAAAGAAACCCCGGTAGACGCCGAAATCGTAAGCCATCAATTAATGCTGCGCGCCGGAATGATTCGGCGACATTCGGCTGGAATTTACAGCTGGTTGCCGCTTGGGTTACGCGTTTTACGTAAAGTAGAGCAAATCATTCGAGAAGAAATGGATCGCGCAGGCGCACTTGAACTGTTAATGCCCTCGTTTCAACCTGCGGAACTGTGGCAAGAGTCCGGGCGTTGGGATCAATTCGGCCCGGAGTTGCTGCGCCTCAAAGATCGCCACCGGAGGAATGCCTGCATCGGACCTACGCATGAAGAAATTGTCACCGATATTTTTCGCCGCGAGGTTAGCAGCTATCGCCAGTTACCCCTTAATTTTTACCAGATTCAAACCAAGTTTCGCGACGAAATCAGACCGCGCTTCGGCGTTATGCGATCGCGGGAATTCATCATGAAGGATGCCTACTCTTTCGATGTTGACAAGGCTGGGATGCAACGTTCCTACGATGTGATGGATCAGGCTTACACCAATATTTTCGATCGCTTCGGGCTTGAATATCGTGCTGTTAACGCCGACTCCGGTGCCATCGGTGGCAGTACATCCCAGGAGTTTCACGTGCTTGCCGATTCGGGTGAAGACGCGATTGCATTCTCTGGTCAGGGGGATTTTGCTGCCAATATCGACACCGTCGCGGCGTTACCAATCGAAACAGAGCGTGCCGCAGCTACTGCAGAAATGCAAACTGTCGATTCACCAGGTATGGTTACCATTGAAGATCTTGTCAACGGCCTTGGCGTCAAACAGCAGCAATGCCTGAAAACACTGATCGTCGAAGCTGAGGATGAAGGTTTGATTGCACTGGTGCTACGCGGTGATCACGAACTCAATGCACTTAAAGCCGAACGTCTGGATGGGGTTGCCAGTCCTTTGCGCCTGGCCCAGCGCGGACAGATCAGCAAGGTTCTGGGCAGCGATATCGGTTCGATCGGACCTGTCGGGCTAGCGATCAAAACTCTCGTTGACCACAGTGCCGCGATGATGAGTGATTTCGTCTGCGGCGCCAACCACAATGACAAGCATTTAATCAACGCTAACTGGGGGCGGGATTGCGATGAACCCAACGCAGTGGATATCCGCAACGTGGTCAATGGCGACCCCAGTCCAGATGGCATCGGCCAGCTCAAAATCCTGCGTGGTATCGAAGTCGGGCATATATTTCAACTTGGGCAGAAGTACTCGGAGTCCATGCAGGCCGTTGTTCTCGACCAACAGGGCAAGACGGTTGCCCCATTCATGGGTTGCTACGGTATCGGCGTGACGCGGGTGGTTGCCGCTGCGATAGAGCAAAACCACGACGAGTCCGGAATTATCTGGCCCGAAACACTGGCACCCTTTCAACTTGTAATATGTCCGATTAACTATCACAAATCGGAAATCGTCAAACAAGCGACCGACCGGTTTTACCAGGATTGCCTGACACGCGGCATCGAGGTACTGCTTGATGATCGCCTGCTGCGTCCAGGGGTTATCTTTTCCGACATGGAGCTAATCGGCGTGCCGCATCGGATCGTGTTGAGTGAGCGGGGTTTAAAGGAACAGCAATTCGAGTACAAGGGCCGCCGCGACAATAGTGCTCAGGATCTACCGCTAGACCAGATGGTCGCCTTCCTTGAAAAACTTTTCCCCAGCCAATGCGCTTCCAGATAAGCCAGCTTGCTGTAGTCCTCATCCTCAACCTGCCGGCAATGTCGGTCGCCAGTTCCGCTCAGATTTCCACCGACCCTGAACTACGCCAGCTGCTAAAACAAGCCATTGAATCCGACTCCGGATTTGCCGATCGATTCGACGCACAGGTATGGCTACTCGACATGTCGAATCGTCTAGAAAAGTTTGTTACCAATCCCAAAGCGCGTATCGAGTTACTGAAATTGATCCACTACGAGTCCCGCCGGGTCAATATTGAACCCGAACTTGTGCTTGCGGTAATTGAAGTCGAGAGCCGATTTGACGAATTTGCCATTTCCGTTTCCGGAGCTCGTGGCTTGATGCAAATCATGCCATTTTGGCTAAATGAGATCGGGATTTCAGACCAGAACCTGTTCAAGATACGCACAAACCTGCGCATGGGCTGCACAATTCTACGCTATTACATGGACCTGGAACCCGGTGATCTGGGACGCGCACTCGCGCGCTACAACGGCAGTCTGGGTAAAACCACCTATCCAAACAAAGTGATCAGCGCGCTGCACAAACACTGGTTCAAGCAGTAACTCTCCCGGTGCCGGTTCGGAGTAAAGTCCGTATAAGAGTCATCCCTTCGCGCTAACGGGTAAAAGGTGAAGCCCCCCCAGGGATCCCGATATTATTTTCGGGTGCGTTTGTAATTGATGAAAACGCCCAGGGCACTGATCACCGACAATAGTATCAACGGCCCAAAAACCGACACATCTAATAACATATCGAATGACGGTGCGTGGCTCGCGCTGTAGATCACGCGGGCATAAACATACGATTTGATGGCAATACCCAGCACCGCAGCAGCAATAAAATGGCTCAATCTTGCGCCCAATATTCCCGAGCTGTAGTTGACCAGGGAATGCGGAAACCCGGGAAATACTCGCATCGCAAACAAGGTAAGAAAATTATTCTGTGCCTGCAGTAATCTGTAACTACGTGAGGCCTGAATTTCTTGTACCCAGTCCTGCGACAGATAGCCTGAAAAATAATAGGCGCCCAAAGCTCCCAGGATACCGCCCGCGGTCAGGATTAGCGTGGTCATGCCGGGATGGAAAAGTGGCGCCACAATCCAGAGAAATATTGACCCTGCCAGCGCAAACGTGAACAGTATCGCCTGCGCCACAATCAGGATCAGAATTAGCCACCAGTTTTGCGTATATTGCCTGGCGAAATCCAGAATTTGCCGGGTATCGAGTAGCCCGGTTATTTCCAGGCATAAACCCAGAACAACCAACAACAACACAAGCGTCAGTTTGATAATAGCAGCGTGATTCAATAGGTTTCCAGTAACCAAAATAGCGCTTTAAATAAGCTGACTATTGGAAGACATCGATATTCACTCGCTCCCAAACGGCCTCGCGCAGCAACCACTTCTCCTGTTTGACCAGCTGTAGTTTAAACCTGTAGATTTGAGCCTGTAACGAGAACAGCGCTTCAGCATCTGTAATTTTGCTCCCCGCCACCGCCAGGTGAAGTTGGACTTCAGCCTGGTTTTCAGTCAGCAATTCAATATTGTCTATTCTGGTGAACAGATGAATATTGCTATGCCTGAAGAAGTAGACACGCAACAGGCCGGCAACCTGTTTCTTGTTATAACCGTTGCGATCGAGATAAGTGTCATCCATCAAGTCATTCAGATCATCGAGATCACGATTTTCGACAAGCGCTACACCCGATTTCACAAATTGCTTAATTTCATTCTCGGCAGACATTGAATCATGGTTACAGCCTGAAATCAGAATAACCATCCAAACCAGGCAGGAACCATGGGCGTAAATTTTCATTCGCAGACTGGGGCAGCTACAGATCGTAGCGTGGCGGGGCTACCTTGAGAACTTCCTCGATCGTTGTCATACCGCGCGCCACTTTCTGAGCACCCGCAAGATTAAGTGGCTTCATGCCCTGTCGTATCGCGGCTTTACGAAATTTCGCCAGGTCGAAGCTGTCATTAATTTCCTGTTTCAGCTCATCGCCGATCGGCATCATTTCATAAATACCGACGCGCCCGCTAAATCCAGTCAAGCGACATTCCAGGCAGCCTTCGGCTGCCGAAATTTTTTCGGGTGGTGAGGTCGTCCAGGGTTTGATCAAAGCCTGCCAGTCTAGCAATTTAAAGCTGGTTTCGGTTTTGCAGTGCGCGCACAGCGTGCGCACTAGTCGCTGTGCCACCACCCCTACCAGGGTTGCATTGATCAGGTAGGGCGGCACCCCTATTTCAGCGAGGCGTGCGATCGCCGAGGGTGCATCGTTGGTGTGCAGGGTCGACAACACCAGGTGCCCGGTAAGCGCCGCCTGCACCGCCATTTCGGCTGTTTCACGATCACGAATTTCACCGACCATGATTATATCCGGATCCTGG
>CAZAVY010000098.1:0-9833 GCA_964488685.1 uncultured Gammaproteobacteria bacterium
GTGCTGGAGTCGCTAATGACCGCGATACCCTGGTTACTCAGTGGTTCGGCTGATTTGAGTGGCTCAAATGGCACCAAACCAGGCAACGCAGTTTCACTCAGCAAAAAAGATTTCAGCGGCAACTATATCCATTACGGGGTGCGCGAACACGGCATGGCGGCAATTATGAATGGCATTGCTTTGCATGGTGGCTATATCCCGCTAAGCGGAACCTTTCTGGCGTTTGCCGACTACAGTCGCCCGGCGATCCGACTCGGCGCCTTGATGAAGCAACGCGTGGTTCACGTCATGACACACGATTCCATCGGACTGGGCGAAGATGGACCGACGCATCAGCCGATCGAGCAGCTGGCATCATTGCGGGCGATGCCGAATCTGCTGGTTTTTCGACCCGCCGACGCGGTCGAGGTCGCCGAAGCATGGGCCTGCGCATTGACTGAAACCGAAACCCCGTCGGTGATGTGCCTGACGCGTCAGGCGGTTCCGGCATTACGCACAAAATACCGTCGTGAAAATTTAACGGCGCGCGGTGCTTATATAATTCGTGAGCCACAGGGTAAGTCCCGAGCAACTTTACTGGCGACCGGATCCGAAGTCGATATCGCGCTGCAAGCAGCGGATATGCTGGCTCGTTTCGGAGTTGAGGTTACGGTTGTATCCATGCCCTGTTGGGAACTGTTCGAACGGCAGTCACCGGAGTATCAGACAATGGTGCTGGGTGGCGGCTGTCGTGTCGCGATAGAAGCAGCCTCGCCGATGGGGTGGGATCGCTGGCTCGGCAATCGTAGCAGCATTATTGCGATGCCCGGTTTCGGTGCCTCGGCTGTCGCAGCAGATCTCTATCGACACTTCGGAATTACGGCGCAGGCAGTACATGACGAAGTGCGTCGCTTACTACAAATTTAATTAACAGAGGATTCTAAAAATGGCTCGAATCACACTCAGGCAACTACTCGATCACGCGGCCGAATACAGCTACGGGGTTCCCGCATTCAACATCAATAACATGGAGCAGGTACTTGCGATTATGAATGCGGCAACCGCAGTGGATGCCCCGGTAAATTTACAGGCCAGTCGCGGTGCGCGCAGCTACGCCGGCGATATCATGATTCGCAAGATGGTCGAGGCTGCCGAGGAAATGTACCCGCAAATTCCGATTTGCCTGCACCAGGATCACGGTAACAACCGCGCCACCTGTGTGTCGGCGATGCAGGCGAGTTTCACTTCAGTAATGATGGATGGCTCGCTCGAAGCCGATGCGAAAACCCCGGCCAGTTACGATTACAACCTCGACATAACCGCCGAAGTCACGGGCATCGCCCATGATATCGGCGTTTCGGTCGAAGGTGAGTTGGGTTGCCTGGGTTCGCTTGAAACCGGCGAAGGTGAGAAAGAAGACGGTCATGGTTTTGAAGGCAGTCTGAGTATGGATCAGTTATTGACCGATCCCGATCAGGCGGTTGATTTCGTCACCCGTACCAGGGTCGACGCGCTTGCCATTGCAATGGGCACTTCACATGGCGCCTACAAGTTCAGTCGCAAACCCGACGGTGATATTCTAGCCATGAACGTGGTGAAAGACATCAACGCAAGGTTACCGTCGCTCCATCTGGTCATGCATGGGTCATCATCGGTACCACAGGAACTGCAGGACATATTCAACGAATTCGGCGGCGCCATGCCTCAAACCTATGGGGTCCCCGTCCAGGAAATCGAACGCGGTATCAAATTCGGCGTGCGCAAGGTCAACATCGATACCGATTGCCGACTGGCGATGACTGGCGAATTTCGCAGAATCGCGCAACAGGATGTCACGCAATTCGACCCGAGAAAATTTTTGGTGCCGGCACTGGAGGCAATGGAATCCCTTTGCAAAGACCGTTTTGAACGATTTGGAACCGCAGGCAACGCATCAAAAATCACACCGATCGGAGTTGCCGATATGGCTATACAGTACGCTAGCGGAGCGCTAGATCCTAAACCTTCTGCCAATGTAAACGCAGCCTAACTATAACTTTAGAGACAGAATTATGAATTCCAGTAAAACCTATGACGCAGTTGTTAAAGATTTTCGCGATACCTGTTGGGAGCCCGGTTACGAACCAAAAGCAACCGACCTTTTTGCCTGTTGTAAAATAACTCCCCAGACAGGTATTCCAAGCATGAACTCCCCCATGGAGTTACCCGATTCACAAACCGGAGCTAGTTAATGGCTGAAGTTAAAGAAATTAAAGGCAAGGAGCGCTACAACGCTGGCGTCATCTCTTATAAAAATATGGGCTATTGGCAGCCCGATTATGAACCCATCGATACCGACGTGATTGCGCTGTTTCGCATCACACCGCAGCCGGGGGTTGATCACGACGAGTGCGCCGCTGCGGTTGCGGGCGAGTCTTCTACCGCAACCTGGACGGTCGTCTGGACCGACCGCCTGACGGCCTGCGAACTGTATCGCGCCAAGGCATACAGGAGCGAACTTGTCCCGAACACGGGCCCGGGCACTGACACCGAGGCCCAGTATTTCGCCTACATTGCCTACGACATGGATCTGTTCGAGCCGGGTTCAATCGCCAACATGACGGCCTCGATTATCGGCAACGTGTTCGGTTTCAAAGCGTTGAAGGCTCTGCGTCTGGAAGACATGCGAATGCCGGTGGCCTACCTGAAGACCTTCGACGGACCGGCCACGGGTGTCGTGGTGGAACGCGAGCGTATGGACAAGTTTGGCCGTCCGCTGCTAGGTGCGACGACCAAGCCGAAACTGGGTCTGTCCGGTCGTAACTACGGTCGAGTAGTATATGAAGCATTGAAAGGTGGCCTCGATTTCGTCAAGGACGATGAGAACATCAATTCACAGCCGTTCATGCATTGGCGTGATCGCTATCTGTATTGCATGGAGGCTGTCAACAAGGCTTCTGCGGCAACCGGTGAGGTTAAGGGTCACTACTTGAATGTCACTGCGGCCACCATGGATGAAATGATCGAACGCGCTGAGTTCGCCAAAAGCCTGGGTTCAATCATCGTTATGATCGACCTGGTGATCGGCTATACCGCCATCCAGACCATGGCCAAGTGGTGCCGTGCCAATGACATGATTCTGCATCTGCACCGTGCCGGTAACTCGACCTATTCCCGTCAGAAGAACCACGGCATGAACTTCCGCGTCATTTGCAAGTGGATGCGCATGGCGGGCGTGGATCACATTCATGCGGGCACGGTTGTGGGCAAACTCGAGGGTGACCCCCTGATGATTAAGGGTTTCTACGATGTGTTGCTTGAGACGCACAACCCCCAGAGCTTGCCGAACGGCATTTTCTTCGATCAGGACTGGGCATCACTTAACAAGGTCATGCCAGTGGCATCGGGTGGCATTCATGCCGGCCAGATGCATCAGCTCGTACACTACCTGGGTGAAGACGTCATCCTGCAGTTTGGTGGTGGTACCATTGGGCATCCGCAAGGCATTCAGGCGGGTGCAATCGCCAACCGAGTCGCGCTAGAAGTTATGATCCAGGCCCGTAATGAAGGCCGTGATTATATGGCTGAGGGTCCGGAAATACTGCAAAAGGCTGCCAAGGACTGTTCGCCGCTGCAGGCTGCTCTAGATATCTGGAAGGACATCACCTTCAACTACGAATCCACCGATACGGCTGACTTTGTCCCCACGGCCACCGGTAGTAACTAAGAGGAACTTTTATCATGATGACTAATTACGGAAATCGCATGACCCAGGGACAGTTTTCGTTCCTGCCGGATCTGAGTGACGAACAAATCAGCTCGCAGGTCAAATATGCGCTGGATAATGGCTGGGCTATTAACATTGAGTACACCGATGACCCGCACCCGCGCAATACCTACTGGGAAATGTATGGTATGCCGATGTTCGATATGAAAGACCCGGCCGGGGTTCTGGTAGAGATCAATGAGTGCCGTAAGACCTTCCCGAACTACTACATTCGGGTAATGGCGTCAGACTCAACGCGTGGCGTAGAATCGCCGAAGATGTCATATATCGTCAATCGTCCCGATAACGAGCCTGGATATCACTTGATACGCGAAGAGCGCAATGGTCGTAGTCAGGGTTACTCCATAGTGCCTTACTCTAACGAAAAGCCGGAAGGCGAACGTTACTAAAAGATATCTAAGGTGTTAGCTTGATTTAAAGAGAGGCGGGGTATTCCGCCCCTTTCTTGCCAGTCCAAGCATTGGTGTAATATCAAATAAATGATACCAGGAGCAGATTCATGTCCGAATCCGTAGAGACAGGAGAAAGTGAAACGCCTGAGATTATTTGGCCGGACGATGCCCCGGTCGACCTGCAGGAAGAGCTGCGCGTCTCGAATGTGCAGGAAATTTTTGACCAGCTAGATCGCGAATTAATCGGATTGAAACCCGTCAAGACTCGAATTCGGGAAACAGCGGCACTGCTGCTGGTCGACCGGCTACGCAAAAAGGTAATGCTTAGCGCTTCATCTCCGACACTGCACATGAGCTTCACTGGTAATCCGGGGACAGGCAAAACCACGGTTGCCCTGCGCATGGCCGAGATTCTTCACCGTCTGGACTATATACGCACAGGCCAACTGGTTACGGTAACCCGTGATGATCTGGTCGGCCAGTACATCGGACATACCGCGCCCAAGACCAAGGAAGTCATCAAAAAGGCCATGGGCGGCGTGTTGTTTATTGATGAGGCCTATTATCTCTACAAGCCGGAGAACGAACGCGATTACGGCGCCGAGTCGATCGAGATCCTGTTACAGAGCATGGAAAACAATCGTGATGATCTGGTGGTTATCCTCGCCGGCTATAAAGGCGAAATGGACAAGTTTTTCCATTCAAACCCGGGTATGCGCTCGCGTATTGCCCACCATATCGATTTTCCCGATTACAGTGCCGATGAACTGCTGGCAATTGCAAATCTAATGCTGGCTGAGCAGAACTACCGATTGAGCGAAGACGCAACAAAAGCGTTGCTAGAGTATATTCAGCGACGTAAAACCATGGCACACTTTGCCAATGCGCGTTCGATTCGCAATGCCCTGGATCGTGCGCGTCTACGCCAGGCCAACCGCCTTTTCGTCGATACCAAAAAATCGTTGACGAAGGTCGATCTCATGACCATTGAGGCTGAGGATTTTTATGCCAGTCGGGTATTCAAGGAAGGGACGCTGGATCTGGATGGCGACGAAGGCGCCGACGCCCACATCGAGGCCGGGGCCAACTGAAGCTATCGACGGAACCCATCAATATCGCCTTGTAGGAGCACGAATGACTATTTCAGAGTATCACCGTATGGTGGTGACGGCCCTCGCAGCAGAGCCGGACGAGGTCGTCCTGATCGAGCTCGCCAAACAGGCCCAACAACTTTCCGACATGGTAGGCTGGGCGGATGGCATCATTGACAAGGACGGGCGTGTGTCCGAGGCATTCACCCGGCTCCAGGCGCAAGCACGATCAATACATGAAGCCACCGGCGACAAAAATATCGCAATTCTCCACGATGCAATGGATGGTCTCCTGGTGGCAATAATCCGACATGATGAAGATTTCAGGCCATCCCCTGATGAAGATAACAATATTGCCGTGGATGAGTCTACTGTCTAGCCCGAAGATTTCATGAACTGCCGCGATGATTGCGCAGGACTTTAGTTTTCTCAGGAGGTTTTCCGAAGAAGCGTCGGACCAATAGATCCGGCCGACTGAGGAAGGTTCCTGAGGAAACAAAGGTCAAGCAAGGGCGCGAGCAGGTTTATGAAATGTTCGGGCTAGGCAGGTCGCCTTCATTCAAGGTCGGTTTCAGCGGCAGCTCCGAAGATGTCAAGATGCGAGCATCTGAGCCAATCATGTTTCATATCGTCAAATATTAATAAGATCTTGTAATGTAATTTTGTCGATTCAATGAAAGTTAACGGGACAGCAGTGAAAATACCTATTGCTTTAGGGTTATTACATAGAGCTCTGAATTCTGCTAATTTTGCCGGATAAATTAATAGTAACAAACTGAATAAAAAAGAGGGAATCATGAAGAAAACCGTGATATTAGCTGCCTTGATTACGCTTGGTCTCAGCCACGCTCCGTTGCAAGCGGGCGATGGTAGCGCCGGTTTCGGTACCTATAGCGCCCGTGGCTGCATAGGCTGCCATGGTGCTTCGGGGAAGCAACCCATCGCCGCCAACTTCCCGATTATCGGCGGTATATCCGCGGACCTTATTTCCACGTCATTGACCGAGTATCGTTCCGGCGAGCGCAAAGATCCGACCATGAACGCGATGGCCTCTGCGTTGAGCGATGCGGAAATCGCCAATCTTGCGGCCTATCTTTCATCGCAGTAAAGCACGAGTTTGCTGTTGCAAGGCCACCCTGATCTTGTCTGCTCAAAGCCTGCAATCGAGCACAATTTGGATCGTCGTATAGCAAATGGGTAATGAAATCGCCTTCGACCAGATCAAACTGGTTCTGTTTGATCTGGATGGCACTCTGGTAGACAGTGTTGGTGACCTTGCCTGGTGTGGCAACGAAATGCTGCGTAGCCTGGGTCTGCCGTTAAGCGACGAACAAGCCGCGCGATGCTGGGTCGGTAATGGACTCGAACGCTTTGTCAAGCGGGTACTGACCAATGACATGCACGCGGAACCGGACGAAAAACTGTTTATCGAAGGCCAGGAAATTTTCAACAAACTCTACGCCGAACACGCCAGCGATCGTAGCCGGATATACCCGGGTGTCGTCGAAGCCCTGCAAGGTCTCGCCGAACTGGACCTGCACCTGGCCTGCGTGACTAACAAACCGGAACCGTTCACTTCCAGGTTAATAACCGAAATGGGGCTGGATACCTGGTTCGAACTGGTTGTTGCAGGAGACACCACGGCCAGAAAAAAACCCGATCCGATGCCGTTGCATTATGCGGCGGACCACTTTGCGTTGGATTACGGATCTTGTATGATGGTGGGTGATTCAAGCAACGATGTGCTGGCTGCGCGAGCCGCCGGTTTCAGCGTCGTCTGCGTGCCATATGGGTACAACCATGGAAATAATATTCACCAGTCAAATCCTGACCTGGTGGTTGGAAATCTAGCTGAATTGATCGCAATGTTTAACTGAGGGGACTGCTATGAATCTGAGTCGAAGAGAGTTTATCCGGCTTATGGGCCTTGCAGGTGCCGCCGGCATATATCCTGGCGCCGGATTTGGCGCGGGTGACGATGGCTCGAAGCTGTACGACATGCCGAGCTTCGGCAATGCGCGTATCCTGCACTTTACCGATTGTCACGCACAGCTCAACCCCATTTACTTCCGTGAACCCAATGTCAACCTGGGTTTCGGCGACGCGCTTGGCAAGGCGCCACACCTGGTTGGGAGCAATTTGCTCAATCATTTTGGTATTCCTGACGGCGGCATCGAAGCGCACGCCTTCACCTATCTGAATTTTGAGGAAGCGGCACGCATGTTTGGCAAGATCGGGGGGTTTGCTCATCTCGCTACCCTGGTCAAGAAGCTGCGCGCAGAATACGCCGTAGGGCGTTCGTTGCTGCTCGATGGCGGCGATACCTGGCAGGGTTCGGGCACCTCGTTCTGGACCCGGGGGCGGGATATGGTCGATGCCAGTAATCTACTCGGCGTTGATGTCATGACCGGTCACTGGGAATTTACTTACCTGGCGTCCGAGGTTCTCGATAACGCCGAGATATTCAATGGCGAATTCGTCAGTCAGAATTGCAAGGTTAAGGAAGATTCGATGTTTGATTACGATCTGGCCGACCTGGGTGATTTTAACGAAGACAGCGGGCACGTTTTCAAGCCCTACACGATTCGTGAAATGGGCGATGTGCGGATTGCCGTTGTCGGGCAGTCGTTTCCGTATACGCCAATCGCGAATCCGCAACGATTCATCCCCGACTGGACCTTTGGTATAAACGAAGACGATATGCAGGAAATTGTCGACCAGGCAAGAGACGAGGAAAACCCGGATGGACTGATCCTGCTTTCGCACAACGGCATGGACGTCGATTTGAAGATGGCTTCGCGGGTCAGCGGCATCGACGCAATTTTCGGTGGCCATACCCACGATGGCGTGCCGGCTGCGATACCGGTGTCGAATCCAGGTGGCAAGACCCTGGTTACCAACGCCGGTTCCAATGGCAAGTTTCTCGGCGTTATGGATATGGATTACAAGGGTAAGAAGCTACGTGATTTTCGCTATCGCCTGTTGCCGGTATTTTCGAACCTGCTTGTTGCGGACGCTGAAATGGCCGCTTACATCGAAACTGCGCGCAAACCCCATCTGCCGAAATTGCAAGAGGAACTGGCGATTGCCGAAAACCTGTTGTTTCGGCGCGGAAATTTCAATGGTACCTTTGACCAGGTCATCTGCGATGCCCTGCGAGTTGAGGGTGACGCACAGATTGCGCTTTCTCCCGGTTTTCGCTGGGGTACCACGGTCATGCCGGGACAGGCGATCACGATGGAAAACGTGATGGATCAGACCTGTATTACCTACCCGGAAACCTATGTGCGTGAAATGTCGGGCGAGGACATCAAACTGATTCTCGAAGATGTCGCCGATAACCTGTTTAACCCTGATCCTTACTACCAACAGGGCGGTGATATGGTACGGCTCGGCGGGCTCGACTACAGCATAGATCCTAAAGCGAAGGTCGGGGCGCGTATTGCCGATATGCAACTCGACAATGGCGCCCGCATCGACGCCGCGAAAAGTTACAAGGTAGCAGGTTGGGCAACGGTTGGTTCGAAATCGCCGGGGGCGCCGATCTGGGATGTGGTCGCCGATTATCTGCGTCGTGAAGACAGCGTGCGCATCGACAAGCTGAATACCCCCAAACTCAAAAACGTCTCCGGCAATCCCGGGATCGCCTGATAGCACAATCAACGCAAGATATCGCCGAACGATGATAACTGGAATACATTTTGACGGGTAAAACGTATTCCAGCCACGGTAACCGACATCACAGTGATAGCAGAGTCGGTACGACCTGTCACGACTGCCGGATGGCATCCGGCCAGATTGCCGTCATCGAGGCTGGCCCGCGCTTTCACAGGATTTCAGGTAAAGCCTGTCGGCGCAAACATGACTGGGCGAAGAACCTGGATTCCGGCCTGCGCGGGAATGACGGGTTTGACGATATTTACCCACTAATTTTTCCGATGAACCTATTTTACCGGTCCTTACCAATCCAGGTATCTGCAATTCCCAGGCTTCCAACAATAGATGCCGCGAATTGTTGCGCCGCCTGCAAGGAGTTAAACCCTGCCACGACGATACGGTGGCGCTTTACGAAATTTTTCTCGCGCGTATAGATTTGCGTGTCGTACCCGGCCTTTCGAAATTTTTCGTTAACTCGTTTTGCGACATCTGCTGACCGGGTCGAAAATAAATAAACGGTATAACTGTAGCCGGCTATATCCGACTGTTTTTTGGATTTGACCGCCTGCTCAACTATCGCGTCGTCCGTGGCCAAATCGTCGCCACCATCATCTACTAGCTCATTCCGCACCTCTTCCCCGGTAATTATTCCGGCGTTAAAGGGCATCTCTATTTCGGGCGTTAGAGATTCGTCAATGCCCGGAAACAGTAAATTGAACGACCCGTCGTCATCTACCCGAAGTTCCGTTCCCGGTTCGCTCAGAATAATCATATTTGGATCGATGGTATGTGTGGCCTGGACGCTGCCTGCCCGCAGCTTAATCGACGAGCTGGAATTTTGCCGCAGTACGCAAATATCACCAAGCTGGTGTATGGTGGCAATTAATTTGTTACCGGGGCTTAGTTTGAATTCAGTTCCGTTGTAGTGCTGCGGGTTATATTCAATAC
>CAZAVY010000099.1:0-9381 GCA_964488685.1 uncultured Gammaproteobacteria bacterium
GTGTTTATGCGTGTTTTAGAGGGCTTATTGGTCGGGGGAGCTACGGATTCAGGTTATATGCATTGGAATTTGGATTTTTGTGAGAATAATAGCCCCCGCCTATGATCGCTGGTTTGCCGGTAAATTTGACGATTAGTGACAGCGGGACAAATACAGAATCACTGGGTATCGAATTACAGTTTCAGCAAGAGAGGATTATGAACCGGGGTATAAGCCTGCGTTTAATCCCTCGGTCTCCTTGCCCCAAAGCGGTCATTTTATGATTCGTGCAGTACTTGACACTCAAGATGTCGCGTATCGACGAAAATGACGACGTATCTTCTTCACGCGTCGCTGGAACGATCGGGTACGGGTACGCGGATTATTTTTAACCGGTGATGGGAGCGTCGCCGCGAGTTCGATTGCCTGGCGCTTGCTGAGGCTGGATGCCGGAATATCCCAGTAGTATCGAGCCGCGGCATCGACGCCGAATATACCCCTGCCGAATTCTGCAATATTCAGATAGTGTTCGAGAATACGTTTTTTGGAGAGATTTCTTTCCATTCCGATCGTCAACCAGAGTTCATGCCACTTGCGTAATGGGTTTCTCGATGGGTTCAGGAAAAGATTCTTGGCGGTTTGTTGGGAAATGGTGCTGACCCCATAGGTCATGCTCATATTAGACAGGTTGTATTCCATGGCTTCCTTGAGCGCTTCGATGTCGATACCCTGATGTAGATAAAAGCGGGAATCCTCGGCGATAACAACAGCCCGGATAACACTCCTGGGTAATTTCCGAATTGAAACCGGGTACCAGCGCAGCTCCGGCCAGTCAGCTCGATGCTGCTGCTCCAACTCGTAGGCACGTATGAAATTGGAAGCTTGCACCGGGCCATCCAGGTAGGTCTCCCAGTTCGGCCAGATTACAACCAGGTAACTCACATCTATCACCACCAGAATCAGCAAACCCCGCCAACTCCATCGCCACAATCGTTTCACAGCGGGCATACGAAATATGGAAGTGGTTTTTCGTAGAAATCTGGAAGCCATGGATACCCATAGTAGTGCATAAATTTGTATTATTGCTAATTGCTGCCGCGTTGAATCCTGGTATCGAACCATCGGACCGTCACCAAAGCGGATATCTTTTTTGGAATTTTGAATTTGATAATGAACGCAACGATTGAGCAGACAGCAACCTGGCTACTATCGCTGAGTCGGAAGTATTGGCCGAAGCTGGCCATGATGGCGCTCGCCTTGTGGATGCACGCGTCGAATTCAATGTTGGCAGCGACCACAATGCCGAGCGCGGTCAAGGAAATTGGCGGCCTCAACCTGATCAGCTGGACCTTCGCACTATCCCTGGCAGGATCGATTACCGCGGCCGCGTCGATCAGCCTGCTGGTTGCAAGTTACGGGCTCAAAAAAACGATGCTCCGGGCTGCACTGGTTTTTACCGGTGGCTGCGGGGTTGTGGCGCTTGCGCCAAATATGCCGATATTACTGGTTGGCAGGGTATTCCAGGGGCTGGGCGATGGTGCCCATCGGTAACGGAGCCCGCCAGAATTCCAGTGCAGCAAACTGCCCCGATGCGGTGAAAACCGAGGCGCTCATCAACATCGCATGCCAGTTTTCGATGCCGATGGCGGCGGCAATCCCAAACATAAGACCAAACAGGAAGGTCGATATGAAATAGTCCCCGGAGGTTCGGATGCCGAGTAATGCGCTTTGCCAGGTAGACATCAGTCAGTCATGCCCCGCAGCATCGAAAATCGCGATGGAATCAGGTTTTTGGGCGCGGAGGGGGTGCTCAAGCTGGAAACCCTAGGTTTTTAACTTTGTTATTTCAGGTGCGAAAAAACCACAGGCAAAACCGCTCGATCTGAATTTATTTTCGGCGCGGTAGCGAGCTTGTAACCGACAAAAAAAGCCAGGCTGGATAGCCTGGCTCTGAATCAGAATTGAATAACCGAGCTGCTCGGTGGTTCAACTAAATCGCAGTGATGTCTTCAGCCTGCGGGCCTTTCTGGCCATCGGTGACTGTGAATTCAACTTGTTGTCCTTCGGTCAGGGTCTTAAAGCCTGTTCCCTGGATTGCGCTGAAATGTGCGAATACGTCGGGGCCGGATTCACGTTCAATAAAACCAAAGCCCTTAGCTTCGTTGAACCATTTTACTTTGCCGGTTGTCCTGTCAGACATAATTTGTACCTATCTAAAAAAATAAAAAAACCTTTGTGCAAGGCGATGTCGCCGGAAATCAGGCTATAACTTATTGACTGCAGAACGAGAGAAAACAGGAACACTTCGAAGAGAGGGAATAAACTTTAGACATAGATTCAAGCTGAATCGCACTTTATAGGTAATTTAACCAATGTCAACCGGTTTATACGGTCGAGTGATTTTCTTTCGCTACGGCCCCAATCGTGTTCGACCCGCACAACGCGTATTTTGTAGGCCGGGCACCACCCTGCGCGTGGCGGCTTTGGCCGATTCCCCGATCTCGTCATTTGGACGCGAACATAATCTTACCGCGCAATAGGATGTTTCGGGAATATTGACGATCGGGTTCATTGTGCCTTTGCAAGGTTAGCAGCCCATCTGTTCCGCGAGGTCCAGGATGCTGCTGGTGTGCGGCGACCTCGCGTGCAACCGAACCGTGCCAGTCGACTACGGTACCGAATACATCGCATTCGATAACCCTGACCCTGCAGCAATTTCACAGCTATCATCCATGCCGGGTAATGATCTTATCGAGTTGGTCGGCAAACGCTTTGCGATCACCATGATTTAAAGGCGGCTGGCCGCCTGAATCAATACCACTGGCGCGCAGCGATTCCATCAAATCCCGCATCGTCAGGCGCGCCTTTATGTTGTCGACAGTGTGTAGCTCCCCGCGCGGGCTGAGTGCAATCCCCTGGTTTTCTATGATTTCCGCCGCCAATGGTATGTCACCGGTTATCACCAGGTCACCGGCGCTGAGCCGCTTGACAATTTCGTTGTCGGCGACGTCGAACCCGGCTGCGACTTTAAAAAAACTGATGTGTCGAGACGCTGGAACCCGAACCTCGTGATTGGCTATGAGCACCAGTGAAATACCAGTACGTTCGGCGGCACGAAACAGAATTTCCTTGATCGCGTTTGGACAGGCATCGGCGTCAACCCAGATTTTCATAGCCTATTTGATGCGCTTACTGTCCCTTCCGGCCTGGTGCTGCGGTAAATCGTCATCGGGCCGGGCCCAGCCCACACCCGAAGCTTCGGGTAGTACCGTTTTCTGCGGTATAGCCTTTGAGTAAATCCTCACCCGAGGTCCAGCAGAAGTGATTTGTTCGCACCTCGGCGATGGTGGCATAAGCCGCGCCGTGAAACTTGCGACACATCGAGTAGTCCGTAATCACATTTCGCGGGGAAGAGGTATTAAATTTGCCGATGGCTGTTTTTGGGGTTTACCGGGGTGAACTGGATTTCTTTTTTTGCTCTTTTTTCCAGCCCTGCTTCGCTGACTGGATAAAATCGGTCAGTATCAGCGCCGATACGATGAGTACGATCACGGTAAATGGAATCGTCCCGATCGAGCCGGCCAGACCCAGCACGAATGCCAGAAACACTCCGATTGCAATTACCCCGGTAATAATGTTGTCCATGGCTCTCCCAGCGTTATTGGTAGCAGTATAGGTAAAATCAGTCGTTCAGTAAATTCAATAACCAGCGCGTGCTACGAAACAAACGTGCATCGTCGTCTCTTGCACCGACCACCTGGACGCCGATTGGCAAGCCGTCAGGGCTTTGCAATAAAGGCACATTGATCGTGGGCGTACCACAGAATGTCCAGATTGTATTCATCACCGGGCTACCGGTCGCTTCGAGGCCGAATGGCGCGGGGCCAGGGGTGGCGGGCGTCACAATGGCGTCGTATTGATCGAAAATCGGTTCCAGGAATCCGCGGTAATAATCCATCCTGGCAAGCGCATTGTCGTAGTCGTTGTCGGTGATCTGCTGTCCGCGTTCAATCATTTCGCACAGTACTGCACTCAATTCCGCCTGACCGCGCTTGTATTCATCGGCGAAGCTGCGCGCCAGGTCGGCTTCCATTACCTTGCGGTGATCTTCATGCAAGCCGTCGAAAGCGGCCGGCAGATCGACTATATCGACAGTCTGTTCCCGGTTTTCATTGACCGCCTCGATCAGTTCGCGCAATCCATCTTTTGTTGCCTGTTCAGCCTGCTCCCAGACCGGGGTGCGCACAAACGCTAAATGTGGGTCCGCGGGTACTTCCTGCGCCATTACATTGCTTATGCAGGGCAGGGCGATCGGGGTCATGGCTGTATCCTGGGCGTCGAAACGCATCAGAACGTCCGCGATCAGCGCGAGATCGTCGAGGTCACGCGCGAACAGGCCGATGGTGTCGAGTGGCGCCGATTGCGCCAGCACGCCATGGCGGGAAATACGCGCGTAGCTGGGCTTATATCCGTAGACACCGCAGTATGAGGCCGGTCGGACAATCGAGCCATTGGTCTGGGTACCGATTGCGAGGGAAACCATCGCCGACGAAACCGCTGCGGCGGAACCACTCGATGAACCACCCGGGGTATGTTCGAGGTTGTGTGGATTACGGGTTTTGCCGGGTGCTAAGACTGCCAGTTCGGTGGACACGGTCTTGCCAGAGATAATTGCACCCGCTTGTTTCAACAGCGACACCAGGGTCGCGTCCTGTGTGGGACGGCGATTGCGATGCAATATCGTTCCGTGTTCGGTCGGGTAGTCAGCGGTATCGATGATATCCTTGATTCCGACCGGTAGACCGTGAAGAGGTCCCAGGGGCAGGCCGCGGCTGCGAAATTTGTCGGCCGCCTGTGCCTGCTCCATTGCCAGATCCTGGTCAAGATGCGCCCAGGCCCCGATCGACTCCTCTACCTCGTCGATCCGCGCGAAGCAGGCAGCGACCAGCTCCGCCGAACTCAGCAAGCCCTGGTTGATTGCCGCAGCTGCGTCGCTGGCGCTCAACAGATTAGCCGAAACCGGGTCGAAATTATCCATCGCTTGTACCCCTTCCGATTTTGTTATCCGAACAGGTAAACCGGTAACCACAAGGCGATGCCAGGGAAGTTATACAGCAATATCATCGAGAAAATGATAATTGCCAGATACGGCATAATGCCACGGAATATATCCATCAGCTGGATATACGGTGGCGCCACGCCTTTCAGATAATACGCAGCCATTGCCATGGGTGGCGTTAAAAATGATGTCTGCAGGTTCAACGCGACCAGAATTCCGAAAAATAACGGGTCGACATTAAAGGTATCCAGCATTGGCAGGAAGATCGGCACGAATATAATGATGATTTCGGTCCATTCCAACGGCCAGCCCAACAGGAAGATGATCGATTGCGCGAGTATCAGGAAGCCAACCGACCCCAGCTCCATCGACAGCACCCATTCCCTGATCAAATCATGACCACCGAGGTAGGAAAACACCGAGGCAAAGGTCCATGAACCGACAAACAACCAGCACACCATCGCAGAAGTTTTTGCAGTGAGATAAACAGCCTGTTTTAATCGTTCCCAGTTGAGCGAACGATAGCACACCGCCAGAAACAGACCGCCGAATGCGCCGACGCCCGCGGCTTCCGCCGGAGTTGCCAGGCCCATCAATATGGCACCCAGCACGCTCATGATTAACAAGGCCAGTGGAATAAAAGAAGTCAGCAATTCCCAGATAATTTTCGAGATTGGCGGAATCCCGTCCTCTTTAGGCTTTGGCGCAAGTTTCGGGTTGAAAGTGGCACGTCCGACAACATACACCATATACAGACCGGCCAGCAGCATGCCGGGGAAGAGCGCCGCGGCATAGAGACGCAACGGGGATATTTCCGCGATTGCCGAGTAGACGATCAGCATGATTGAAGGCGGTATCAGGATGCCGAGGCAGCCACCCGCGCAGATGACGCCGCAGGCAAAACTCTCGTCGTAGTTCGCTTTCAACATGGCCGGCAATGCGAGCATACCCATCAGCGTAACGACCGCCCCGATAATGCCCGAGGCGGTCGCAAATATGGCGCAGGTAAAAAGCGCCGCCACCGCCATCGAACCCGGCAGGTGGCGCGCGGCCAGCTGAATGCTGAAAAACAGCCGATTGACTATGTTGGCCCGTTCGACCACATAGCCCATGAATAAGAAGAGTGGGACGGCCACCAGTACGTCATTGGACATCACCGAAAAGGTATTCTGCACGAATAAATCGAATATCCGGTTATCGAATATGGTTTGCATGCGGAGTTCGTCGTAGTAGGCGTAGTAGCCAAATCCGAGGCCCATGGCGATCAGCGTGAATGCGATTGGAAAACCCAGCATCACCATAAAAATGAACAATCCGAGCATAAATACCGCTACAACCGGATCAGACATGATCTTCCTCCAGCTTGCGTAAATCTTCCTGTTCATTGATCAGCATGGTTTCGGTCTCTTGCACATCGTGTAATCGCGGCGGCCAGGCGCCGGTTCTGATACAGATAATACAGCGAACCGTTTCGGCAAAACCCTGTAGTAATATCAAGGCCCCGGCGATCGGAATCAGAGTCTTGAAAAAGTAAATCTGAATTCGCGTCGGACTGCTCCAGCTCACTTCCTTGTAAAACCAGGAATCCGACGCAAAACCGTAGCCATAATAAATCAATGCCAGCGCACCGGGCATCAGGAACAGGATATAGAGCACCAGGTCGATCCAGGCCTGGGTTTTTATTTTTAACAACCGATACACCACGTCGCCGCGCACATGGGCGTCCTGTGACATCGCGTAGGCGCCGGACATCATGAACAGGGCGCCATACATTTGCACACTCATATCGAAGGCCCACACGGTCGGCGCATTGAGCACGTAGCGCACGAACACTTCGTAGCAGGTGGAGAAGGTCAGTATTACGATACACCAGGCGAATGCCTTGCCGGTCCATGCGCTCAGGCTATCGATGAAATGGAGTATGCGGGTCATGGCGCGGCACCTGCGGTAATCAAATCAGCGTGACGGATAAAAGCAGGGGCGGTATCGAAAAATACCGCCCCGCAGGTTAGTAGAGGCGGTAAATACCTACAACTTACCGAAATAATGCTCGTAAGCACCCTGATAGTTAGGTGAATTATTCAAGGCATAGGCACCGTGCCGTTTCGCCCAGGCCATTTGAGAGGCGATGACCTTCTTGAAAAACGGGTCAGACTTGCTGAGGCGTGCAACCACCGTATCCCAGGCTTGAAGCTGCTCTTGCATGACACTGTCAGGGGTACGATACACGTTAACGCCGTGCTTTTCCTTCAGCGTAACCAGGTCCTGAGAGTAACGTTCCATCGCTTTCCACGCCATATCTGCAGATGCCGCTTCGGAAGCGTACTCCAGAATTGCCTGATGCGATTTTGATAGTCTTTCATACAGGGTTTTGTTAAAAATGATTTCAAAACACTCCTGCGACTGATGGAAGCTTGCGAGGTGGTAATGCTTGGATACGTCCTGCATACCGAAATCCTTGTCGGAAGTCGGGTTGTTGAACTCGGCCGCATCGATCAAGCCACTTTTCATCGCGGGCTGAATTTCCCCGCCGGGGAGCTGTACTACCGACATGCCCATTTCCTGCAGTACGTCCGCGGCCAGTCCGACAGTACGATATTTCAAGCCTTCCATCTGACTGCTATTCTTAATTTCCTCCTTGAACCAGCCCAGCGGCTGTGCCGGCATCGGGCCGGAAAAGAAACCGACCAGGTCGAGGCGTAACTTGTCATGCATTAACTCGTAATACAGCGCCTTACCGCCACCGTGCTGTACCCAACCCATGAGTTCATTGGCTGACCAGCCGAAGCAGGGGCCGGTTCCAAACAGTGAGGCTACCGGGCTTTTCGAATACCAGTAGGCGGTTACCAGGTGCGCGCCATCGAGCACGCCCTTATGCACCGCGGTTTGCATTTCGGCGGTTTTGACAACGGCGCCGACACCGAGTAAATTGATCTTCAGTGACCCACCCGACATTTCATTGACGCGTTTTACATAGTCCTGGGCGAATTCGAGAAAGATACCGCCGCCCCAGGCTGCCTGTACTTTTAGTACCACGGGACTGGCACCAACGGAAATGTTGGGGAATGCGGCTGCCGCTGTTCCGCCCGCGATCGCGGCGGCGCCGGTGGTTAGAAATTTGCGACGTGATGTCGTTGATTCGGTCATTGCTGCTCTCCTCTTAATTAGAAGTGTTTATTGAACTGCACTTGAGTTATTAGGCTTAGCCCATTGTGGTGTCATGGTGACATTGCTTAGTAACTAAACCAGCTTGTGGATCGTCGATACTTATAAGTTTTTAGTATTATTGCTTGGCCGAACCCGAATTTTAAAACATTAATCGCGGGTATCTAGGAGTCTGTCGGACTTAGGATAAATCTAACTCAAAATGCCTTTCCCTCGCTACGACACCCTAAGTCCGACAGACTCCTAGCATGCCAAGCCAATCAATTTTAAGGTATCTCCTCCAGATTGACTATCGTTATTTGCAATCCACACCAAATTTACGCAACCCGATCGCGGGGTTCTTCTCCTTTAAAAATAGCGATCAAATTATCGATAGCGCGATATCCCATCGCATTCCTTGTTTCCCGGGTGGCGCTGCCGATGTGCGGCAGCAGGAATATATTATCCAGTTGCGCATACCCCGGATGGATGGAATCGGGCTCACCGTTATAAACATCTAGCCCTGCCGCTGCGATACTACCCGTTTGCAGTGCTTCCACCAGCGCGTCGTCATCGATGACTGCGCCGCGGGAGGTATTGACCAGGATGGCGTCACGGTGCATGGCAGCGATGCGATCGCGGTCCATTAAACCCCGGGTTGCGTCTGACGCCGGGCAATGAATCGACAGCACGTCGATATTCGCTAACAGCGCTTCCAGGCTATTGTGATAGGTTGCGTCGCCGGCGTGATCCGGCTCCAGCGGATTACGATTGTGATAGTGAATCGTCATCCCGAAACCGAGCGCTCGCCGCGCAAGCACCTGGCCAACCCGTCCCATACCGAGGATGCCGAGGCGCTTACCTGTGATCTGTCGACCCACCATGAAGGCCGGGCTCCAGTCTTTCCATTGCCGGGTACGAACCAGGCGTTCTCCTTCGCTGGCACGACGTGCGGCACCCAGCATTAGTAGCATCGCGATTTCGGCGGTAGCGTCGGAGAGCACGTCGGGTGTATTGGTGACGATTAGCTTTTTGTGTTTGGCCGCGGCAAGGTCGACATGATCGACGCCGACCGAGAAATTGGCGATCGCCTTGACCCGGGGTGGTAATTTGGCGATGGTTTCGGCCGAAAATTTTTCGGTATGACAAGGCAGGATAGCGTCCACTTTCTGAGCCAGCTGTAGCAATTCAGCGGTGCT
>CAZAVY010000100.1:0-9173 GCA_964488685.1 uncultured Gammaproteobacteria bacterium
CTCGCGCCCTGGCTTGAGCTTTGTTTCCTCGGGAACCTTCCTCAGTCGGCCGGATCCATTGGTCCGACACTTCTCCGGAAATTCTCCCGAGGAAACAAAACCCTGTGCAATCATCGCGGCAGTTCATGAAAGGTCCGGGCTAGATTTTCTCACCGACGGGAGTATATTGGAGGCAACATAGTCGGGGGTCAAAAAAACATGACTAATGAAGTCAAAGAAAATCTGAAAAACCAGTCCACCTGGAAGCGCGGTCTCTACATGTTATTGTACGCAATCTTTTATACCATTGCCGAGATCGTGCTGTTCGCGGTCATCATTTTCCAATTTCTGTTAAAGCTGTTTACCGGGGATACCAATGAACGCCTGGGCAAGCTGGGGCAGGGCTTGAGTACTTATATATACCAGATTTTGCAGTTTATGAATTTCAATAGCGAGCATCGACCCTACCCGTTTGGAGCCTGGCCCAGGGGCGAACCGAAACCTGTCAAATCGGCCGATCAAACAGATTCAGCGAATTCCTGAAAATCGTACGCAGCGCGTAGTAATCAGCCTTGCCTGAAACCAGCGCACGGGCCAAAATTACTACCCCTACCACCCGGGTGCGGCTCGGACCGACGTCACAACGGTGGATTAAATTTTTGATTTACCTGAAAAAACTGCTGCGAGGTCGTTATAAACTCGAAAAAGTGATCTATCCTCATTGTGGCGGAGAGTATTGGGTCAGATGAGAATGGCACTTACTTAAGCACGAAAAACTAACGACTGAGTCATTCCTGCGAAAGCGGGAATCTTGTAGCCATTGCAAGATCTCCGCTTTCGCGGGGATGCCATGCTTAAGTAAGTGCCCTTCGGGTCAGAAGACAAATTGATTAACAACATCCTTATTTCGCCGGGATCATCCTTGAAATCGCTGGAGTCACGATGAAATTAACAACCAAGATAAACCTGATCATGGGTGCCACCTTTAGCGTCGGGCTAACCCTGGGTGGGATCAATTCTTATCTGCTTACCGAAGACAACGCGCTGAGGCAGGTTACCGATCAAGCCGAACTCATCATGCAGGAAGCGCTCGCAGTGCGTAGTTATACCGTCAATGAGATTCGGCCATTGTTAAACCAGCTCAATGACGGCAAGTTTTATCCACAAACCGTGCCAGCCTATTCGGCGACACAAACCGCTAATCTGGTCAGTAAATCCCGCCCGAATTACCGCTATCGGGAGGCCGTTTTCAACCCCACCAATCCGCGCGACAAGGCCACCCCCGAGGAAGCGCGAATTATCAATCAGTTTATCGCCGATTCGAGACTGACCCGGCTTGTCGGAAGCCAGAATATTGGTGGGGTTAAAACGCTTTATATCTCTCATCCCATTCGCATTACCAATCCCAAATGCCTGGCCTGCCATAGTACGCCAGAGGCGGCGCCGGCAGCGATGCGTGCTATTTATGGGGATGAGGGGGGATTTGGCTGGAAGTTGAACGAAGTCGTCGGTACGCAGATGGTGGTGGTGCCATATACGCTACCTGCCGAGCTCGCGAAAAAAACATTTATCAGTTTTCTGCTTTCATTGGCGACACTGTTTCTCCTGCTTTTCCTGGTCATTAACATTACGCTTCGCAAGCTGGTGTTGAAACCCGTTGAGCGAATCACGCGATTGGCGGACGAGGTCAGCAAAGGCAACCTTCGTGACAGCGAACTCAAGGAATCGGGTAGTGACGAGATCGCGGAAATGACGCGTGCCTTTAACCGTATGCGTCGCAGTGTTATAAAAATCGTGCAGTTGATGAGAAAGTTACAGGCCCAGGTGAAAGCCCAATCCTGACCATGTTTGATGTGTCGCTCAAGCTGCTCTGTACCCGTAAATCGGGTACGCTTTCGAGAATCGTCCGTGAAATAAATCTGCTGGGGCTGCAGTATCAAAGCCATAACATCGAAACCGACGATAAGCATTCTCACATCACCATCAATGCCAGCGGTGACTTGAATTGCAGCCCCGAAGACTTGCAGGAAATGTTTCTCAGTTTCTCCGAGGTTCTCGCTGTGGAGCAGTTTCACCTGACCAGGAATGGCAAGGACGTAACTCAAATCGAGACCACGGTTTCCGATACCAAAATTCCCGCCCATGAACTGTTGACACCGGCCATTGTACTGGCGGCAGAAAAACGACTTTCGGATATTCTCGGCCCGGTGGCTTCGTTTATCGTCGAATCAACGGCCATTGACAGTGCCAATGCGGGCGAACTCTTTTCCCGTCTTGCTGACGAGTTGAACGATCAAAGCGAGCGGGATCATTTCCTGTCCATTATTGAAAAATTCAAATAATTCCAATTGTGCTGTCTATTTACCGTGAATTAGTCACATCTGATGCATCCTGACATCTGTTATTGTGACTGGTTGTTAGTGACTACTAATAGATGGACTAAGAGTGCTGATGGTAAAAGATTGTCCAAATGAGCTGGAAAAAATCCTGGGCAGGTTACAGAACAGGCGAGAGTTTCTAAAGCTGTTCGGTAGGGGTCTGGGCTACAGTGCATTGGCGCCCGTACTATCGGCCTGTGGTGGTAGTTCCGGCTCATCGGGCACGACAACCCCGCCGCCAAATATTGTGGTGCCGAAAGCGAGCCCCGAATACACAGTGCTGAAACGCTGCAGCTTCGGCCCCCATCGCGATGAGCTCGCGGCGATCAAGAATTTGGGTATCACGACTTATCTCGAGCAACAACTCGATCATCTCAATATCGACGTTACCGCACTGGAATCGGAAATTGCAAATCAGTTTCCTCTGACACTACAAACCCCGGCCCAGTTGGTCGCTGGATTTCCCAATAATATTTTTGACGTGGCGACGCAGATGATCGCCGCAACCCAGTATCGTCAGATGTTCAGCCAACGGCAGTTGTTCGAGATCATGGTTGAATTCTGGGGTGACCATTTCAATATTCACCTGGTTAATGGTCTCGGTCCAACCCTGAAACCTTTTGATGACCAGCAGGTAATTCGCCAGCATGCGCTCGGTAACTTCCACGATTTGCTGCATGCATCGGCGAAAAGCGCGGCGATGCTGTTTTACCTGGATAATTTCTTTAACCAGGCGATAGCACCGAATGAAAACTATGCGCGTGAATTGATGGAACTGCACACGCTTGGCGTTGATGGAGGATATACCGAGAACGACGTAAAGGAGGTCGCGCGTTGTTTCACCGGCTGGACACTGCGCTTTCCGGGCGACCCGGGTGGCGATTATGGTGAATTTACCTATGTCGACGGATTACACGACAATCTGGCGAAACTGGTGCTCGGCAATCCGATTGCCGCCGCTGGTGGGCAGACCGATGGTGAACAGGTGCTCGATATTCTTGCAGCCCATCCATCGACCGCAGACTTTATTGCCACCAAGTTGTGTCAGCGATTTATCAGCGATGCTCCCCCGCAAGTGGCGATCGATGCGGTCGCAACCGCGTTCACCGGCTCGAACGGAGATATCAAGGAAACCTTACGTGCTGTGTTTACCAGCGCAGCCTTTTTTGATGATGCCGATCTCAAGTTTACGCGCCCGAGTGAGTATCTCGCGGGAATGACAAGGGCATTGGCGCCCGATACAAACTTTCCGCCGGATAACGGGCAATTCTGGTTTTTTGCGCAGAATTCACTTGGACAGCTGCCGTTTTACTGGCCTACGCCGGACGGTTATCCCGATCATCAGGATTACTGGGCGAGCACCGGTGGTTTGCTTAATCGCTGGCGCTTGTCGTTTCTGAGCTTTTCCGGAGTCATCCCCGGTCTGGATGTGATCGAGATCGACTATACAGCCATGTTGAATGGTGCCGATACGCTCGCGACGGTAGTCGATGCGATCATCGATGCGGTATTGATGAGACCCCTTTCGGGTGATGACCTTGCGACAATTCTGGAGTGGCTGAAGGCTGAGCTTGGAGTCACTGAGGATCAAACCTTACCGCTTACTGTACCTGAACAGGCTTCGGCGTTGCTGGTTGCGGTTCTGGTCAGCTCGGTTTATTTCCACCTGCGTTAGGAGAAAATGGTGTCTACTGTTAACAACCTGTTTGCGCATCCAACTATACCGGTGGATCACGATATCCTGGTTTGCATCTTTCAACGCGGCGCGGCCGATGGTTTAAATGCGCTGGTGCCGTATAGCGATGGCGACTATTACACGCATCGCCCGACGATCTCGATTCCGCCACCCGTGGACGCGAACGATCCCAGGTACCTGACCGCTGAGTATGCCCTGCATCCCGCACTAGTATCCTTGAAGGCAATATACGATGCCGGCGACCTCGCGCTGGTGCACGCTACCGGTGTTCCGCACCAGATTCGCTCTCATTTTTCGGCACAAAACCTGATTGAAAGGGGGGTGGTAGATAAGGCCGGGCCGGATACCGGTTGGCTGGGGCGTCATCTCGCGTCGACTCCAGCGGCTTCGAATTCGGCCTTTCGGGCCATATCCATCAGCGGCAATGTGCCGGTTTCACTCAGTGGTGCGGCAGAACCACTGGCCATCGATAATCTGAACGATTTTGGCTTTGACCAGGGTATTCTCGACTCCGGTTATCCGCAGGTACTCGCTGACCTGTTCCAGGACCCGGTGCCATTTTTCGGCCAAGCAGGTGCTGCGCTTGTCGCGATGGAAGAATTACAGACCGCCGGTATATCTTCGATCACCCCTGACAATGGCGCGGTCTACCCAAATAGCGATCTCGGTAACAAGATGAAGCAAGCGGGGCAGTTGATCAAATCGGTTCTTCCGGTCGAGGTTATCTGCGTGGATTCGAATGGTTGGGACCATCACGAAAGTCTGCCCACTTTCATCGATCAGTCGCTGACGGAACTGGCACAGGTACTCAGTGCTTTTTATACCGATATGGGCACGGGTATGGGACGAATAACGGTACTGGTTTATACCGAGTTCGGGCGGCGGGTTGCTGAAAACGGGTCACTCGGCACCGACCATGGAACCGGCAGTCTGGCTTACCTGATGGGTGGCGGTGTTAATGGCAGTCAGGTCGTCAGTGATTGGCCGGGGCTGGATTTGCCGAATCTTGCACTCGGAGAGGATCTCAGGATTACCACCGATTTGCGCACGGTCATTACGGAAATGCTCGATAAGCGCCTCGGTGGCACCGATGTCGATACGGTATTCCCTGGATTTACCGGCCCCACCGATGTCAACCTGTTCCTTAACTGATTAGCCGCGACGCGATGATCCCCGCCATCCTTATCATCATGATCCCTATGCTCACCAGCAGTCCGGGAGCTTCGCCGAAGAACAAAAATCACCGGATTGCAGCGAGACCGGCGTAGGAAATATCGAAGGCAGCGATAATTGCTGGGGCCCATCCTGTTCGGATCGGTTCTCCGCAACCCTGAATCCGCGCGAAGTAAATCAGAAACGGGACCGTAATCATTGAGCGCATTTCGAAAATTTGCCAGAGTACGAAACAAGCACTCTGATGTTTGATAAACACCTCGCCCAGTGAAAGGGCAAAACAGGCTGCCAGGATCGCAGCGATAGCGAGTTGCAGATTGTCTCTGGATACCCGTTCCACGGAGATTTGAATCTACATTGTACGGCGATGGCCAATAGTCTGTAATAAACCTGGGCCTGAAGCTGGAGTTTGCCTTGAGAATAACGGCCTGCATGGCTATTATGCTCGAACTGGGGTAATGGACTTACGAGGTTTGTCATGAAAGTGTGTGTACTCGGTGCTGCCGGTGGAATCGGCCAGCCGCTCTCTTTATTACTCAAATTGCAACTACCCTCCGGTAGCGAGCTGTCACTGTACGACGTGGCGCCATTTACCCCTGGAGTGGCGGTCGATTTGAGTCACATCCCGACCGACGTCAAGGTAAACGGTTATGTTGGCGATGATGTCGAAGCTGCGATGAAAGACGCCGATATCGTCGTGATTCCAGCCGGGGTACCGCGCAAGCCTGGTATGACCCGGGACGACTTGTTCAATGTGAATGCCGGTATCGTCAAGAAGTTGGTCAGTGCGGGTAGCAGGGCATGCCCCAATGCCTGTTTTGCGATCGTAACCAACCCGGTTAACTCCACCGTGCCGATTGCTGCAGAAGTACTCAAGGAAGCCGGGGTTTACAACAAACGCAAACTGTTTGGCATCACCACACTCGATGTTATTCGCTCGAATACCTTTGTCGCGCAAACTGTTGGAAAGAGCACCGATGACGTCAATGTCAGCGTGATCGGTGGTCACAGCGGGGTGACCATCCTGCCATTGCTTTCAAGTATCGCCGGGGTGGAGCTGAGTCAGTCGGATATCGAGGCCTTGACACCACGCATCCAGGAAGCGGGTACCGAGGTCGTCGAAGCCAAGGCCGGGGCGGGTTCGGCAACCCTGTCGATGGCTCAGGCGGCAGCTCGTTTTACGATGTCACTGGTCGCTGCGTTGAATGGCGAAAGCGTAACCGAATGCTGTTTTGTACAGCTGGGCGACGATTCCCACAGTTTTCATGCCCAACCCGTAGTGCTGGGCCGGAATGGAGTCGATTCGATTCCGGATTTACCCATGCTTAGCGATTACGAGCAAAAGCTGCTCGAAGAAATGCGCGCTACGCTCGATGGGAATATCAGTAAAGGCATTGAATTCGCCAACGCTGACTGATGCGTTTTTCGATTCCTATTTTGATCGTTTTACTGCTGCTCGGTTGTAGTTCCAGCAAACCGCATGAAAATGAAGACGAGGTCATTACCCGGATTGGTGTCATTACCGCCAAGGAAGATGTCGACCTGAATCAGGTTGAAAAGAAAAACAACGTCAATACCAGCGTTTACGGATCGATCTCGACCGGCGGTCGAATTTCGATCGGGCTTGGATTTTTACTATCACCTTTGTTCTCCGGTGGGTCTGACAAGGATCCGGTGCGTTACGAAGTTGAGCTGATGGATGGCGTTCAAATCACTATTTATCACGAGAGCCGTGATTTTGAAGTTGATGATTGCGTCGAGATTACCTCGCATCCGGACGAGGAAAAAAATCCGCCGATTATGAAACGCAACAAAGGCGGCTGCACACCCTAGCAGCCTGCGAGCATGGGCGATAAAAAGCTTTCAGACAACGAAGCGATCAATGCCGCACTGCACCTCGACGGCGATCCAAAAAGCGTCAAGAAATTCTACGAAGTTTGGGCGAAAAGTTACAACTCGGATACCTCCAGCTCCGAATATACCGGTCCTTCGATCGCCGCGAAATTGTTACACCGGCATTTACGGGATAACCATAGCAGGTTGCTCGATGCCGGTTGTGGAACCGGCCTGGTGGGTATTGAATTACAAGCGCTCGGCTACAGCGAAATTGATGGTTTTGATCTGTCGGACTCGATGGCAAAACAGGCGCGCGCGACGGGTGCTTACCAGCAAGTTCTTGGTGGAATCGATATGATGCGGGCCGTCGACAACTATGCGGATGGGAGCTTCGATGCGATTCTTTCGATCGGTGTATTTACCCTCGGCCATGTGCTACCAGAGGCGTTAGAGGTGCTGCTGCAACTGACTAAACCGGGTGGCTTGTTGGTGATATCGACCCGCGAGCAATATTATGATCAGACTAATTATCAGCAGCTTGTTGACAATTTGACGACTAGCAAGCAGGTGACCTTGTCGCAACTGATCAAAGATGCACCTTACAACAATGATGGTGATGCCCACTATTGGGTTCTTAAAAAGCGCGGCTGATCCGACGAATCATCATTTTACGACGCGGGAAAGAGATCCCACATGGCGCGATGCCCAGAGAAACCACCCCCGGAATCTGTCAACGCGGCTTATGAATTTAGGGTATGCAGCTGCCGAGTGCGTCGATCCAGTTGGTCAGTAAGCCGATTCCATTGTTATCGATCAGGTTCGAACCCAGCGGTGGCATGCCGTGGCTGTCACGCCGAATCGTCCTGGCGATGATCAACGAGCGTGCTGCATTGCCGGGTGCGATCAGACGCGCGTTAATGATACCGAGATCACCTTCCAGGGGCAGCATGTCGCATGCATTCGTATCCGATAACAAGGTGCTGAAACGCAGGTCCATTGTTGATGGGGTAGGACCACCCGGCCGATGGCACTGCGCGCAATTGGTGTGCAGGTAAGCGCGAGCCCGATCGACCAAATTGGCGGCAGTGTCGTCCGGGGAAGTCAGTTTCGGTAGATTTAGTACCGGCGCCGGCAACGGCGTGGTGAACATGAGGATATGATCCAGGGTTTCGAGCTGGTGCGCGACCCGCCCGGTCGATGGATAAGTAAACACCCGGTTGAGCTGGGCCGTTTCCGGGCCGAGGGCAAATTTTGCGACGCTGGTATGACATTCAAGGCATTGGCTTTCAGATGGAAATATCCAGTCCTGGCCATTGCTTAGGACGGTTTTACCGCCTTTTACGCGAATGGCCTCGGTCTGCAGCGCATTCCATTCGTAGTTGTAACCTGCCCAGACTCCATCGGGGTGTCGCATTAGATGGCGGGTCTCTACCAGGTTGCCATTGAGGCGAAAGTTTTTGACGATTACGGTGCCGTTTGGAAACTCCCAGTCATCATTTGCATCACGCGTTATCGTGGTGCCATTTGGCAAGCCGATGTAGCGTTCTTTCTGTGCGCCGTCGGACCAGAAGGGCGCGTTGATATCGTAAGGTAACAAGCCTGCATAGGGTAAAGTAATATCACCCGGATCGGTGCAACCGGTGTCTGAAAGCAGGGCAGGTATCGTATCCGGTGTCGGCGGGCCGGCGGTGGGAATCAGCATGCGCAGGCGACTATTGTTGATATCGGTAAAGTAGAGTTCTCCATTTTGGTCGGCAGCGAATGAAGTCGGGCCAAAACTGGTATCGATAAGCTGATCATTGCTGTAACCGCCTTGACCGTCCGACAACAGCGCCCAGATACGACCGGAACCGAAGTCGGCGAATACGTAGCGACCGATCAGTTCCGGGATTGCCGAACCCCGGTATACTTGACCGCCGGTAATCGAGTTGCCCAGGCTACGCCCATACTCGGATACCGGGTCGATCAAGCCAACACCACAGCCGTTGGTATTAAAATCGTGCGCGCCTTCCCGGCAACGCCAGCCGTAATTGCCGCCGAGGTCGATGAGGTCGACTTCTTCGAAGGCGCCCTGACCGACATCGGCGAGCCAGAATTGGTTGGAATCGGCA
>CAZAVY010000101.1:0-3050 GCA_964488685.1 uncultured Gammaproteobacteria bacterium
TTGAAACAGAAATCCGTGCGGAACGGCAGATGGAAGGGGTTTTTAAAGCCAAACAACGGGGCGTGTCTTTCGGACGAAAAAAACTATTGGCGGAAAAGGATGTTGAGCAATTGAAAGAAAAAAGAGGGCAGGGGATGCTCATCAAAGAGTTGATGAAGGAATATGATCTTTCAAAAGCCACCATTTACCGCTATCTCAGCCAAGCGGAAAGTGGATGATCAAAAAAATAGAATTTTTGCGACAGTGCCATCTTCAGGTTGTTTTTCCCATGAACGGATGATAATTCTTGTAAATATGAGCAATTACTAATAAGATGGAATAAGGAATAGTGATTGAAGACGTGCGGCCAACTGTTTGGGTGGGGGATTCGCTTAAACAGGTTAAAAGATTTCCCGCCGAAGTACGCCGGGAAATTGGTGTGGCTTTGTACGATGCCCAGAAAGGCTCCACATCTCCCGATGCAAAGCCATTCAAAGGCGTGGGACGAGGAGTATTCGAGATTGTGCCCCGTTTTGATACTGACACTTATCGCACAGTGTACGCAGTGCAACTCGGCAAAAGCCTTTATATCCTGCATGCCTTCCAGAAAAAGGCAAAGACGGGCATCAAGACACCCCAGAAAGAAGTGGGATTGATCAAACGCCGGTATGGGATGGCTGTGGAAATGGAGAAGGAGACAAACCAATGACACGAGAAGAATTTAAAAAAAGCAGCGGTAACATATTCGCTGACATGGAGCTTGAGGATGCGGACGAACTGATGATCCGTGCTCAGATCGGTCATGCTGTCCGCATGATCCTGAAAGAGAAGGCTTGCAAACAGCGGGAAATCTCGGAATTGCTTGGTATCGGCCAGGCTGAAGTGTCCAAACTGGTAAACGGAAAATATCACCTGTTTTCCGAAGGACGACTTTTTGGATTTCTGAACCGGCTGGACCAGAAAATCATCCTGCGTATCGAGCCGCGCCAGAAAGACGAACGCCCACTTGAAGTGATCTGACAATCGCGGCTTACTCCGGCGGTACATCCGCCAAGTGTCGAAATTCTTCTCGCGATAACAGCCCACCATCGACCATTGGCGCTAATTTTTTGTCGTCGTTTTGCGCTTCCGTTATGTTGTTCATTAACTCTTGATAACGGTTTTTATCAAGATATAACACAAGCTCCGCTTTGGGCACAAAAAATAGGACAGAAGGGGAGGGGAGAGGTGTGGGTACTCCATCAATGAAGCACAACCCCTCGAAATTTCTGAGGGCTTCCTATGGCTGCTTTTATTCTAAAGCGGTCATAGGAAATCCCAGGTAAATTTCCGGATTGTGCCAGGAGCCGACATTCACCGAAGCAACGAATAACGCTCCGTCGTGGAAGAATGAATGGTTGCTCTGGATTAAAACCGGACGGTCACGAGATAAAATCTCGACAGACAACACACGACCCAAACCCGCCGGTCGCACTAAATGAATCTGCCGACAGGCTTCCGGGCATTCGAACTATTCGAAATTGCCTGATTTTATACCGACAACCGATTCAATTCCCGAGCCGACCCTTCCCTTTGGCCATCATCGCTACGAAGCGCCAAAAGCGTCGAAATCACTACCACATTTTTCATTTCGACTTCCCAAAAATCATATTATTAAACGATAAACATTGGAATTGACAACTTACAGACCTTTCAGTACATTCCAATAGGACCAAAAAGAGCGTTTATTTTTCTTATTCTCAGACTATGCCAGATTCAACCCAGCAGCCTGCGGTCGAGCAAACAGCAGTGGCCGAGCAAAGAGAGGCACTGGTCGACAAGGTCGAACAGAGCGTCACGCACAAGGCAGTTCTCGGTAACCAGGGCCTGATCCTGCACTTTCGTATTGTGCTGCAAGACCTGCCCTTTGGCGGGCAGCCCTCGGTGTTGCTCGATGAGCACCGCGCCGCCATCGACAAGTTGGTCGAGCGCGCGTTGACGCACGACATCAAAATCTTTTCAATTACCGGACACACGAGTGAACCGGGCCTGCCCGAGTTCAACCACAACCTGTCGGTCCAGCGGGCCAATGCGGTCTTCGAGTATCTCAAGTTGATCGTTGACGGTGATCCTTCCTTTACCGATGACAGCCTGTATGCAGGTATCAGAAAACAGGGGTTTGGCGAGGCCCAGCTGTTCGAGCAGACAGCCGATGGCAGTGACAACCCACTCAACCGTCGGGTCGAGATTGGCTATCGTCTAAAGATAATATTCCCCCAGCCGCCGGGCGGCATCGTGCCTCGCAGCCGATATTGGAAGATTGATTTTGCTACCGGGGGTGGGCTCGGCAGTGGCACCGGCCAAAAAAGCCGCTTTGCCATCGGTGTCGAGAGTGGGCTTGGATCGCTCACCATGTTGCCAGACGGTGAGAACGATCAGTTTGACACCATCCAGAAGCCACTGACATACGAGTCGCTCGGCGTATCGGTGGGTCTCCTCTCGGTGCTGAAGAAGCTCAAGTTCTTGAAGAAGCTGCCCAAGGTAAGGCGTCTCCTTAGGGTATTGGACGCGAAGCTGCCGGGCAATTACAGACGCACAGAAGATTTTCTGAGAAATGCCGGCTTCTCGGTCGACTTTGTTTCTGAAGGTGGCGAATTTGGGACGGATGAGCCGCTCAGTTTTGCCGAGATGGCCAACTTCAACTTCTCAACCGTGAGCGGCAATATCAGTTTAGGTGCTAGCGCCACCGGCTCATTGGTGATGTTGCACAGCGGCTACTTCTTCGCCTCAACGGTGATCTATGGCGGTGGAATGAACGTCGCGTTTCCGGATGTTGCGTTGAATTTCGTACCCGCCGCTTGGGTGCAAGTAAAGACAGGGGCATAACATGCGTGAACTCCATTCCGTACTTGAGATCGAGCGAAGTACCGGCCTGACCTTCTTCGTCGAGCCTCTCGCCGCACTGTTCGGCGATGTGCTGGATAAGATCAAGGTAACCGATTTCTTTCAAGTCGAAGTGGGAGGATCGCTGAGCTACAGCGTGGTACTCGCGGTCAAGGAAAGCATCCTGATTCAGGTCCCGGGTCTGGACG
>CAZAVY010000101.1:3067-6660 GCA_964488685.1 uncultured Gammaproteobacteria bacterium
GATTGATGAATGGCCGTTGATCTATTGCGAGGTCACCTTGGGCCAGGCGTCGAGTGCGTCGCTGGCTATACAGCACTTTCCACTGCGCATCGAGATCGACAATCCCTATCTGAAACCGGTGCGGATCGATGAAGGGCCGGAGGTGTTGCCCGGCTTCTCGTTCGAAATTGAAGGTTCGTTTTCGATCGACGGCAATTTAGAGATCTCTGCGGCCTTGGAGGCGTTCAGTGTGCCGCCATTTGAGATCGTTGGCACAGGCCTGGTCCTCGCGCTGGACGAATGCCGCTTGATTACCAAAGACGCGGATGTGGATGCCGCGATAAGCGATCTGGGTTTCGATCAGGCGTTTCGTGGTCTGCATGCCAAGTCGGCCATGTTGCATTGGGATGTGCCTGTGCAATTGCAGGGCAATGACCTGCCGGGCCTTCGTGCGGATTTTGAAGATATCGCTCTGGGCAATCAGGGTGTCTCCGTCAGTGCTCAACTGAGCTGGCCTGTGGTTTATCAGGGTGGCGAGTTCGACGCGACTCAAACAGAGATTCTTGGGCATTTTTTTGATCCAGAGTGGATCTTCGCGCTCGCTTCATTGAGTGCCGGCATACAGGCGAATATACCGAACGCGATGGGTGCCGCCGGGCATGTGCGCATTCCGTTTCTCGATGCCATATTCGGGTTGGAATTCTTCACCACATACGCGGGAGAGGGTGAGTACGAGTTGCAAGGCAGTTTGAGCCTGGGCGAGAGCGAGACCGTCACGATCCCGCTGGGTGATGACGACTACCGGGTCGAAATCCAGGGCCTGCGTATCAGCGGACGCCTCGAAGGGGATGAGGCATTTGAATTCGAGGGCAGTACCAGCTGTGTGGTCGAGCTACCGGGGCTTACGGTCGGGGTCGATACGGCCGTCGTGAAATTGGAGCATCGCCCCGACGGCGATCTATACCGCTTTAATCTCGCCCAGGCCGAGATTGAAAACATCGGTTCGATTAACGAATCCGAACTCAGCATCGCGACGCAAACAATGCCAGATGGTACGACGAATCTCGCGTCGTTCGAACTGACGACATCGGTGGTCTGGTCGGATATATCCAGCCGAATCGCGCTCAGCCAGGTGCCTGACGCGTTTCCCCTTCCGCCTGATGATGCGCAGCTGAGCCTACATGTACGCTGGGCCGGCGGCCAAATGCATCTAAGTCTGAAGGCCGAGTTGGAGGACGTCGATCAACTTTGGCGCTTTATCCCGGAGGCGCAGCGGCCGCAGGTGGCCGAGGCGTCGATCAAGATTGAGCTGACGGTCAACGGAAATGATTTCGACGGCGAACTGGGCCTCGGCGTGCGCTTTCGACTGCCCGAGATCGGTGAGCTTCCGGGCCTGGCGGCGGCCGGGCTGGGCGAGTTGGTACGGGTCGACACCGGTAATGCCGAAGGATGGATCGAGGCGGAGTTCAAGGCCGAGCTGAGTTCTGATGCGGGTGCTGCCAGCAGTGGACTGACTGCCGCACTGATCAATCCGGTCAGCCTGGCATTCAATCTGCCCGGCCTGGTGCTGCCCGCACCGCCGCTTGAGATAGACATAACGGGCATCGGCATTGAACTCTCCGACGACGGCGAGCAGGCCGAGGGTGAGTTCAAGTTGAGCGGTGATTTTGTGTTAAGGCCGATTCTGCCTGCTGATCTCGGTGGTCTCGTGCCGCAAGTCATGGCGACCCAGCTGGAAAGCCTGCTTGCGATCGCCCACCTTTATGATTTGAGCGGTTCTGCCAACCTGCGTCTGGGTGTCGCCTCGACCGGTGGCTATTGCGCGGTCGATTGTACCTTTGCTGATGCCGGCCTGGAAGTGGACCTGTTCGATATGTTGATTGGCGTAAGCAGCCGCCTGCCGGGCACCTCGGGTGGAGAGGGTACCGAGATCGATCTCGATATTGACGTGTCGCTTGAGTTGAGGAAGTTGGCACTGTCGGTTGGACAGATACCGGATACGCCCGTGACCGCTGATACCGGCATGCCTTTTTCGTTCGGATTCACCGCAGAGCTGGGCTTTGCGGGTCAATTCGCTGAGATCGCGTTTGCTCTGAGTAATGTGTCGCTCAGTTTCGGGCTGACGGAACTTTCCATTCCGATCGCCTTGCCGCAGCTTCCCATGTCGCGCGACGACCTGGATGTGCTGCGTGACGGCAGCGGGCAATGGGACGCGAACATCTGGCAGGACATTGTCGAGCCTGGAATAGGGGGCAGCCTGACTGCCGATGGCGCCGCATTGACGCAGGCGCGCAGCGATCTTGAACAATTGGAAGGCAACTCTGTGGAAGGGGACGACGCTTATGCACAGGCATTGTTTGAATTGCGCTTTCGCACCATTCCTGAACTGCAGAAAAAGGTCTTTCACAACACAGGCAAGAAGTTTCTGACCGAGGCGGTGTTGGCCGTCCATCAATTGCTGGGCAGTCTTAGCAGCAGTGCCAGTCAGACGACTTACCAGGGATTGGTCGAGGTGTATCAGGACGCCGTGGACCTGACGTTGGGTTCAGTCCAGTTCGATACCGAACTGCAGTTCGTGATCTCAGATGCGAAATTTGTGCTGCCGTTCAACGATCCCTCGAATATTCGTGTCGAGGGTGGCGCATCCATACGGGGGTTCTTGCCCGACAGCCCCTTGGCGCCGCTGGCCGATCTGGTGTTCAAGCTCGGTCTATCGAGCGACGCGATTTACTTTTCGGTGGAGGGCGGTGCCGATCCGATTCCTCTGCCGGACTTCGGTCGCTACCCCGGCAACGCCATCGTATTTGATCGATTGATCATCGGTTACGGCTACAGTAAGAATTCACTCCTGATCGACTTTGCCGGCAAGTTACAGCTCTCACCTGCATTGATCGAAGACGTGGATACGTCAAGCAGGCTTGGCGTGGGTGTGCGTCTTCCAAGCAACAGCGCGCTGAAGTTCAAGATCGATCTCATCCCAATTGTCCTCGGCGAGGTCAACTTCCTGCTGCCGCTAATCGCGTTCGATATCAATCTGCGCAGTGAGAATCCGCCGACCGTGCCTGCTTCAGATAATTGTGCCCCGGCCTGGGATGGCCTGCAGTTCATTGCACCAGGAATACTTCGGGCTGACTTTAAGCGGGCGAAATTTTCGCCGTTTTTCGGGCCGCTGCCGGCGCCTAATTTTTTGACCGCCTATGATATCGATGTCGGCAACGAGCACATCGGATTTACCCTGATTTGCGATAACTATCAGGTGATCATGCCCGTTCTGGGTACCATACCCATTCCGTTCCTTGCCGATGCGACTCCTTTTTTCGACCAGCTCTGCACCAATCTGCGTCTGGCCGGTTTTGGCATCAATTTCGATTTGCGGCGGCCGTTCCCGCACCCGAACCCCTTGATGATCTTCGAGCTCATGGGCTTTTTATCTGATCCGGCGTTGCCGATCGACCCCGCGGGGCATCTGGCCAACGTGATGTGGGCCGAACTGAGCAATGCGCGCATTACGCTGCCGCCCGCCGTGCTCGGCATGTTCCCAGAACAGGGAAGTGCGATTACGCGTGAGCTCAATGTACGCATCAATGTCGGCACCGTGATTGCGCTGGCACAGC
>CAZAVY010000101.1:6760-9100 GCA_964488685.1 uncultured Gammaproteobacteria bacterium
AACTATGGCTTGAAGAAGGGGCTGGTGGGTGACTGGACCATCAGTGGCGGTGCGCTGGTGCAAAGGAACAATGTCGGCGACAACTCGGCCGGTCGTTATGGCGCAATGTTAATTCGCGAAACGAATCCCTTGAACGACCTGCGCATCTCTGTCGACCTGCAATGTGCCGACGATGATGGCATCGGTGTGTTATTTAATGTGCAAGCAAAAGACAGTTTCTACCGCTTCCGCATGACCTCGGCGCAGAAGGACTGGCGGCTGATGCGACTGAAAAAAGGCAAGAGCCGGATACTGCATAAGAGTGAAACCGCGTTTGAGCCCGATAGATCCTATAGCGTGCGCATCGAGGCACGCAGCGTACCGCAAAGCAGTGCCGTTCTGCCGGGTAGCTTTGATGTTAGAAATGTGGGTCGGGTCGGTTCCGACCGGCCATCGCGCGCCACGAAAAAGATACGCTATACGACGCATATCCGGATTTGGGTGGACAAGTCCCTGTGGTGTGACATTGCCGACACCGATCTGCCGCTCACCGAGGGTCAGGTTGGGCTCGACAGCTGGTGGAGCAGTGGTGCGCAGTTCGACAACTTCCAGGTCGACCGAGCACAGCGCACACCTTTGGACCTTTCCAACACGGCAACCCGGGCGCTGGCGCGCAATATCGTTCCCTTGACATCGCGTGGCAGGGCGGTAACGCCTCAGGCCACAGACGACACCGTTGCCTGGGTTGCCGATGACCTGGCGGGTTTCAATGACAATGACCTTCTGGCGGCAATACCTGAAACCAACAGTCCTGCCGTCGTCGTGGCGGCCAGAGTCAATCTGTTGGGCAGCCAGGTCTATCGCTTTCTCGGCGTGATGCAGGCAGACGGGTATTTCCGTCTACTGACCAGGCTTGATGTTGATCCCTTGATTCTGACGGTAGCGGGAATGGAAGTTGGCTTTCCGCTGGACATCAATGGGCGCGTAACCTTGGAGGGCCGCTCGGCAGGTGCAGATTCCTGGTCGCGTTTTCAGGCCGATCTGTATGGCGAATGGGATGTATTGCCGATGCCCGGCGGTTCTTTGGCAAAACTGATCGTTGGCAGCGAGTCACAGCCGTCGACAATCATCGCGGACAGTCGGCAGGGTTTTGCGTTGCAAGGCAGTGGTGAACTGCAACTGTTCGCCAATCAGGTGCGCATCGAAGGATCGGTCGATATCAGTGACAAGCATGCCTTCATCGAAGGGTCGTTCAACTTTAAGCCTGCGCTGAATGTGACCTCGACAATTCCAGTGCTTGAATTGAACCTGGGTGCCCAGGGGCGCATCGGACCCGGGCAGTATTTCATGCTGACCGGCAGCGGTGATCTGAAACTGCTGGGTAAGACGTTTAGTACAGTTTCAGGAGAATTATCACCGGATGGGATGATGCTTGCGGCCAAGCTCAATCCCGATGGCGAGGCTTGGGCGATCAAGGGCTTTGACCTGTCCAATTTCGAAATGGCCTTGCGTGGACGCGTCGGCTTCGGCGAATCCGTGCCGGACGTGTTACTGGAGGGCGCTGGAAAATTTCAGATCGCCGATGTGCATGTAGAGGGTCAGTGCCGGGTCAGCGCGGATGCAGAGGGTTGGTGCCTGGGTGCGTCGGGCAGCGTGAATTGGCAGGGACGCGATTGGCTGCAGGGTGCGATCGAACTGTGCAACGACAGGCTTTCGGTACAGGGCCAGACCCATTTCGCCTTGAACCTGACACCCAACCAGCTTCCGGCGAATATTCAGATCGCCGGTCTGGTGCTCACCGCGACAGTCGGCGGTGGCTTCAGCGTGCGCTCTTCGGGACGCCTGTCGTCTTGCAATTTCAACCTCGACTGGACACTGGCGATCCAACTGCCTGGCTCTCAGGCAGACCAGTCTTTGCCGATTGCCTCGCAGCGGCTCAATGTCAGTCTGCCGAATATTCCCGGTAACATGAGCAACGTCACCCTGGTCGATCTGATCAACATCGATGGACTGACCCTTTTCGAGTTGGATGGAATTACTGTACCGGTGCCGACGGTCTCTGCGACCGAGAGCACGGACTTTTATCTGCATACCGAAGTTACCGTAGACCCACCAGCGACTACCATGCCGTTCTCGGTTCTCACGACCGACGCAGGAGCCAGCAGTAACCCCAACAACGTATCATTGATACCTGGCCTGTACTGGCACAGGCCAAGCCTGAATCTTCCTAGTTACGATCTACCGATTCCGTTCCTGTCCGGTGACCCGCCCGACAGCAACCCCAATCAGGACCCATTATTCAGCCTTCCCACCATCGGCATGGGCGAGGCGCCCCTCAGCGGTGGCGTGCGGCTTGACCAG
>CAZAVY010000102.1:0-9020 GCA_964488685.1 uncultured Gammaproteobacteria bacterium
CTCAGTAAACAGACGGTGTTGATAATCAATCGAGTCTGACCCTAATGGCAATTACTTAAGGCGCGATATACAATTTTTGAAGTCGTTCCCGCGCAAGCGGGAATGACTCTAATGTTGTTAAGTAAGTGCCATTTAGAGTCTGACCCCAAGATTTGACCCAATGATTCAGTCTGACCCCATTGATTCGAATCATAGATTATTGAATTTGCATCACCTGCCTTTCCGGACAAGGTCTGGTTTGACCGAAGTTTCAAACCAGGTCGCAACCTGCGAGGCTTCGAGCGGACGACAGATATAGTAGCCCTGCACATGGTCACAATTCATTTCAGTGAGTAGGTCGTAAACTGCAAGCGTTTCGACTCCCTCGGCTACCACTTTCAAGTCCAGTGTGTGGGCAAGTTCTATGGTGGCCTTGACGATTAATTGATCATCCGGATTGTTGGCGATATCTCGCACGAAAGACTGATCGATTTTGAGCTTTTCGACTGGCAGCTCCTTCAGATAAGTCAGCGAAGCCTGCCCGGTGCCAAAATCATCTATCGACAATGACAGACCCATAACCCCGAGATGTGCGAGTACTTCGATCACTTCTTCGGGATCTTGCATGATCTGACCCTCGGTTATCTCGATAACCACTTGCGCGGGCCTGACCTTGTATTGTTGCAAATAGTTCTTGATCCGTTCCGGTAGGCGGTGATCGTGTAAATCGATCATCGACAAGTTGATGCCGACGGCCAGGTCATCGATATCCGACTGACTGATAAACCTACAGGCCGTTTCAATAATCCAGTTGGTCAGGGGTTTGATCAGGTGGTTTTGTTCAGCCAAGCGGATGGTGCGATCGATCGAAACATCGTGCTTATCGGGATCTTTCCAGCGCAACAAGGCTTCGAGGTAAACCGTCTTGTAGCTATCCAGGTCAACTACCGGTTGAAACACAAGTTTCAACTCATCGAAATCTATCGCACGCCGCAACATCTGAATCATGGTAAATCCCGAAGTATCGGTCGCGTCATCGCCATCATGGTAAAACTGAATCGGCCACTCGCTGTTTTCAGCCGCGACCAGGGCAGCGCTGGCGTTCTGATAAAGACCATTGGCATCTACAGCATGATCGGGATAAATAGCAATACCGAAAAAAGCGCTTAATTCAAACTCACGCTCATAAACCTGGTAACGTTGAACGATCGACAGGTAGATTTTTTCGATCAGGGTATTTACTTGATCGCGTTGCTGGACTTCCAGTAATATCGCAAACAGGTTTCGTTCGTAGCGCGCCACATGATCGCTTTCACGCAGCGACTCCTGCAGGTTCTCGGCAAGTTTTCTGAGCAGCGCATCGACGATGTACTGGCCACGCTGTTGCACGAAATCATCGAGCCCCTGGATATCGATCATGACGAGAGCATATTTGCGCCCGCTGCGTTTGCCTTCCCGTATCGCCTGTAACAATCGGTCTTCAAATATCACCCGATTGTTTAACCCGGTTACCGGGTCGCGTTTGGCCATTTTCTGCAGCACCTTGAAATACTCGAGCATGATCTTCAACCCCGGCCTGACGACGCCGGTGCTATTCGCCGGATTGTCCTGCTGACTTTTCGCCGCGAGGCGCATTTTCTCTGCCAGTACCAGCAATGGGGCGATCAGGTAAAAATGCAACAACAGCAGCACCAACACCGTTGCAATAACGGGGATCAACAATATAATCCCGACCTGTCTGTCGATAAGCGACCACAAAGAAATCGATTGCAAATCAAGATGTAATTCTCCAAACACCGCAGACTTGTCGCCAATGGGGATAGTAACCCTGGTTCCCCGACTGCCGCTGGCACTGAATTCCTGGTACTGAATTCCTTCCGTTGTATCGGCGGCGCGCTGCAATTTACGCTCCGACAAAAGGGAAAACTCGCTCAGAAAATCGAAATAATCCATGCTTACCAATAACACCACGGCGTTACCGTCGGTAGCGACAGGTCCTGCGATTTCCAATAGCGCCTTGTCATCGATACGACAACTTGAAAAACGTGGTACCAGGTAGTTGGCAAAATCATCCCTGTGCATTTGCTTTGGTTGCAGGCAACCCGGCTTGTTCGACTTGGAAACGGGTTGTCCCTGTTCGTCAAAATGCACCAGATTGACAGCCCAGATACTGGGGTTTCGCTGGTAGTAGGCCCACAGAAATGATTGAAAATTTTGACTCTCGGAGGGTGATTCCGCCAGCGTGTTGAGCAGATAGTACTGCGATTGCAACCATAGCTCCTGCTTTTGCTGTAGCTGTAGTACCTGGGCGTGCAGGTTGTGCTGAAGGATCACCACGCTTTGCTGGTTTTGTCGATCGACCAGAACTATCTGGGATACACCCCAGAGCACAAACATCAACAGGGTGAGGCTTGTAACCAGTATCGCGCTGAATGCTGAAATATTGAGTTTCATCGCTTCCGGCTCAATTTACTCGATGTTTTGCACCTGTTCGCGCATCTGCTCGATCAGCACCTTTAGATCGACGGCGAGCTGCGTAGTCAGACTGTCCTGCGATTTTGATCCCAGGGTATTAGCTTCACGATTGAGTTCCTGCATCAGGAAGTCGAGCCTGCGACCAACCGCTTCATCGCGATCCAGGACCTTTAGCACCTCGACCAAATGGGTATCGAGCCGATCGAGCTCTTCCTCTACGTCGAGTTTTTGTGCCAGCATGACCAATTCCTGTTCGAGGCGGTTCTCGTTCGCGGCCTCTCGCCACTGCTTCAGTTTCTCGTCTAAACTGGTTTGCCATTTTTCACGCATCGCAGTCATTGTTTCTGGTCGACGTTTACGTATCGCAGCTACGATTTTGCTGATCTGTTCACAACGGCTGCGAATCATTTCATCGAGTGCCTTGCCCTCGACTTCGCGACTCTGCTGCAGTTGCTTCAGTGCGGATTCGAGACAGGACAGGATCAATTTATTGAGCGCGGGTAAATCGCTTTGGGCATCGCTGATTACGCCAGGCCAACTGAGAATATCAGCAACCGAAAGCTTGCGACCTTCATGCACGATATTCAAAACCTGTCGCTCAACCTCTCGCAAGCGTAGAACGATTTCCTGGTTCAGTGGTATGTCGCCTTGTCTCTGTAGGTCGAGCTTGTAGCGCAGACCCAGATCAACCTTGCCACGGGTCAGGAATTTCGCCAGCAGTTTGCGAATCTCGGGTTCGAGCTGACGGAAACCCTCCGGCAATTTGATACCGGGTTCCAGGTAGCGATGATTGACCGAACGCAATTCCCATGTAATCGATCCGGCATCATTGGATTCCTCGACCCGGGCAAAGGCGGTCATGCTTCGTATCACGGTAACAGGTCTCATTAGTGGGTATAGCGTTTATCATAGCCTATTTTGGGAATTCACTTAACCTGTACGTCGGATCCCCGGTTAATTATTGCGGACGACCTAATCCCTGATGAGTATAATTATCGATCGTTTTACGGAGATATGCCAATGCGACCCAGTGCCCGTGCGCCGGATGAATTAAGACCGATTGTGATTACGCGCCATTACATTAAACACGCCGATGGTTCGGTATTGATCGAGTGTGGCGACACCCGTGTCATCTGCACCGCTTCGATAGAAAATTCGGTGCCCGGATTTTTACGCGGCAAAGGTATCGGCTGGGTGACCGCGGAGTACGGCATGCTGCCGCGCTCGACCGGCAGTCGCATGCGGCGTGAGGCAAGCGCTGGCAAACAGGGTGGCCGAACGCTCGAAATTCAACGACTTATCGGGCGAGCGTTACGTGCCAGCATTAACACTGGAATACTGGGAGAACGTACCATCACGGTTGATTGTGACGTCATCCAGGCCGATGGCGGTACCCGTACCGCATCGATTTCAGGTGCCTGGGTTGCGCTTTCCGACGCAATCCGGAACCTGGTCGAGGCCGGTACGCTCAAACGGAATCCGATCGAATGCCAGGTAGCGGCTGTTTCGGTGGGTATCTACCAGGGTGAAGCGGTGCTCGATCTGGACTATGTCGAGGATTCGGGAGCAGACACCGATATGAATATCGTCATGAATAACCAGGGTGGATTTATCGAAGTTCAGGGTACCGCCGAAGCCGCAGCATTTTCTGAGCAGGAATTAAGCGACATGTTGGCACTGGCGCGTGGCGGAATTTTACATATTTTCGAATGCCAGGCGGGTGCGTGAAAAAACTGATACTAGCGTCCGGGAATCCCGGTAAACTGCGCGAACTATCGGAAATTCTGGGCGACCTCGGCTACCAGTTGCTTGCCCAGGCTGAATTCGGTGTGTCCGAAGTTGCAGAAACAGGAACCACCTTTGTCGAAAACGCGATTATCAAGGCGCGTCACGCCGCTGCCCACACCGGATTACCGGCGCTTGCCGACGATTCCGGTATTGAGGTTGGCGCGCTCAACGGGGCACCCGGGGTATATAGCGCCCGCTTTGCAGGCCCCGGGGCTGACGACGCGGCCAATAATGCCTTGCTGGTAGAAAAACTTCGCAAGCTTCCAGCGCGGGAACGAAGCGCTCGCTATCGTGCGGTCATTGTATTCATGCGACATGCAGCCGACCCTTCCCCACTGATCTGCGAGGGTAGCTGGGAGGGCGAAATCCAGCTCGAACCGGTGGGTGAAGGTGGTTTCGGATACGATCCTTATTTTTACCTGGCCGACCAGGGATGCACCAGCGCCGAACTCAGTGCCGCCGAAAAGAATCGGCTCAGCCATCGTGGCAAGGCCCTGGCATTGCTAAAACGTAAACTTGTCGAGCAAAGTGTTTAAAAGCAATCCTCCGTTGGGTCTCTATATCCACCTGCCATGGTGCGAGAAGAAATGCCCCTACTGCGACTTCAATTCCCACCAGGCAAATTCGATCCCGGAGCAGGCTTATGTAGAGGCCCTGTTAAACGATCTCGAACAGGATCTACCGTTAATCTGGGGACGTGGCATTGATTCGATATTTATCGGTGGCGGCACGCCGTCATTGTTTTCTGCAAATGCCATTGACAAGCTGCTCTCGGGGCTGCGCGCACTGGTGAATTTCGCACCCGCGATTGAAATCACAATGGAATCCAACCCCGGCAGCGCCGACGCCGGAAATTACCAGGGTTATCAACAGGCCGGAGTTAACCGATTGTCGATCGGGGTTCAAAGTTTTAACGACGAAAATCTTGCAACGCTGGGACGGGTACACGATGGCGCGCAGGCAGAAAACGCTTTCGTCATCGCGCGGGCGGCCGGATTCGACAATATCAACCTGGACCTGATGTTTGGATTGCCCGCACAAAGCGTCGACGACGCAAGCGCCGACCTGAAAAAGGCGATCGCACTCGGGCCCGAGCACATATCGCACTATCAATTAACAATCGAGCCCAATACCTTGTTCCACCACCAGAGGCCGCAGAAAATGCCTGACGATGATCTGGCATGGGCGCAGCAGAAAACCTGTCAGGCCCTGCTGCGCGAACACCGATATCGACAATACGAAGTTTCCGCTTTTAGCCTCGAAAATCGGAAGTCGAAACATAATTTGAACTACTGGCATTTCGGAGACTATCTCGGCATCGGTGCCGGTGCGCACGGCAAGCTGACACTGGTAGGCGAAAACCGGGTGGTTCGTCGGCTGCGACTACGTCAACCTCAAGCCTACCTCGAGCATACCGGTCGGGGGCGCATCTCCAGCGAAATCATACTCAACGAGGATGATCTGTGTTTTGAATTCATGCTCAATGCGTTGCGACTCAAACAGGGTTTCGATACCGGCTTGTTTCACGACAATACCGGTTTGTCGCTAGACAACCTGTTACCCGGGTTGGAAACGGCGCGTGATAAAGGTTTGATTGAGTTTAACGGCGTGAAAATCACCCCTACCGAGCTCGGATTTTGTCATTTAAACGACCTGCAGGAGATTTTTTTACATCGGAAGGTGGTCAAAAGGAGGCCGTTTTTTGATTCGTCCCGGAAAATTATTCACAACTGAAATATTATCGTAAAAAATGTCAAGCGCTTTTTCTAAATTTTTAACCTTGTAAAATCGAATTTCATAAGCTATTGATTTATATATGTTTAATAAGATGGTCAAAAAGTGTCTAATCTAACACAGAGCTAGCGTTTTACTGGCTTTAGGAAACCGATTGAAAGGTTATGCACAGAGTTATCCACAGTTTTTGTGGATAAAATCGTGGCCCACAATCAGTTCAATGCTTTATCAAATCTTAGTCATAAAGCACTTTAATTTTCGTTCCTAAATGAACACTTAAAACAGATGATATCGGCCAGAAAACACTTGCACTTTGACGTCTAAAAGGTGAAAATGCGCGCCCTTTAGCGTTTAGACCGATAAAAGCGACACCATGAAGCAAGAAATTCATCCCGATTACAGAGACGTTGTGTTCCAGGATATCTCGTCTGACTTTGCGATCCTGACAAAGTCTACAGTTTCGACTCGCGAAACCATCAAGTGGGAAGACGGCAATGAGTACCCCCTGCTGAAGCTTGAAATTTCAAGTAAGTCGCATCCGTTTTACACCGGCAAGCAACACATCCTGCAAACTGCAAAGCAGGTCGACAAATTCCGCAAGCGCTATGGCAACAAGTAATCGATACCAGTTTCCGAACAGGGTGCTCCGGCACCCTTTTTTTTGCCTTGAATAAAGCAAGCCGCCACTCAATAATCCAGCTATGAAATATACCCGTATCCTGATCCTGATATCGAGTCTTGCACTCAGCGCCTGCGCGACCAACCCGGTGACCGGCAAAAGCGATTTCGCACTGGTTTCGGAATCCGACGAAATCAAGCAGGGTCGGGGCTACCATAAGGAGATAATAGCTACCTACGGTTTCTACGACGACCTCGAGCTCCAACAATATGTGAATCGTATCGGCCAGACGCTGGCCGCAAAGAGCCACCGCGCGCACCTCGAATTTACCTTCACCGTGCTGGATTCTCCAGACATCAACGCATTCGCCTTGCCCGGAGGTTACATCTATATTACCCGCGGCATCATGGCCTATCTCGACTCCGAAGCCGAACTCGCCGGAGTACTGGGGCATGAAATCGGCCACGTCACTGCACGTCACTCGGTGCGCCAGCAAGCGGGGCAATTTGCTTCCGACCTGTTGAGTATACTGATAACCGCTGCCACCGGCGTAGAGACGCTGGGGCAGCTGAGCCAGCAACTCAGTACCGGACTTATTCGCGGCTACGGACGCGAGCACGAGCTCGAGGCCGATCGTCTCGGCGCCGAATATCTACACATTGCCGGTTACAACCCGGAGACGATGCTTGAAGTCATTGGCGTCCTCAAGGACCAGGAAGTTTATGCAAAGGCACTCGCTGAAAAGGAAGGCCGCGAAGCCAAAATTTATCACGGCGTCTATTCGACACATCCTCGCAACGATGAACGGCTCAAAACCGTGGTGCGGGCAGCGAAGAAGCTTTCCGCACAAACCTACCGCGATAACAATCAGACCGGCTATCGCAACAAGATCGATGGTATGGCCTGGGGCCCCAGCATCAAACAGGGAATTGTTAAAAACAATCGATTCACTCACCCTGACCTCGCAATTTCGCTACAGCTACCCGACGCCTGGAAAGTTGATAACAACCCCGAATTCCTGCGGGCCAGGAATCCGGATACCGATGCACTGGTACAAATCGGGGTCACGGCACGCAACCAGGACGAATCCATGAGCCAGTTATTGAAACGGATGACGAAAAGCAAAACTCTGGAAGTCAGTCAGAAAATTTATGGCGCTACCGCCAAAACCCGGGTTAAACCCGGTGGCGGCAACTACCAACCCGCCCGTATCAGCGCCATACCACTCGGTGAATCTCAGGCACTGACCTTGTTCGGCACGGCCAGCCAAAAACACTTTAGCAAGGTCGACAGGCAATTAATCGCGATCAATAAAAGCTTTCGCAAGCTGACTCCAAACCAGGTCGAAGCGATTGGTGCACCCCGGATAAAGATAGTCACCGGTAATAAACAGAGTTTTGAAAGCCTGGCAACTAAGAGCGCGCTCGATTACGAAGCGGTCAATATTTTACGTTTACTCAATCGGGCATTTCCCGCGGGCGACATTAAACAAATCGACCGGCTTAAAACCGTAACCTTTGATGACTAAGCTTTACCTGGCAATAATGCTCGGCCTGGCTGGCTGTAGCGGCATTGCTACCGCTTCTGAGTTAACGAGGCAAGAGGCCTGTAAGAAAATATCCGGCAAACTGGCGAGTGTCGGCTACCAGGAATGTTCGGTTCTTGAAATGCAACTGAGCGGTCACAATTCCGTCGATGGATTCCCACTGCTGATTAAGGAGTACCCACCACTGGAAAAGCGCAAACCCAGGGGGCGGATTCTACTCGTGGGGGGAACTCACGGCGATGAGCTTTCATCGATCAGCATCGTATTCAAATGGATGCACACACTCGAGAAACATCATTCAGGGCTGTTTCACTGGCGCATAAATCCATTGATGAATCCGGACGGAGCCCTACGTCCCCGGCCTCGTCGTACCAATGCCAACGGCGTTGATCTGAACCGTAACTTTGCCACTCCCAGCAGCCACAACGGTGCCGCACTGGACTACTGGAAGTCCAGGGCCTTCGAAAACAAACGACGTTATCCCGGGCCCTATTCGCTGAGTGAACCTGAAACTTACTGGCTGACCCTGGAAATTGAAAAATTCAAACCCGATGTCGTAATTGCGGTGCATGCGCCCTACTCGCTGGTTGACTATGATGCGCCCAATCGAAAGAATGCCCCCAGGCGAATCGGCCACCTGTATAAGAATCTAATGGGTACTTATCCCGGATCCCTGGGGAACTACGCCGGAATCTATCTTGGCGTACCGGTAGTAACACTGGAACTACCCCATTCCGGCATCATGCCGACCAAAAAACAGGTCAGCCGACTCTGGACCGACCTGGTGCGCTGGCTGATACACAATGTCTGACACCTGAATAGCGCTGCTCCCGGCCCTGCCAACGCCTGAACACCGGTTACCGTGGGTGGAGACTTTTG
>CAZAVY010000103.1:0-8968 GCA_964488685.1 uncultured Gammaproteobacteria bacterium
ATGCCGGGTATAGACCAGTATCGTCAGGCGCAGGTCGGGCGCCTGATTTGCGAGTGCATTGCAAACTTCAAAATTGCCCAGGTGTGAGACCACAATGATCCCGCCGCGGCGGCTTGTTTCTATCTGCCTGATGGTTTCAGGGGTTTCAAACACGACATCTTCCTTGCTGATACGGCCCATCCACACCAGCAGTTTGTCCAGCAGAATTTCACCAAAGGTCAAAAAATGGCGGAATGAAGATAACGAATTCTGTTGTTCGACAGACAACAGGGGCCGTATTTGTTGTAGGTATTGTTTTGACGCCTGGCGCGCTTCCTTGCGAACCAGATAGAAGTAGCACATCACCGGGAACAGGCAGATTGAAAAACCGCGACGACCGAATATGCGATACACCAGTAGCAGTAGTTTCATGCCGATCAAGAGGCCGGATTCGCCTATTCTTGACCAATGCGCCGGAGTTTCAGCCACGCGCCCTCCGCCATAGAATCATGGGTAATCGATACAGCATGCCAAAAAATAATCTGGCATGCATCTGCGTAATCAAGAAGTTATCTTTCCACAAATTGAAGTGTGAAATCCCATCCAGGGGGTAACCCACACGCGTCGGCAGGTTTATAACCTGGCCACCACGCCAGTGCCACCGCACCATTACTTCGGGATCAAAATCCATCCGATTGCCGCATTTCTCCTGCTCCAGCAATTCCACCATGGCTTCCAGCGGATAAACCCTGAAGCCGCACATGGTATCGCGGATGGTAAAAGAAAGCGTATTTATCCAGACCCATACATGGGTCAGATAACGGCAATAAAATCTGATGCGCGGAACACTTTTATCGAATTTCGGGTAACCGATTACTACGTAATCGGGATGGTTGCTACTGGTTTGCAGAAACAGGGGTAGATCGGAGATATCGTGCTGGCCATCCGCATCGATTTGTACGGCATGGCTATAACCCGCCGCCAGCAAAGCATTTAACCCTGTCTTGACCGCAGCGCCCTTTCCGCCATTTTGCGCCCGGCGCAGCAGGCTGACTCGATCCGGGTGACTGTCACGCAGCCCAAGCAAAACATCACGGCAGACTGCCCCGCTGCCATCGTCTATCATCATCACCGGGCAATCGTGAACCAGCACTTGATCCAGGGTGGGGCCGATAGCTTCGGCGTGATCGTAAACCGGAATCAACACTGCCGGACGAAAGGGCGCGTTATGGCTTGAAACAGATTCGGCCACTGGAATGCCCTCCCCGGTCCGATTCAAACCTGAATTTCAGCTTCCCGGTTGCCTCGTTAAAGCTGAGACTTATTTTCACCCGGTAGAGAGGAAGCACTATCTGACTAAACTTGATCACCTCGAGTCGTTCAAACCGACCCGTGACAGCCAGCATTCGGCGTGCAAAAAATGCCGCCCAGTGCACCTGTACAATTCCCGGCAACACGGGTTGATCAAGCATGTGACCATCAAAATAAATCAGTCCCGGCGGGATCTCGCAATGCAGAATCAGCTGCCCGTCGACCAGTCGCCGATCCATTATATGCGGCAACTTTAGCGCTTCCTTTACAAACAGGGACTGTAAATTCACCAGCGGCAATTTACCTTGCTGATTGAACGGCATCGCTTCGACGAAGCGCCAGCGCCTGGGTAAGACCACCGCCTCGAGATGCTCTGCCAGTATATCTTTAAAAACTTTGATAATCGGTTTTCGACCGAATTCATGCAGCTGAACCCAACCTTCGTCGCCAAGCTGCATGACGATGGCGGTTTCGATACGGCGGCGTTCTATGGTTAGCGCCCTGACGTATTCCACCCATCCGTGATCGAGCAACAATCGTTCTATCGATGCCAAAGATACCCTTTTGCCCTCGACCTTGACGATTCGGTCCGTTCGACCGATCAACCTAAAGCCACCCTGGTCATCAAATTCGGCCCTGTCGGGTAATACAACATGATCCACATCTCCGAGAAAAGCCGACCTGATACTCAAACTACCCTCCCCGGTGGATTCGAGCTCGACTCCCGGCAAAGCCCGCCACAGTGCATCGGCATCGCTACTCTGCTGGCTTCTCCAGGCAATTGCGCCGGTTTCGGTACTGCCATAGATTTCCCTGATCTGGGTATCGAGTAAACCGCCGGCAACGATGCTATCCTCCCGGTTCAGCGGTGCCGCCGACGAAATCACGTAGTCACAGCAAGGCGCGACCGCCTCCCATTCGAGCGAAGGATTGAATCGACTCAGATGCGAAGGGCTCGATACCAGCGAGAAACGCGAACAATTCGCAGCCCTGTTAATTATGTCCTCGGGGAATTCACAGAGCCTGGTTTCGAATCGTCGCCCTGAGGAAAATGGCCACAACAGGGCAAAGGTCAGGCCGTAAAAATGCTGATGCGAAACCGTTGACAACACCAGGCTATCCGGTTCGGTTGGCCACAGGGTTTCCAACGCTTCAATTTCCCGTTCCAACTGGGCAATCGTCTTGAAAATCGATTTAGGGTCTCCGCTTGAACCGGAGGTATGGATTTCAAGGGCGGCAAATTCTGATTCGGCAACAACCCAGTGATCGCAAGACTCTACTTTAATTTCAGGCGCGGTAACCACATTGGGGGTTGAAGGGAACTCGCCGCAAACACCATCGACGCCAAGCGCCCACCGTTTCACCGTTGCGGGTCGTTTGTCGCTCGAGATGCAGGCGGTTCGACCCAGTTGCCACAGCGCCAGCAAAATAGCCAGAAACTCGAAACTGTCGCCATGATAAACCGCCCATCGGTTTCCAGGATGCCTGTCTAACGTGGCCATCCATGCCCCTACCCGCGAGGTGAGTTGCTTCGGGCCGACCGCTGCACCTGATCGTAGCGCAACAACACCAGCGGGTTGTTCTACCAACCAGCGGGATAAAGGCACCAGCTTGGGCATGTCATTCATGGATAAACCGGCGGCGAACCATCCATTCGGCACCGAACAGCATACCGATCACCAGGTAGGCGATAAACCCGTTATACAAGGCCCATACCTCGTTCGAAGCCCATAACGCCGTGATGGCGGCAATACTGCCATTTATCAGAAAAAATATGCTCCACATCCAGGTGACCTTCAAGGTATAAGAAACCCCGGCGGGCGATAGATTCGGTTGCCGGATTCGCGCCAGTCGCTCCACAAAACTGGGGGGTGAAACCAGGCTGCCCGCAAACAGGACGAGGAACCCGAGATTGACCATCGCCGGATAGAACTTCAACCCCAACTGGTGGCCCCAGGTCAATGCAATAATGATGACGCTCACCAGAATAGCGATTGTGCCAATGCGTTCAGAGGTCTTGCCGCCCGCTACCCAGCGTAAAGCCAGTAGTACCAACAAAAATGGCAGCAACCTGGCTGCCTGGTAATGCTGCAAACCCCAATAGATCATAAAGGGGTAGGCAATTGACAGGACAATTACAACGGCCTTGAGCAGTTGCTTCATCAGCCCTCATTTAAAAGTCGGGAAATCGCATCGGTCACATCCTGGACACTGCGTACCGACTTGAACTCATCCGGCTTTATTTTTTTGCCGGTGATTTTCTGGAGTTCCACCACCATGTCAACCGCGTCAATACTGTCTACATCGAGATCTTCATACAGACGAGAATGAGGCGTCACCCGTTGCGGATCTACCTCAAACAAATCTTCCAGCACTGCCACTATTCCCTGGAAAATTTCCTGCTCGGTTTTCATGCCTGCCCCTGCCGGGTGCCATGGGATTCAACCAGGGCAGCTAGTGCATCGATACTGGTGAAATGCTGGCGGGTTTCCTCTGAGTCGGATTTGAGATTTATTCCGTAATTCACCTGTAACATGAGGCCGATCTCCAGCGCATCGATTGAATCCAGGCCCAGGCCGTCGACAAACAACGCCGCATCATCGACAATATCGGCGGTTTCAATGTCTTCCAGATCCAGTGTGTCGATGATCATCTGTTTAAGTTCAAGCTTTAAATCACGCATTCGCTTCGAGTTTCCGATTGAAATAATCGATTAGGGCATGGTTTAGATTCCGAGCCCCCCTGGAAGGGGCCAGATTCTTCAAATATGGATTAATTTTCAATTGATCCTGTACCTGAATTCGGAAATGCACGCGTTTATCGGGCACCTGGTACCAACGCTCATTCCTGGTTAAAGTCGTCGGGTTGCAATATATCAAAACAGGGGTGATATCGGAACCGGTTCTGATCGCGATATTGGCGGCACCGCGTTTAAATTGTCTCCCTTCGGACGGGGTGGTTCTGGTTCCTTCAGGAAAGATAATCAAAACCTGACCTTCGTCGATAGCCCGGTTGGCTGCGGCAATTACCTCCCCGGCTTCCTCATTCATAATATATCCGGCAGCCTTGATGGCGCCACGCGTGAAAAAGTTTCGGGTCAGCTTGCCCTTCACCACGCAGCACGCATTCGGCACCATGGATATCAGAAAAACCACGTCCAGCAGCGAGGGGTGATTTGCCAGAATCAATCGCGCGCCATTTAGCTTTTCGACGTTATCAATCTGGTAAGTCAGAACCCCTAAGAATCTCATTATATTAATATAGGTGTGGAGTAAATAATGAATCGATTTGCGTACCCGACGCGCCCTGATTTGCTCACCTCCGGGCATGCAATACAGTACCGGCGCGATAAAAAACGGCGTAATCACCCCTCCCACACCGAACATCAGAAAACTGAAGGCGGTTCCGAACCACCGCCATGCATGATCAATTTTCGCTAACACTTAGCCAACCGCCAGGTCGCTTGCCGCTGTGAAAATTCTACTATGTCAGAGGTACCGACCAGTAACCTGAGCAGACCTAGTGTCTCAGCGCTCAGCGGGCCCCGCGGCGGCAAACGGTCTGGTTCCAACTGCTCGATTTGTTCCAGGCGATAAGAGATCCCCTCATCATTACCAAGAATCATTGCAATCGCGTAAGGGAAGGGTTCCACGGGTTCATTTCGACAGGTTTGGTAAAGTTCGGGAAGCGGCATATCGTAGATGACGCACAACACCCTGTCGGTGGATTGCAACTGTCCAAGCGCTTCGAACAGGGTTTGCAGCACCAGCCCTTCCATAGCGGCAATAGATGTCACCGCGCTGGTGTCTTTACGCGCAATTGAAAACAAGCCGCTGACAGCATTGTGTACTGCCAGGCTGAAGCTGGTCGGTGATAGCGGTTGGTCTCGCCCGATGCCCTCGAGCAGCGAAAAAGACATTTCCGTATCACCGTGCCGGGAAGCGAAAATGCTCGGAATAGCCGCAATTCCGCTTACCAGCGGTAAGGCCGCTCCCATGGCACACTTGCCCAGCGTATTAAAGCGGCGGCGCAACATTGCAGGGACCGCTTCTAACGGAACCCTCCCGAGCGGTTCATCGATGGTAACCGGGCCCTGTATCCAGTGGCTCCAGTCATCCACGGATTCAAGCCCCGGGGCAAACGCGGCCCAGGATTCGAGGCGAAAATCTAACACAGACTATATCTCCACTTGATGACTTGAAACTGTATCACAGGAAGGTCAAATATCGGGCCTGTAATGAATGGCACTTACTTAAGCATGTCTTCCCCGGCGTTGAATCAGTCATAAGTGACACCTATAATAGGCTTGCTCTTATGCAAGCTAAAACAACCCCCCATGCCGATACCCTGCAGCTTTGGTTTGCCAGGGTTTCAGATCTGACCCTGGACCAGGAACAGGGCGTTATACCCCTGTTTTCGGAATCAGAGGCAGACCGGCTGGGCCGAATAAAAAGCCACAAAAAACGTCGCGAATATTTGTTGAGCCGGGCACTGATGCGGCATGCACTGAACCTGCATTTCGACTCGCGAGCGCAACTATGGGAGTTTGTCGAGCGCTCCGGGGCAACACCGTTTGTAGCCAACCTGATGCCGAGCACTCACATCAGCCTGAGTCACAGTGGTGGGCTTATCTGCTTTGCGCTGTCTGATTGCCCGGTTGGCATTGATATCGAGGGCACGCGTAAACGCCGAAAATTTTCAGCCCTGGCCGAAGTATTTATGAATGCGGCGGAACTGGATAGTCTGGCGCAGGATGAATCCAAGCAGGCTGATAGCTTCTACCGAATCTGGTGTGCAAAAGAAGCATGCTTCAAAGCGCTGCCTGCAGCAAAACAGGCAACCACAGCCCTGCGGAAAATAGATTCGTCGGCCTTGATCGAGGGTCGTGGCGAATGGCAACTAATTGAAGGAAAATCTGAAGCCTATCGATTTGCGGCAGTGCTCAAGTGCAAACCGGTGAATATCGATATCCGCTATTACTTGCCTTCGGATAAACACCAGGATAATTTCGCGATAGGTTAATTCGCCCCGGGTTGGTGTACGCTAGCGCACGTAACCGATAATAGAAACAAAGTGGCAGCCCGTTCCAATCAAAACAAAAAAAAGCCATCTCCCATGCGCATGCGTCAGATATCTGATTTTGTCGAGCGTATAAAAAACTATCCCCACGGTATAAACCAGACCGCCGCCGGCCAGCCAGAATAACCCCGATTCAGAAAGCGCGGCTTTAAGACTGGCGATTTCGAAAGAGCAGGCCCAACCCATTGCCATATAAATAACCACCTACCCTATTTTTACCGCCCGCCCTGACAAAAATACTTCACTCGCGATTCCTGCCAGCGCCAGCGCCCAGACAATACTCATAATCAGCCAGCCATTGCCTTCGCGCAAACTAACCAGCATGTAAGGGGTGTAGGTGCCCGCGATCAAAAGATAAATCGATACGTGATCGAAAGTCTGGAAGATGCGTTTTAGTTCGGGAGACTCAAAACTGTGATAAAGCATCGACATGGTGTAGAGCAACACCATGGAGGCACCAAACACCAGAAAACTAAACAATATTCAGGGATCGCCGATCTGAATGCCAACGGTTGCTAGGGCGCCCATCCCAATCAATGCCAACGCGGCTCCCACCAAATGGCTGATGCTGTTGAGCCTTTCACCGTAGTACAGGTATGATCCGCGAAATTGGGTGAAATAATCGGTAAAGCCGTGTGCGCGGCGCTTACTCGTTACGACCGGAATTAAGCATCGTAAATAGCGCAGGGGCATGCTCAGCGGCCTGGACCCAGAGTAGGGTCAGGTAGCCACCGTCAACCAGGGTAATAAATCCGCCCGCATACAGGTGCTGTGCTGCCGATATCAGCGAAGGTTCTGCTGTTTTGTGAATCTTGACGCCCTCCAGGCCAGATGGAGATTTAAACAACATCAGCACATCTGACTCGGCCAGATTTTTCGGCGAATATAACATTGAGACCCCAAATTGTACCTACTTAACACTTATCTGGTCATTCGGATACATCGGACAGCCGCCCACCCGGGCCATGCACGCCGACGCACGCAATTGCCTCGTACTCCCATTCTGGTGTCTTTAGGATATGATAACCCTTCTGTGCAAGAACTACTAAAAATCGCCATATGAAATACCTGTTCCGCTTGATTCGCTGGCCGCTGGGTCAAATAATTATTTTAATTGACTGGATTACCCGCCCGGGTATCCCGGTCTTGCCTCCGCAAAAACAGGCCGAGCGTGATGCGACAACATCGACCATGAAACTCTACCATTTCAAACAATGCCCGTTCTGTGTCAAAACCCGTCGTACTATTCGGCGCCTGGGTTTGAATATCGAAACTCGCGACGCACGCAATAATCCGCAATGGAACCGGGAGTTGATCGACCTGGGGGGTAAGTACCAGGTGCCGTGCTTACGCGTCGCAAACGAAAATGGTTCGATAGAGTGGATGTATGGTTCCAGCGAAATAATCAACTATCTCGACAATCGATTCGAGTAGGCAAAAACATAGCCCGGAGATTTCATGAACTGCCGCGGTGATTGCGCCGGACCTTGTTTCCTCAGGCAAGGGCGCGAACAGGTTTATGAAATGTTCGGGTTAGTATAAACGCCCCGCGTTAAAGGGTGGTTCGTTATTCGGAGCGCTTTCGCGAAAAAATCCGGGCCGCTGTCTCCCTCAAAGAACCCCACCCGGCACGAATCTTATTCCTGATCGAAAACCGATTGGTCGATTTGAAAATGGATTCAACCTTCCCGATTTCCATTTTCTGCCGCTCATCCATGCCGCCTTCAGATATTGCTATTTTGACAAGAAACCCGAGGATCTCCTGCGACATTAGCTTGAAGTTACAGTCCGGATTCTCACGGGTAAATTCAGCCAGTGTTCGTGCCAGGTTCCTGATTGAGAACTCATCTAGTGTTGATTCAGTGTACTTGATGCCTTCGCTAACGAACTCGGGATCATAGCCCCACTCCTTAACAAAGTAGTCATGTACAGGCTTTCGTTTAGTTGCGTCGAGGTTGCCTTCGACAGCGGTAATCTTCAGCGCCAGCGGCGCCAGCAAATCGAAAAGGCCTAGCGCCAGAACATCGAGCGGCGTATTAATGAATTTCGGAATCACGGTCACCCGGTTTGCCGATGCTTTCTTTAAATATCGCGTAATTCCAATCCAGGCACCGCCGGTAACGACACCGGCCGCGACGACCCAGCCGATCGGGGTTACGGCCGTGCCGATACCGATTGCAGCCAAAAAACCGGTCGGGGCAAAAAAAGTCGTTGCGACCACCGAAGATTTCGCAACCACCGCCGCCGTGGTCGCGACTCCGGCCACTTCCCAGGCCTGAAACGCCGCATTTTTTACTTTCAACGAGGTATAAGCGTCTTCGCCTATCTCGAGTTTAGACTTGAAATTTAAAGGCTCGGAGACAATCTTTTCGATATCTTCAAACCAGTTTTTGGGGTCCTGATCGTCCATTGCTAACGCATTTTAACCTGAATTCCTGCCCTACCGATTTTTAATGTAGGCACTTACATTAAGCACGAAAAACTAACGACTGAGTCATTCCCGCGAAAGCGGGAATCTTGTAACCATTGGCTTCCAGCCATTGCAAGATCCCCGCTTGCGAGACTGTGAGAGTATTCTGCTCACGATACAAGATTCAGC